>JAFDZY010000318.1 GCA_018266685.1 Bacteroidota bacterium
CGCTTCGGGTGCACTGTTTCCTTCCGCATCATCCATGGCCCCCAGCAAGGAACTGACCGCACATTCACCCTGGTGGGCGTGGACGAAGCCCGGATCAACGAAGGAAAAATTGCCTACACCGCACCCATCGCCCAAGCCCTCTTGGGCAGAAAGGCCGGGGAAACATTCGATTTCGCCCTGGGTGCTGGCGTTCAGCACATCCTGGTAACCGCTGTTGCGTGAGGCAAATTCCGTCAAGGCCGGTCGTTCATTTGGAACAACACCGTTGGTTTTAGTAGTTTGCCTCCCCTTTCCCAACTATCCTCTTTGCGATGGAATACTTCTCCGCCCCCCTGCGCCATTTCATAACCGCCGTTTCCTGCCTGGCCCTGTTGGCCTCGCCATTGCGAAGCAGCGCCCAATCGGAATGCAACGCATTCGCAGGCACCATCTCCGTTGATGTGGGCCCCATCTGCCTGGAACAAGGGCAGGCCGTGATCACCGGGATTCCTTCCGGCGATGCCGTTGTGCCTCCCGGATTCGCCATCACTTATCTCCTTACCCGCACCAACGGCTTGACCATTGAACAAATCGGGACGGTTCCCAGCTTCACGGTGAACACGGTGGATGTGTGGCGCATGCACCGGTTGGTGTACGATCCCGCAGGCTTGGACCTCGGAACAGTGCAACTGGGCAGCACCAGCGCCTATGATATCCAGGCACAGCTTACCCAAGGGGGCGGCACCGTGTGCGGAAGCCTGAGCATGACCGGCGCAGCCGTGAAAACCATGGCATGCGAACCGACTTGCAGCGCATTCGCTTCGGGCATGTACATGGACAGCACCACTGTTTGCCTCCAGAACAACCAGGCCACGCTCACCGCAAGCGTCAGCGGCGGCAGCATTGCTCCTACCGGGTTCCAGCAGCGCTTCCTGCTTACACGCACCAATGGGCTGATCATTGAGCAGATCGCCAGCTCTCCTTCATTTACGGTGGGCACGGTGGATGTTTGGCGCATTCACAACCTGATCTACGACCCCAATACGCTGGACTTGGGCCAGGTGCAGTTGGGAACAACCACGGCATACGACCTCCAGAGCATGCTGCTGCAAGGTGGAGGAAGCATTTGCGCAAGCCTCGACATCAGCGGCGCGCCGGTAAAAACGGGCGAATGCACGAAAGCTTGCACCGCTGTAGCCGGCGTAGCCAGCGCAGACCAGCCTGACCAGTGCCTTGCAAAAGGCATGGCGGTGCTCAGTGCCACCATCGACGGCAGCGCCGTGATCCCTGCAGGTTTTTCCGCAGCGTACCTGCTCAGCGAAGGCAGCGGGGCACAAACAATCTTGGAAGTGGGCACCCTGCCCGAATTCACGGTAACGGCTGCCGGCAGCTACCGGATCCACATGTTCGTGTACAACCCGGCAACGTTCAACCTGTCCGGTATTGTGCCCGGCGTTACCAGCATCGCGGATGTGGACATGCAATTGATGCAGGGCGAAGGGGACATCTGCGCCGCGTTGGACTTGAACGGTGCCTTCTTCCAGGTAGCGGATTGCACGCCGACCTGCCAAGTGGATGCCGGCACCATGATCGCGGAGAACAACCAAATTTGCTTCGGGGACGGCAGCGCCATCATCGCTGCGGCCTCCAATGGGGACTATGCATTGCCGGACGGCTTCGTGCTGGGCTATCTGTTGTCCCAGAGTCCTGATTTCACCTTGCAGGCTTTGAGCGGCGTGCCTGCATTCACGGTAATGGACACCGGTGTGTACCACATTCACGCCTTTGCCTACGACCCGTCCACTTTCAATGCTTCCATGGTGCAGTTCGGCACCACCACGGCCTACGACCTGAACGCGATGCTGGTACAAGGCGGTGGATCAATATGTGCCGGATTGGATGTGCTGGGAACTTCGATCTACGTGGTGAACTGCCCACCGCCCTGCAATGCCGGCACGGACAGCACGGTCACCGTTTGCCTGGTTGACCCGCCCTTTGAACTGTTCAGCCTACTGGGCGGCGCCCCCTGCCCCGATGGCACCTGGACCACGGCCGCAGATCCACAGGTGGACGACATCTTCGATCCGGCATCAGATCCCGCCGGTGTGTATTACTATGCAGTAATGACCACGCAAGGGATGGACACCGCCACGGTCACCGTGAACGTACTGGAGTGCCCGGAACTGGACGGTCTGGTCTCCGTTGACCCCGACGGCGGGCATACCACCGGTACCAGCACCGGCATTTCCTGCCCGCCTGACCTGGGCAGGCAAACTATCACCAGTATTTGGCCAAACCCCGCTACCGGGCTGGTCAACATCACATTGCCATTTGTGCCTTCCAGGGCCATGGCCGTGGAATTGATCGATGCCACGGGCCGAAAAGCCCTGGTCCGGCCGCTGATTTACCGCACCGACGGCTTTGTGCTGGATGCATCAACGGTGGCCCCCGGAGCTTGGACGGTACGCATCACCGACCGTGCCAACGTGGCAACCGGCCGCTTCGTCCGCACGGCGGAATAAGGCGGATCGCACATTGTGCGCGCTGCATGGGATTGCGGGAATCCCTACATTGTCCGCACTGTATACGCGTGGTTCGTGTATCGGGGCAGTATTATGGACCTGTTGCACTTTGTGGAATTCATGCTGCTCGGGTTCGGGGTAGGCACCATCGGCACCCTGATAGGTGCCGGGGGCGGCTTCATCCTGCTTCCGGTGCTGCTGATGCTCTATCCGGACAAAAGCCCGGAATCGCTCACCAGCATTTCATTGGCCGTGGTCTTCATCAACTCCATCTCGGGATCCCTGGCCTATTCCCGCCTAAAACGGATTGATTACCGCTCCGGCCGGGCCTTTGCGCTAGCCACGCTACCGGGCGCCATCATGGGTGCTTACACCACCAAATACATCCAGCGTGATTCGTTCGACATCCTGCTGGGCCTGGTACTGATGGGCCTCGCCCTGTTCCTCTTCCTGAAGCCGCAATACCAAACACGCTCGTTGGTCACGCGTACCTACCGGGTGCTCCGGAAGCTCACGGACAGCGAAGGCACCACTTATTCCTGGTCCTTCAACATGGCCACGGGCGTCAGCATCAGCTTCGCGGTGGGATTTTTATCCAGCTTACTGGGCATTGGCGGCGGCATCATCCACGTGCCGGTGCTCACTACACTGCTGCATTTCCCGGTGCCCATTGCCACGGCCACCTCGCATTTCATCCTGGCGATCATGTCCTTGGCGGGCACCGGCGCGCACTTGGCCCAAGGCAACTTGAACACCAGCTGGCCTTTGGTGCTGGCTCTGGGTGCGGGCGTAGTGGCCGGCGCCCAGCTTGGGGCGTGGGCCTCCCACCGCACACGGCCCGAATGGATCGTACGGGTATTGGCCGCCTCGCTCTTTGCAGTAGGGTTACGGCTGTTGTGGCTGTGATCGGGAAAACGGCATTACCTTTGGCGCGGGGCAAGTCTTGTACGTCCAGCTCCTGCTGAACCCCCCAGGGCCGGAAGGCAGCAAGGGTAGGCGGTTGTAGCGGAGCGATGCGAGGAGCTTGCCCCTCTTTTTTTGCCCTCCCCGATGCCCCAGCAACACAAGGTAGTACTGGTAACCGGAGGCTCCAGTGGGCTGGGGAAAGCGATCTGCGAACACCTGGCTGCGGCAGGCCACACCGTCTACGGCACCTCGCGCAAAGCCCTGGACCAACCATCAAACTACCGGTTCATCACCATGGACCTGGCTGATGAGGTCTCGGTGCAACACGCCATCCATGAAGTGATCAGCACTTCAGGCCGCATCGATGTGGTGGTGAACAACGCAGGCGTGGGCATCCAGGGCGCTACGGAAGACCTGTTGCCGGAACAGGCAACCGCACTTTTCGACACCAACGTGATCGGCACGCACCGGGTGGTGCGGGGGGTGCTTCCGCAGATGCGCAGGCAAGGCTGCGGGCTCATCATCAACATCACCAGCCTGGCAGCCAACTTCGGCCTGCCCTATCGTGGTTTTTACAGCGCCAGCAAGGCTGCGCTGGAGCGTTACACCGAAACGCTCAGCATGGAGGTGAAGCCTTTTGGAATCTATGCGTTAACACTGCAGCCCGGTGAATTCAATACCAACATTGGGGCCAACCGCATCCGTCCTGCGGTGATCGGCGATGCCTACAAGGCGGGCTACGAACGGGCGATGGAATTGCTGGGCGGCAGCCTGCATTACAGCCGCGACCCCGTGGAGGTGGCCCGTTTGGTGGAGCGCATCATGGGCACGGAAAGGCCGAAAACCGTCTATTACGCCGCACATGGCAAGCAGCGCTTGGCCGTGTTTCTGAAGAAACTGCTTCCCGGCCGGTTTTTCCAGCGGCTGATGATGAAGGAGTACAAATAGTGCGATCATTTACCGGAGGAACCTGGCGCAAGCGAACCTTTCGGCATCGTGGAGCGTCTGTGAAGGGCACACGTGTGCATCCATGAAACACCATCAACCATGACACGAAGCGTTACCCTCACTGTATATGCATTGGCAACCACCCTCACCGTGAATGCCCAGTGGACCACCGATGTCTCCGTGAACACTACCGTACGGTCCGTAAACACGGGCGAAGCAACCACCCCGTTGACGGCGGAAGGACCTGACGGAAGCACTTACGTCAGTTGGTTTGAAAACCCTTTCGGCCAATACCAGTTGCGCATGCAACGGCTGGATGCAGGCGGCATCCCCCTTTGGCCGGATACGGGGTTGGTGGTGAGCGACCAACCACAGAACAGCGCCATTTTCCGTTACGACCTGAAGAGCGATGATGACGGCAACGCCATCGTGGCCTTTCAGGATGAACGCACGGGCGACCTGGATGTGGTAGCCTATAAGATCGGACCGGACGGCACTTTTCTCTGGGGGCCGAACGGGGTGCAACTGCCAACTCCCGGAACAACCGGGCTTGCCCCTGTGGTTGCCGCATTGAGCAATGGCAACGCGGCCATCGCTTGGAACACGAATGATGCGCCGGGAATGGTTGCAGTCCAACTGGTGGGTCCTGCGGGAGCACAGCTATTGGCAACACCCATGTTGATTGATGCAAGCACCAAGGTGAGCCGGCCCAAATTGATCGCCACGCATGATGGAGGCTTCATCCTGCAATACGTGGTAAGCAACGGAAGCTTTGGCATTCCGCCGGGAACGATGTACGCCCAGCGCTATGACGCCTATGGCATATCGGTATGGCCAAATGCAGTTCAAGTCTCGTCCAAGCCCGTGGCCTTCTTCTACTTCCCCGAACCGGTTTCCGATGGCCAAGATGGGTTTTTCCTGGCCTTCAATACCGGCAATCCTGACAATGCCAATTTCACGGACGTCTATGTACAGCGCGTGCGTGTCAATGGTTCGCTTTGGTCCATCGACGGCACACGCACGGACAATTTAGCCTCCATCCAGAAGTTCACCGCAGGCAAAGGATTGGCTCTTATAGGCAACGACGAGGGCCTGATGGTGCCGCTGCAGATCACTGACGGCGCCCAAGGGCAGTCCGGCGTTGCCGTGCAGCGATTGGACACCGCTGGCACACGTCTGTTGGGCGACCAGGCAGTTACTGTAATTCCGATGGGAGCTGCGCCAGTGTCGCCATGGGATGTTTCCGCCACGGATGATGGCGCAGTGATCGCACATATCTCGGGCACATTCGGCCAGGTTCACATTGCCGCAACACGGGTGGCATTGGACGGCACTCCGGTTTGGACCCCGGCCCAACGCGACCTCTGCACGGCAAACAGCAACAAGGACGACATCCAATTAACGGGTGAAGAGGACGGCCAAATGGTGGCCGTATGGCAAGATGACCGTAGCCCCAATGGCATCTATGCACAAAACTTGGACAGCTTGGACATCAGCACGGGCGTTGCGCATGTTTCCACAACCAGGGACCGGGTGCGCTTGGAACAAAACCCCACCGATGCTCCGGTACTGCTGCTGTCACCGGCCTTCCAAGGCGATGCCCAAGTGCAGGTGTTCGATGCGCAAGGGAAGACGGCCTACGCCTCACAACTTTCCGTTGGCAACCGGATAAAGCTTCCATTGAGTGATCTGCCCCATGGGCTGTACAGCATCCGCGTCATTGCCAATGGCAGCACGGCAGTGGTGCGCTGGGTGAACTAACGCTCGGGCGGGCATGGCGCCCATCTCCCGTCCGCCCTTGGGTTGCACAACCACAGGGCTGTTCGCTCCGCGTACCTTTGCAGCACCGCACAACAACCATTCCCGCACTTTTGCACCATGAAATTCTTCATCGACACGGCCAGCTTGGCCCAGATCAAGGAAGCGCAGGACCTCGGCATCCTGGACGGCGTAACCACCAACCCTTCCCTGATGGCCAAAGAAGGCATCTCCGGGACGGACCGGGTGATGAAGCACTACGTGGACATCTGCAACATCGTTGGCAAAGGCGACGTGAGCGCGGAAGTGATCGCCACGGATTTTGAAGGCATGGTGCGTGAAGGGGAAGACCTCGCCGCCCTGCACCCCAACATCACCGTGAAGCTGCCTATGACGCGCGATGGTGTAAGGGCGATCAAGTATTTCCATGACAAAGGCATCAAGACCAACTGTACCCTCGTGTTCAGCGCCGGGCAGGCCCTGCTGGCCGCCAAGGCCGGTGCCACCTACGTTTCCCCGTTCATCGGCCGCTTGGACGACATCAGCACCGACGGGGTGCAGCTCATTGAGCAGATCCGCACCATCTACGACAACTACGGGTACAGCACGCAGATCTTGGCTGCCAGTGTGCGCCACCCCATGCACATCATCCAGTGCGCGGAGATCGGCGCCGACGTGGCCACCTGCCCACTGAGCGCAATTCTGGCCTTGTTCGACCATCCCCTCACCACCATCGGTTTGGAGAAGTTCCTGGCGGACCACAAGAAAGCCGCCCAGCAGAAAGTGGCAGCGAAGTAGGATGCTGCTTGCCATCCATCCGAAGAACCCGGAACCCCGCAAGATCACGGATGTGGTGCAACGCCTCAACAGGGGGGCCGTGGTGGTATGCCCTACCGATACCGTCTATGCCTTTGCCTGCAGTGCCCACCAAGCCCGCGCCATTGAAGTGATCGCGCGGCTCAAGGGCATGAAGGCGCACAAGATGAACCTCTCCTTGATCTGCAAGGACCTCAGTCAGCTAAGCACTTATGCCAGGGCCATCGATACGCCTGGTTTCCGGGTGATGAAAAAGGCCCTGCCCGGCCCCTATACTTTCATTGTGCCAGCAAGCAGCGCGATACCCCGCCTGTTCAAGAACAACAAGCACACTGTGGGTATTCGCGTGCCGGACCACCCCATCCCCATCGCCTTGGTGGAGGAACTGGGCCATGCCCTGGTAGTGACCAGCGTGCACGACGATGATGCCGTACTGGACCATACCACGGACCCGGAATTGATCGATGGGCGCATCGGCCATCAGGTGGAGCTGGTGATTGACGGCGGCATGGGTGGCTTGACCGGTTCTACCGTGATCGACCTGACTTCAGGGGAGCCCGCAGTGATCCGCGAAGGGAAGGGACCGGTGGAGGGTTTGCTGTGAGGGAATCAGCTCCTTCCGGCGACCCCTCCCCCCGTTTCACACGCTGTTGTGCAACGCGCTATCCGGCCAACTGCCGCAATTGCTTCCATGCCAACGGCAACTTCCCAATAAGGTCCGAGGGGAGCATGCCGTCCATGCCCAATTCTTCTGCGGCAAGATCACCGGCCAAGCCATGGGCATGCACGCCCAACAAGGCGGAAGAAAGGGAATCGAGCCCTTGTGCCCGAAGGCTTGTGATGATTCCGGTGAGCACGTCCCCGCTACCACCCTTGGCCATACCGGGATTGCCAGTGGCATTGAAATAAACCCTGCCGTCCGGTGCGCATACCGCCGTGTACGCACCCTTCAGCACCAGCACCACCTTGAAGCGCAGGGCCATCTCCTTGGCCAAGCGCAGCCGGTGCCCATCACTCTCCGCTTTGCCTGTAAAACGCTCAAACTCCTTGGGGTGCGGGGTTAGGATGGTGCCCGAAGGCAGAAAAGCCAGCCAGGTCCTGTTCTCCGCCAGAATGTTCAGCGCATCGGCATCCAGCACCAGTGGGGCCGGAGCGTTCTGGATGAGCAGCTTCAGCATGCAGGCGGTGGCTTCCTCCGTGCCCATTCCGGGACCCACGCCTATGGCTGTTGCCTTGTTGAACCTCGGCAACACGGACAAGCACGCTGTTTCATCCAAGGAAACCATGGCTTCCGGCATTGCCGCATGTAGCACGGCACCCTGGTCGGCAGGCACGTGCGCGGTGAGCAGGCCGCACCCCGAGCGCAAGGCAGCCTTGGCCGCCAGCAAGGCCGCCCCCATTTTCCCCCGTCCGCCGGCCAGCAACCACGCGTGCCCGAAGTTCCCCTTGTGGGCTGTTCTGCTGCGGAGGGGCAACTGCATCGCCGCATCAGCGCTTTCGATCATGGCTGCGTCCGTCTTCAAGGAAGCAATGAAGGCTTGGTCCAGCCCGATGGGCACCACTTCCCAAGTCCCGGCGAACCGGGCATGGTCAGGCATGAACAGTGCGTACTTAGGCAGTTCCAAGGTGAAAGTACGGTCAGCTTGAACAATGGCTTCCGGGTCATTCGTACCATTTTCGCCGGCAAAGAGCCCGGAAGGCAGGTCAATGGAAAGCACCTCATTGGGCAAGGCATTGAGCTGAACGATCAATTCCTTCAACCAACCGGTTACCGGATGATCCAGCCCGGTTCCGAAGAGGGCATCCACCACAATTGCGCCTGGGGGGATGGACGGCAACGGGGCTCCTTCATCCACGAATTTCACAGCAATATTGGCTTCCCGAAGCCGCAGCAGGTTCGTTTCAAATTCTGAACTTCCCTTGGCTTTGTAGCGGAGCACCATCACCTGCACGCTCTCCTTGCCAAGGCCGGTCAATATCCTGGCCATGGCCAGCCCATCACCACCGTTGTTTCCCATACCGGCCAACACCACCACCGGCACATCGGGGGCCAAGCTTTCCATCAGCTTTCGGGCGCAGGCCGTCGCTGCCCGTTCCATCAGGTCAATGGAGGCGACAGGTTCATGGGCGATGGTATGGGCATCGGCCAACCTGATCTGTTCGGTTGTAAGGATGGGCAGCACGCATGCGAAGGTACAGGCTGCGCAGGGCCTGCACCCAAATGGATGATGATGGACGCGAATCCGCGTCCATCATCATCCTTTCCTGTTTTCATCCAGGTCTTCCGCCATTGGCGCAAGACCTTAATAAAACGAGAAAGCCCCCGTTTCCGGGGGCTTTCTGGACCAAAGCAATTAACTGCTTATTGGAAGTAGAAGTTAACACCGATGGAAGCACCGCTTACGCCGGTGTCGATACCGAAGTCGTTCGTCTTCGTACCGCCGTCGGTAGTGGTGGACTCAACCGCAGTACCGTTCCAAGATTCGTTGGTGGTGCTGGTGTGTCCCTTGCTGCTCATCGTCACGCCCCAGGTGTATTCAGCGCCCAAGGAGATCTTGGGGGCGCAGAACCACTCCACACCGGCAAAGGCACGCAGGCCGAGGCCCATGGTGGAACCCATCTTCTGTTCCGTGTCACGGTTGCCAGGATTGGTGGCGGAGAGGGCATTGCCGTATTCCATGGTCTTCTTGGCGCTGCCGAAGCCGATGTCAAACATGGCACCGTACACACCCACCACGCGGGTGCTGCCAACGCGCTTCTCCAAGCCAACGCCCAGGTCGATGCCCATGAAGTTGTACTTGGTCACGTCGTCCACATAGCTCACCGGGTCAGTTGCCGGGATTGTGGCGGTCAAGTTCGTCTCCTTGTGGCTGCCGAAGCCGAGGCGGATCTGACCGCGGTAAGCCGTGTTGGCATCAATGAGCTTCTTGCCACCGATCACCACGCCACCAATTCCTAAGCCGGTGCCGTCACCATCGGTCATGTATTTGTACCCGCGGCTGCTGATCAGGTTGTTCATGGACATCACACCGGCATTGTTCCCGTTGTTGAACAGGTTGCCAGCGTAGTTCAGGAGGGGGGCGGCATCAAAGGTGATGGCCCAATCGCCGTCCTGGGACAGCCAGTTTTCGCCACGGTTGCTGGTGATCTCACCCGTTTGGGCAAAAGCTACCGAGCCGGCGAAGAGCGCTGCGGTGAAAAGTACGGTCTTCTTCATGACGTTTTAGTTTTTCGTTTGCTTTGGTTGTTGGTTCGCTATGCTTGGTCGGTCAAATCTATCGGACCGGGGGCGCAAACTTATAAACATTCGGCACACATATCAACCATTTTTTGTTGATAGCTGATTTCCAAGTGTTTTTTTGTTCGTGCCAAGGAACTAGGTCCAAAAGATTTCGGGGGCGAATGTAGCACATCCTTGAAATCCCGAATTCATCCCCCCGATTTCTTTTCAACCATGGGTACAAAGCTGAAGGCACCGTGCTCCTGCCGCTCCATGCCATTGGCAGTCCGCTCCACCGTGATCATGGATTGCCGCCCCTCCCCGCCCACCGGGATAACCAGCCGCCCCCCGATGACCAGTTGGTCCAGCAATGCCTGAGGGATCTCCGGGGCACCACAGGTCACGATCACCTTGTTGAAAGGGGCATGAACCGGCAGCCCCTTATAGCCATCCCCATGGACCAAAGTGGCCCGAAAGCCCATGGCAACCAGCCTTGCCTTGGTGGCCAAATACAAAGGGCGGTGCCGCTCTATGCTGTACACCTTGGCCCCCAGCTCACACAGTATGGCCGTTTGGTATCCGCATCCGGTCCCGATCTCCAGCACCTTTTCGCCGGGCTTTAACTGCAGCAGCTCACTTTGAAAGGCCACCGTATAGGGTTGTGATATGGTCTGGCCGCAGCCAATGGGGAACGCCTGGTCCACGTACGCGAAGCGCTCGAAGGCCGTATCGTCAATGAACAGGTGGCGCGGCACCTTCCCAATGGCGGCCAATACTTTATCGGATGCAATCCCTTTCTTCTTCAACAGCTCCACCAATTGGCGCCGCAGGCCCTGGTGGCGAAAATCATCAGTGCGCATGTTCCGCCGCAAAGCTATCAGGACATCACGTGCCTGCCAGCATCTGCTTTTGGAATAAGGGGCATGGAGCTCTGGCCGCCGCAGGGCTATCGCCTCTTGCGCGCTTTGCGGTCGCGACTTTCCCGAATTCTCAACCACGGATCTACACCGATGAACACGGACAAATGCGCAATGCAGGAAGTGGACCACGACTTTGCGTCCGATACCTGGAGAGGCTCGCGATCCGTGTCCATCGGTGTAGATCCGCCTGCCGGCCGGCAGATCCGTGGTTCGCCCAAGTATTGGATAAGCGCCGCCAGGCGCAGCAGTAAGAGGCGATAGCCCTGGTGGCGGCCGCGTGGCACAAAGCTGTTGGTCTACATTTGCCCGCCTTAATGGAAAAACCGCTTCGCATCGGCATTCTGGGCGCCGGCCACTTGGGGCGCATCCATGTGCAGCAGCTGAAAGAACTGCCTGATTTTGAGATCACCGGGGTGTTTGACCCCCACCCGGAGAAAGCCGCAAAAGTCCAGACCGAATTTGGCGTGCCAGTCCTAGGGGACCTGGCCAAGTTGATCGCCGGTTGCGATGCCGTGGACGTGGTAACCCCCACTTTGGCGCACCACGCCTGTGCCATGCAGGCGCTGGATGCCGGCAAGCACGTGTTCATTGAAAAACCCATAGCCCATACACTGGACGAGGCCCGGCAACTGGTGGAGCATTCACGCCGCAAGGGTTTGTTGGTGCAGGTGGGGCATGTGGAACGTTTCAATCCGGCCTTTTTGGCCGCGCGGGGTGCGCTGCATCAGCCCATGTTCATTGAAACCCACCGCTTGGCCGAGTTCAACCCGCGGGGCACGGACGTGAGCGTGGTGCTGGACCTGATGATCCACGACCTGGACATTATCCTGCACGTAACCGGGTCGCCCGTTGCCGAGGTGCATGCCAGTGGCGTGGCCGTGGTAAGCGACACGCCGGACATCGCCAACGCCCGCATCGCCTTTGCCAACGGCTGCGTGGCCAACCTCACGGCGAGCAGGATCAGCCTGAAGAAAATGCGCAAGAGCCGCTTCTTCCAAAAAGACGCTTACATCGCCGTGGACATGTTGAAAAAGGAAACCGAGATCATGCGCATGCGGAACGTGGAAACCCCCGATCCGTTTGCAGTGACAATGGACCTGGGACCGGGCAAAGGCCATCGCGAAATTTCCTTTGACAAGCCGGAAATCCCCGCCACCAATGCGATCCGGGAAGAGCTTCGCGCGTTTGCGCAGGCGATCCGGGGCGGGAAAGAACCTGAAGTTACCGCCGCCGACGGCCTTGCCGCGCTGGAATTGGCGCACCGCGTACTGGCTTCCATGGGCACGCGCACCCTTTGATCTCCCATACTGATCCACCGCCACATGCGTTACCTGAACAGGAACACAATGACCCGCGCGCTGGCGATCACCGGCCTCTTCCTTCTCTTTGCCACTGCCTGCAAAAAGGACGGCTCCATCCCCTCCTACCTGGAAGTGGACCAGCCGGTGGTGGTGGGGTCCAACGGGCAGATCATCTCTTCCAAGATCACCGACCTGTGGGTGTACGTGAACGACCAGCCCGCCGGGGTATGGGAGCCGGGCAAGCAGGTCCCGTTGATCGCCAGCGGCCCCACCACCGTGAAATTGATAGCCGGTGTACGCAAGAACGGCATCGCCGATGACCGCATCCAGTACCCCTTTTATGAGACTTGGCAGCAACAGGTGAACCTGGTGCCTGAGCAAACCCTGGCGGTACAGCCACAGTTCCACTACTACAACAACCTAACCTATTGGCTTTCCGATTTTGACACCGGTTTGCGCTTTGACACAGTGGATTGCACGGCGACGATGACCATTGTTCCTTCGGACAGCACGTTGGTAGGCCAAGGAACCGGAAACGGGCGAATCTCCTTGGACGGCAGCCATCCCTTGTACAGGGGGCTCAGCAGCGGCGACCCCTTCACCGGCATTGGCAGCACCGCCTTCCTGGAAATGGACTACCGGTGCGATGCTCCTTTCCAGATCGGAGTGCGCGTAACCACCCAAGGCAATCCCTCATGGGCAACGGTGGTATACCTCAAGGCCACCAAGCTCCCCGACGGCTCCATGCCGTGGAACAAGGTGTACATCGACCTGGCAACCCCGTGGAACGTGCCCGGCGCAATGGACAAGCGCTTCTTCATACAAGCCTCCCTTCCCGACGGCGCCGCCACGGCCACAGTTGACCTGGACAACATAAAGCTGGTGCAGCCTTGAACATGCGGAAAGGTCCACTGGCATTGCTCTATGTTGCAGCGGACCTGATCGCCGCCGCTGTGGCGTGGACGACCTTCTTCCTCTTTCGGAAAGCCTACCTGGAACCGATCAAATTCGGCTACAAGGTACCCGTGGAGGTGGACCACAAGTACTGGCTTGGCTTGGCGCTCATCCCACTGTTCTGGGCCGGCATGTTCCTGATGGCCGGCGGCTATTCGGACTTGTACCGGCGCTTCCGCACCAAGGAACTGGGCCAAACCCTGCTCATCAGCTTCATCGGCTCCATCATCATCTTCTTCGCGTTGCTGCTGGACGATGCGGTGGCAGGGCCCAGCTATTACTACCGCTCCTTCGGAGCCCTCTTCCTGCTCAATTTTTTCCTCTTCTTCATCTTCCGCTTCCTGATCACCAGCCGCACGGTGCGCCGCGTGCATGATGGCCGCATCGGCTTCAACACCTTGCTGATCGGTGGCAATGAGCAGGCCATAGCCATCTACCAGGAAATTCAAGGGCTGCACAAATCACCGGGCAACCGGTTCGTGGGCTTTGTGAACGTCAACGGCGGTGATCAGCATTTGGCCGCACAAGGCTTGCAGCGCCTGGGCCGCTGGGACGAGCTGCACACGCTGATCCCAAAGTACAACGTGGAGGAAGCCATCATTGCCGTGGAGAGCAGCGAGCATGCCCACATCAGCCGCATCCTCAACGAGCTGGACGGCACGGCGGTGCGCATCAAGATCATCCCGGACATGTACGACATCCTCGCAGGCAGCGTGAAGATGACCAGCATCTTCGGCGCCCCCCTGATCGAGGTGAACCCGCAGATCATGCCGGCGTGGCAGTTCGCCCTGAAGCGGGCGATGGACGTGGGTTTCAGCATCTTGGCCCTGGTGCTGCTCTCTCCTTTCCTGCTGATCATCGCCCTGCTGGTGAAATTGGGTTCGCCCGGTCCGGTGTTCTTCCGCCAGGAACGCATCGGCCTTGGGGGAAAGCCCTTCAAGATCATCAAGTTCCGGAGCATGGTTTGCGATGCCGAGCGCAACGGCCCCCAGCTCAGCAGCGCTTCGGACCCGCGCATCACGGGCATTGGCCGCTTCCTGCGCCGGGGCCGCCTGGATGAACTGCCGCAGTTTTGGAACGTGCTGATCGGCGAAATGAGCCTGGTGGGCCCGCGGCCGGAACGGCAGCACTTCATCGACGAAATCCTCAAAGTCGCCCCGCACTACCGGCACCTCCACCGCGTGCGTCCCGGCATCACCAGTTGGGGCCAGGTGAAGTTCGGCTATGCCGAAAACGTGGACCAAATGGTGCGCCGCCTGAAGTACGACGTGCTCTACATCGAAAACATGAGCCTGGCGGTGGACCTGAAGATCCTGGCCTACACCGTGATCATCATGTTGAAAGGCGACGGCAAGTAGGGGTGGTGCATACATCGCCCCTGCTTGCTGCCTGCATGATTCGCCCATACATACATTCGCCGCATGAACATTTCCGTTATCGGCGCGGGCCAAATGGGCAACGGCATTGCGCACGTATTCGCCCAGGGAGGCCATCAGGTCACATTGATCGACATTGCGCAGGCAAGCTTGGACAAGGCCATTGCCACCATCACCAAAAACTTGGAGCGGCAAGTGGCCAAAGCCGCGCTCACGGCAGCCGACAAGGATGCCGCCCTAAACCGGATCACCACCAGTACTTCCACCGCCGATGGCGTGAAACATGCTGAACTGGTGGTGGAAGCTGCCACCGAGAACGTGGACCTGAAGCTGAAGATCTTCAAGGAGATCGATGCCCACGCCCCGGCCGGATGCATCCTGGCCACCAACACCAGCAGCATCAGCATCACCAAGATCGCAGCCGCCACCACGCGGCCCGCGCAAGTGATCGGCATGCACTTCATGAACCCAGTGCCCGTGATGAAGTTGGTGGAAGTGATCCGCGGCTACAACACCAGCGACTCGGTAACAAATACCGTATTGGAGCTGGGCCGCGCCATCGGCAAGGTTCCGGTGGAAGTGCACGACTATGCGGGCTTTGTGGCCAACCGCATCCTGATGCCCATGATCAACGAGGCCGTTGAAACGCTCTTCCAAGGCGTGGGCGGCGTAGAGGAGATCGATACCGTGATGAAGCTGGGCATGGCCCACCCCATGGGACCGCTGCAACTGGCGGACTTCATTGGCCTGGATACCTGCCTGGCCATCCTCCGCGTGCTGCACGACGGCTTCGGCCTGCCCAAGTACGCGCCTTGCCCGCTGCTGGTGCAAATGGTTACTGCGGGCAAGCTGGGCGCAAAAAGCGGCGAAGGCTTTTATACGTACAAGCCGGGCAGCAAGGACATCAAGGTGGCGCCTGCGTTCATCCGCAAGGCATGATCCCGGCCATCCGCGCCTTGTTCCCTGCATGGCTGTTGCTCGCGGCATGCGGAATACCCGCACCGGACCAGGGCCAGGCCCCGGGTTCCGCCCACCCCCAACCGGAAACGGAGACCCGCTGCTACCTGCGCGTTACCAAGAACCCGCCCGTTGTGGTGGATGCAGACACCTTTCCGGGAACGCCCGATTCGCTCTACGTCCGCGTGGACCTGGTAGGTGAACTGGCCAACGGCGTATACAACTGGCTGCCGGGTGAAAAAGACCACATTACAGGCACCTTCACGGGAAGCGTTTCAGACAACGTGATCACCGCCCTGTACACGTACCACGCCGAGGGAATGGCAGGCCAACAGGAAGTGATCTTCCGCATGGATCCGAACGGCTTGCGCGTGGCCACCGGTGAAATGACCGGAAACGACAGCCTCCAAGTGTTCAAGGACAAGTCCGCCGTCACCTACAGTGATCCCGTACCTGCCGTGCCGTGCCCGTAACGGGCACCGATCGGCGGTCTTCGCGATCCATTCCGCGTCGCAATTGTTCCCCTTGAAAACTCCCCATGGCTGAAACACACTTGGAAGCCGACGCGGTGCTCATTGGTTGCGGCATCATGAGCGCCACGCTTGGCGTGATGCTGAAGGAACTGGACCCCAAACTGAAAATCCATGTTTTCGAGCGCTTGGACGCCATTGCCGGTGAAAGCTCCGATGCTTGGAACAACGCCGGAACGGGCCATGCCGGGCTGTGCGAGTTGAACTACACCCCCGAACGCGCGGACGGCAGCATCGACCTCACCAAAGCCTTGAAGGTGGACGAGGAGTTTGAGCAGAGCAAGCAGTTCTGGGCCTGGCTGGCGCGCCAAAAGCGGTTGGAACCGCAGCACTTCATCAACAGCCTGCCGCACATGAGCTTCACGGAAGGCGCGGAAAACCGTGATTTCCTAGGCAAGCGGCACGCGGCCATGGCCGCCCATCCCTTCTTCCGCGGCATGGAGTTCACCACCGACCGGAGCGTGATCGCCCAATGGGCTCCCCTGCTGATGAAGGAGCGGCATGACAACGGCATTTATGCGGCCACGCGCTCCATGCTGGGCACGGACGTCAACTACGGTGCGTTGACCCGCCTGCTCTTTGCGGATCTGGCGAAGCAGCCGGGCGTGGCGTTGCACCTGGGCCATGAAGTCCGCGACCTGGAACGCATGGACAACGGGCAATGGCGCGTGGAAACCAAGGACCTCAAGCAGGGCACGCGCCAGGTGTACCAAACACCGTTCGTCTTCATTGGCGCAGGCGGGGGGGCGTTGCCGTTGCTGGAGAAAAGTGACATCCCCGAAGCGGCGGGCTATGGCGGCTTTCCCGTGAGCGGCGAATGGTTGCGCTGCCTCAACCCGCGCATCATCATGCAGCACCATGCCAAGGTGTACGGCAAGGCCAAAAGCGGAAGTCCGCCCATGAGCGTTCCCCATTTTGACCGGCGCACCATCGGGGAAGACCACGCCTTGCTTTTCGGGCCGTTCGCCGGCTTCTCCACCAAATTCCTGAAGCATGGCAGCTGGATGGACCTTCCTTCCTCATTGGAGTGGGACAACCTGGTCCCCATGATGCAGGCGGGGTGGAAAAACCTGGACCTCACCAAATACCTGATCGAGCAGGTGCGCCTTACCCCGGAAGAGCGCTTGGAGGAACTCAAGGAATTCATGCCCAGTGCCAAGCTGGACGATTGGGAGCTGGCCATTGCCGGGCAGCGCGTGCAGGTGATCAAAAAAGATCCCAAGGAAGGCGGGATCTTGGAGTTCGGAACTGAACTGGTGGCAGCCGCAGACGGCAGCCTCGCAGCCTTGCTGGGCGCATCCCCCGGTGCAAGCACCGCCGTTTCCATCATGCTGAACCTGATCCCCCGCTGTTTCAAGGACCGCACAGCCAACACAGCATGGCAAGCAGGTTTACAACGGATGGTTCCCAGTTATGGCCATTCCCTCACCCAAGACACCACCATGTTGCAGGTCGTCAGGTCGGCAAGCCACTCCGCCCTGGGCTTGGTGATGCCTGCATAGCACCCGGCTGCCACATGTGGAGCGGCAAGAAATTGCGTTGGCATTCCAAGGGTATTGAAAACCAAATGGCACAGGCGGACCTTGAACCTGTCCAGCGGATAATTTCGCGGCCCGAAAACCAACCTTTAACCCATTTGGTCCCTGCCTTCAGCGAATAATCAGAACCCCGGCATCCGGCTGGCGTTGAGGCGCTTGGATCAACCTTCAAAAACATGGCAAATACTCTCCAAAACACAGTGACCTTGGGCGCAGTAGCTCTATTGGGGCTCTTCTCCAGCACCAATGCCAATGCCGTTCCGCCGGAGGCCCCGGCAGACCATCTGGCACTGACCGCTTGGATGGACGTGGCAGACGGCAACCTGAACGGGGTGATCGTGGAAGTGAACGTGAACGGCACCCAGGACTGGGGCCGGCCCGATGCGGACGGCCGGGTGGAATTGCTGCTGCCTTCCAACGCTGTGGCCATGATCCACTTCCGCAAGCCCGGGCATGTCACCAAAGTGGTGTCGGTGGATACGCACAACATGAACGATGCTTCCTTCAACGGAAAGCAGCCCCACCTTTCCTTTGGCGTGGCCATGGAGGCCGAAAAGCCCGCGGAAGCCTTGGCCGCTGCTGCGCCCATGGGCTCCATCGCTTTTGATGAGGCCGGTGACCTGGTGATCCAACAAGCGCAACACCTGATCCGTCCGCGCGGCCAGAAGGTGGTGTTCTAAGCGATCTGATCCAGCATACGCATGCGGCCCGGCAGAACTGCCGGGCCGCATGCGTTCAAGCCTGCACCATACAAGTAATTTCATGGGCGGGCTTGGCCGCAGGTGATGCCATGGCGCTGGTTTGAACCGATTCCCCATTCCTCCGAAGGATGGGCCATGGCAACTGTTGAAACAGTCAAAATTCAAATCTGGCCGCGCCAACATCCGGGGCGGAACCGCCGCAACCGTTGTATTTGGAGGCCGTAGGCAACGGCACAGCGCGTTTCAGGCCCAGTGCAACAAGCAAGCATGGCGCCTGCATTCAATAATTCCATTCCCGCACCGCCACCAAACCGTTCCCGGCAGCAAGGCCGTGACCTGTGCAACAAGCAACAGCCGCGATTCCGCTAATTCGCGGTGATCACTGGAGGGAGAACGCCATACCGCTTGTAAAGCCGCGCCTTGCGCTTCTCCAGGCGGGCGGTGGCCCGTTCAGTCCGCGGGGCCCTGGGAGTCGCCTCCAACTCGCCGTTTTCAATGCGGCGCACAATGGATTCCACCACCTTGTCATCGCCTTCGGGATCATACTCCCCCTTCAGGTCCTGGCCGAACAACTTGGCAAGGCCTTGCCACATCCACGC
>JAFDZY010000031.1 GCA_018266685.1 Bacteroidota bacterium
AGATGGGCGGCACGCAGCCCCATGGCGGCCATGCGCTCATCGGCCCACGAAAAGACCGGTTTCCCAAAAATGCCGTGCAACGCGGCGTTCAATCCATCGAACCGCTCCGCCACCCGCGTGTACAGCGCATCGTTCGTACCAAAGACCTCATGCCCCCCCACCGGCTTAAAACCAATTGCGGCATCCCCCAGCGCTTCGCGCAGTTCCATCAGCCCGCGCCAGCGCTGTTCCACGCGCTGCAGTGCAGCTGCTTCACCTTCCTCGGCCATGTTCCGTAGCAGTTCGCTGGGGCTGCCAAAACAGGCAAACCCCGCATTCTTCACGCTGGCCCCGGAAGGGTGGGGGCCGCGTTCCAACACCAGCACCCGGGCATGCGGCCGGGCCCGGCGGTAGTGCAGGGCCGTGAAGAGCCCGGTAATGCCCGCGCCAACCACGGCCAGGTTATAATTGCCACTGAATGAAATGCGTTCCCAAATGCTGAACATGCGTTGATTTGCGGCGCTTCGATTGCCGCACGCCAAAGTTGTCCTAAATTGCGTCTTCATTCAATGGCTCCAGCAAGCAAGACCTGCACGGCCGTGCCTCGCCCATTCCGCTCTTTCGGCAATCTCGTTGCCTTTTTGCTTCTCCTTTTGTGCGGCACCGCTGCCCATGCACAGGTGGACAATGTGTATGTGTACGGCACCGTGAAGGACTACAACACTTCCAAGAAATTGGACGGGGTTACGGTCACCGTGTTCAAGGACGGCACCAAGTTCGCCTCGGTGGTCACCAGCGCAAACGGCAAGTACGAGTACAACTTGGACTACGGCTACGAGTACAAGTTGCAGTTCGAAAAGCAGGGCATGGTGGGCAAGAACGTCACCATCAACACCCGCAGTATCCCGGAAGAGCAGCGCGTGGGCGGCCTGGCGATGAACGTGGAGATGACCCTGTTCACCGACATTCCAGGCATCGATTACACCATCCTGCAGCAGCCCATCGGAAAGTCCAAGTACGACCCCAGTACCCAAATGCTGGCGTGGGACCTGGAGTATACCGAGAACATGCGCGCCCAGCTGGACCGGCTCCAAAAGGAGTATGACGAGAAAAAGAAGCGGGAAGCCAACGCGGACGATGCCTTCAACAAGTTGATGGACCAAGGCAACGCGGCCATGGGCACCAAGGACTACAAGAAAGCCGTGCAGAGCTTCACGGATGCCTTGGGGCTGAAGCCCGGCGACCCCATTGCCAAGGCCAAGCTCAGCGATGCCCAAATGCGGGTGGGTGAACTGGCTGCTGCCGAAGCCAAGGAAAAGCAGTATGCAGACCTGATCAAGGAAGCTGACGGGCTTTTCGGCAAGAAGAGCTACGACGAAGCCAAGGCCAAGTACACGGCGGCCTCGGCCATCAAGGACCAGGAAACCTATCCCAAGCAGAAGATCAAGGAATGCGATGCCTTCCTGGCGGACCTGGCCAAGAAAGCCGAGGCGGACAAAAAGGCCAAGGAACTCAATGACAAGTACAACGCAGCGGTGGCTGCGGGTGACGCAGCGTTCAAGGCAGCCAAGTATGAGGAGGCCAAGGCCAAGTTCACCGAAGCGGGCGGGCTGAAGCCAGAAGAGAAGTACCCCCCGCAACAGCTTGCCGCAATTGCTGCTAAAATGGATGAATTGGCCAAGAAGGCCGAAGCAGACAAGAAAGCGGCCGAGCTGGAAGCCAACTACAATGCGGCCATCAAAGCAGGTGACGATGCATTCAAGGCAGCGAAGTATGATGATGCCAAGGCCAAGTACAATGAAGCCTTGGGCCTGAAGCCGAAAGAGAAATACCCTACGGACCAGCTGGCCGCGATCGAAAAGAAATTGGCTGAACTTGCCGCCAAGGCGGATGCCGACAAGAAAGCCGCCGAACTGGAAGCCAACTACCAGGCGGCCATTAAAGCTGCGGACGATGCCTTCAAGGCGGCCACGTACGATGTGGCCAAGACCAAGTACAACGAGGCGTTGGGCCTGAAGCCAAAGGAGAAGTACCCCACGGACCAACTGGCCGCCATCGACAAGAAATTGGCCGAACTGGCCGCAAAGGCCGATTCGGACAAGAAGGCCGCCGAGCTGGATGCCAAATACCAAGCCATCGTGGTTGAGGCGGAAAGCTTGTTCACCGCTGCGAAATACCCTGAGGCCAAGGCAAAGTTCCAGGAGGCACTTGGCGTGAAGCCCGGCGAAGCACACCCCAAGGAACGCATCGTGGAGATCGATGCCAAGATCGCCGAGCTCGCCAAACAAGCAGACCTGGCGAAGAAACAGGCTGAACTGGACGCCAAATACAACGCGTTGATCGCCAGCGCGGACAAGAAGTATGATGCAAAAAAGCCGAGCGACGCGCTGAACGACTACAAGGACGCTTCGGCGCTCAAGCCGGATGAGCAGTATCCAAAGGACCGCATTGCCGCCATCAACGACATGCTGGACGCCAAGGCCAAAGAACAGGCCGAAAAGGATAGGCTTGCCCGCGAACAACAGGAAAAAGAAAAGCAGTACAACGACCTGGTAGAACAGGCGGACAAGGACTTCAAAGCCAAAAGCTATGATGCGGCCACCAAAGGCTACACGGCGGCTTTGGATGTGAAGCCGGGAGAAAAGCACCCGACCGACAGGCTTGCCGAGATCAGCGCCTTGCTGGCGGCACAGGCTGCTGCGGACAGCGCCAAAGCCGCACAGGACGCAGCGGACCGCGCGCGCCTGGCGGATGTGGAATCACGTTACAACGATGCCATTGCCAGGGCGGACAAGGCTTTTGCGGGCCAATCCTATGATGCAGCCCGGGAAGCCTATACGGAAGCCCTCGGGGTGAAACCGGGCGAGAAGTACCCCAAGGACCAGCTCAAGGCTATCGAGCAAGCCATGGCGGACCAGGCGAATGCAGCCAAAGCCGCTGCTGATGCTGCTGAAAAGCAGCGCTTGGCCGATGAGGAGCGCCGCCGCCGTGAACAGGCCACTGCGGATTCCCTGAAAGCAGTGATGGATAGCGCCATGCAGGAGCGCGACCGCCTGAAAGCACTGGATGGGCAATATGCACAAACCATCCTTCAGGCGGACCAGGCCATGGCCGGCAAGGATTACCAAGGCGCACGCGGACTGTATGCACAAGCCTTGGACCTCAAGCCCAAGGAAAGCTATCCGCAAGTCAAAATCGACCAGATTGACAAATTATTGGCCGAAGCTGACCGGTTGGCCAAGGAAGCTGAGGCAAAGAAACAACAGGCTGCTGACGAGGCACCCCCGGTGCAGGAAACCAGCACGGCGGACAACCGCAAGGAACAGGAAGCGGAAGTGTTCATGCGGGAGGCCCGTGAGCGGGAGGAAGCTGAGAAGTACGAGCGCATCAAGCGCATGATGGCCTCCGTGGAACAGCAAAAACAGGCCAATGCTGCCAAGGCGGAAGAACGCCAAAGCAGCGCAGCCCGCCAGAACAGTGAATACACGCAAGAAGGGCAGGGGCTGTACCAAGGAAGCGAGGACATGCGCAAACGCAACGCCGCTGAACTGGAAGCACTCAGGGAGGCGTTGGCAAAGCGCAAACAAGAGCTCACGGAGAGAGGCGTGCAGGACAGCGAGAAGGCGATGGCCCAGGCCGATGCGACACGCACGCAGATTGAACAGGACCGGAACAGCCGGAATGATGCGCATGCGGACAAGGTGAAAGCTGCAAGCGTTGCCCAGCAAGAGTGGGCCACCCAGCTTGGCACCTATGGGCAAAATGGACGGCAACGCTCCGAAGCGGCGGTTGAACAGGCCAAACAGGAAGCCTTGGGCGAAGAAGCGATGTACAAGCGGGGAAATGCACAGGCTGAGCGCGAACGCGAACTTGTGGACCGCCAAAAAGCCATGGTGGAAGCGCGGAACCAGCAATTCCGCGCCAATGCGGGCAATCGGATCGCCGGTGAACAGTCGCGCATTGACAACATCGCGCCCAACCAGCAGCGCTCATTTTCAGATTACAACCGCAACAAACTGGCTTCGCAATATCCGCAGGGGGTTACCGAGGAAAGTTACACGGAGGGCAACAAGGTGATCATCCGCCGTGTGGTGGTGCAGGGTAACAAAGCGGATGAATACAGCAAGGTCATCGCCAAATGGGGGACGTTCTACTTCAAGAACGGCCAAAGCATCAGCGAGCAGATCTGGTCAGTGAACACTGAAAAGTGAGCCGCATCGCACGTTTTGGGTATTGTCGGCCACGCATCCGCGCGGTTCCGCACAGCGTTTATCAACGGGCAACACGGCGTGAAAAGCAGGCAAGCACCGGGGAAAAGTGCATCCGCGCATGATCTTTGCAATTCCCCTGCAACAAGGCATCATTCTTGCCGTTGCCGAATCAACATGAACCTGGTCTTGTAAACTGAACCAACTGCATATATCATGGCGAAGTGGTCCAAACGAATCCTGCTTACCCTGGTCGTTCTCGTAGCGTTGCTCTTGGCCGCAGCAATTCTGGTGCCCATATTGTTCAGCGACAAGATCGAGGCGGCCGTGAAGGAACAAGTGAACGCAAACCTCAATGCCACGGTGGAGTGGGGGGATTGGGACATCGGCATCCTGCGAAGCTTTCCCAACGCCAGCGTGGAGGTAAAGAACGTGCGTGTGTGCAACAAGGCTCCCTTCGAGGGCATCTGCCTTGCGGACATCGGCGATGTGCAGGTCACCATCGGATTGATGAGCCTCTTCAGCGACCGAATTCAAGTGCAGCGGGTAGCCTTGGACCGCCCGGACATCCATGTAAAAGTGCTCAAGGACGGCCGGGCCAACTGGGACATTGCCAAGAGCGACAGCACCAGCGCGGAACTCCCGGCGGACACCTCCGCCACGCGCTTCAACGTCGCATTGAAACAGTACAGCATTTCCAAGGGCCACATCATCTACGATGATGAAAGCCTGCCCATGGTCATGGAGCTCAACGGCGTGGAGCACACCGGCAGCGGCGATTTCACGCAGGACCTCTTCACCTTGCGCACCAAAACCACGGCAGACAGCCTTTCCATCGCGTACGACGGGGTCAAATACCTGCGCAACGTGAAAGCACAGGCCACCGCCGACATCGACATGGACATCCCACACATGAAGTTCACCTTCAAGGACAACGACATCAAGGTGAACCGCCTGGAATTGGGCTTGGACGGCTGGTTGGCCATGCCCACGGATGACATTGACATGGACCTGAGGTGGAACATGAAGAAGAACGACATCGGTGCGTTGCTCTCGCTGGTTCCAGCGGCGTTTGCCAGCAACCTGGATGGCGTGGACATGACGGGCAAGGCCGCCTTCAGCGGATATGTGAAAGGCACCTACAACGAAACCACCATGCCCGGCTTCGGGGTTACCATCACCGTGGACAACGGTCGCTTCAAGTACCCTTCGCTGCCCGCCAGCGTGGAGGCCATCTTCGTGGACTGCGACATCCGCAGCCCGCAGGGCAAGGACCTTGATGGCATGGTGGTGGACCTGAAACGCTTCGCCCTGAACATGGCAGGCAACCCGGTGGAGGCCAGGATGCACCTGGAAACGCCCATCAGCGATCCCAACGTGGATGCCGCTGTGAAGGCCAACCTGGACCTGGCCAGTGTGCAAAAGGTGGTGCCCCTGCCCAAAGGAAATGAACTAAGCGGCAAAGTGAAGGCCGATGTGCAAATGGCCGGCCGCATGAGCGACGTGGAAGCACAGCGCTATGATAAGTTCAAGGCCCAGGGCCAATTGGCGCTCAGCGGCATGAACTACAGGAGCGATTCGCTGCCTTATGCGGTGGGCATCAGCAACCTGGTCTTCGATTTCAGCCCCAGGTTCCTGGCCCTGACCGACTTTACCGGGGAAGTGGGCCGCAGCGACATCAAGGCTAGCGGACGGTTGGACAACTACCTGCAATGGTGGCTGAAGGACAGCACGCTCACGGGCAACTTCAACCTTGCCAGCAACCGCTTCGACCTGAACGAGCTCATGGGAGCGCCGGCTGCTTCCACCGCGCCGGCCAAGGGCGCGCCAAAAGCGGATACCGCTGCCATGGGCGTGATCGAAGTGCCCAAGAACGTGGACTTCACCATGGCTGCGGCCGTGAAGGAAGTGCTGTACGATGACATGAAGCTCGCCGATGCCAAAGGCAGCTTGCGCGTACATGATCGGCAAGTGGACCTGCGCGGCATGGGCTTCAACATGTTCGATGGGCGCATCGGCATGGACGGCACATACAGTACGGTGGACAAGGAAAAACCCGCTTTCAACATGGACCTCAACGTGGGCAACGTGGACATTGCGCAACTGGTGGCCAAGATGGACATGGTGGGCAAGATGGCCCCCATCGCGAAGAGCTGCACGGGCCGCCTGAACACAACGCTGGCGCTGAAGGGCGTGCTGGACCAGGCCATGGCCCCGGTGATGAACTCCTTGGCCGGCCAGGGTACCTTGCAGACCAAGAACGTAGCCCTCAAAGACTTTAAGCCGCTGGTGGAAATGAGCAATGTGCTGAAAATGCCGCAACTGGCCATGGCGAAGATCCAGGACGTTGACTTCAGCTACGAAATTCAGGACGGAAAAATGATCACAAAGCCGTTCAATGTGAAAATCGACCGCCTCAGCGCGAACGTGGCGGGAAGCACGGCCTTTGCGGACCAGGCGATCGACTACACCGTAAAGACAAAGGTGCCCACGGACATGTTCGGTGCGGAGGCTGGGCAATTGGTGAGCGGCCTGTTGGGCCAGATGAACCGCTCACTGGGCACGGAGGCCAAACTGCCGGCCGAGCTTGATCTCACCGCCAAGATCACCGGCACGGTGGAAAAGCCCGTGGTGAAGCCCGTGTTTGCCGGTGGCGGAAGCAACCTGAAGGAAACGGTGAAGGAGGAAGTGAAGCAGCAGCTCAACGAACAGATCGACAAGGTAAAGGCAGATGCCATTGCCAAAGCGCGCGCCGAGGCTGACCGCCTCGTGGCCGAAGCACGCAAACAGGCGGACGACATCAAGGCCAAGGCGCGCAGCGAAGCGGCCAATGCCAAGGCCCAAGCCTATAAAGCTGCGGACGACCTGGTGAACCAGGCGGCCAATCCGTTTGCCAAGGCTGCGGCCAAGCTGGCGGCGGACAAGGCCAAGCAGGCCGCTGATGCCCAGGAAAACAAGTTCATCGCCGAGGCGGACAAGCGCGCGGACGGCCTGGTGGCCACTGCGCAGAGCCAAGGAGATGCGTTGGTGAAGAAGGCGGAAAGCACCAATACAACCGTAAAGTAAACAGGTAGCCAGCACGGCCGGAAGTGAATGGAATGAAAGGAGGAACGGTGAAGATGATCGTGCTCATGCGGCCCATGGCCGTTTTACTGGCCTTGTTGGCCATCATTACCGTGGCAGCCGCACAGGACAACGAGGCGGGGCCTTGTGACAGGCCTGCGGACAAGCAGTTGTTGAAGGCGCTGGCGGAAACGGATGGTGCACGCAATGCTTCGGACCGCCACCAAAAATTGAAAGCCTTGCTGGACGACAACCCGGATTGTGCCGAATGCCTCTTCCGCACCGGCGAAAGTGCTTACCAGAGGGCCAAGGCCGGCGCTGGCAGTTTTTCCACGGCGGCTGGTTACCTCGAAGACCTGGAGAAGCGGTGCCCGGCCTACCACAGCGATGTGTACTACTACCTCGGCAACATATACTATGCCCAGCAACGGCACGCGGATGCGGCTTCGGCTTTCCGCAAGTTCCTTGACTTCCCCGCCGATAATGCCGCCAAGTTGGGCAGCCGGAACGCCCAGGAAAAAGCTGAAGTGGAAAAAATCCTTCCGGAACTAGCGTTCTACACCGATTTCTTCAAGGACAACAAACCGTTGGACCCGGTGCCACTGGCAGGTGTCAATACTCCTGCCGACGAATACCTGCCCATGTTCTCACCGGACAATGAGCTGCTGTTCTTCACGCGGCTCAGCAAGCACATGGCCAAGGGCGATCGGTTCCCACGCGAAGTGGAGGAACTGACGGAAGCCCGGCGGCCGGATGTGAAGGCCAACTTTGACCAGGGGGAGCCGCTTCCCTCCCCGTTCAACAATGGCGCGAGCTACGGCGGTGTTACGGTAAGCCTGAACAACAAAGAGCTCTTTGTTACCGTGTGCACGCCGGTATCGCAGGAGTACAAGAACTGCGACATCTTCCGGACCCATTATGAAACGCGCATGGACATGGGCACCGGAAAGCAGACCTTTGAGTGGAGCCCGCTCACCAACCTCGGCCCAACCATCAATACGCCGGACGGCTGGGAAAGCCAACCCTCCCTCAGCTCGGACGGGCGCACCCTCTATTTTGCCACGGTAAGGCCCGGCAGCAAGGGAACGGACATTTTTACCAGCACGCGGGACGACAAAGGCCAATGGAGCCAGGCCGAACCGCTTCCGGCCCCGGTAAACACCGCAGGGGATGAAAAGGCACCCTTCATGCACAGCGACAGCCATACGCTGTACTTCGCCGCCAGGCCCCCGCGCGATGTGAACGGCAACGAGGACACCCGGCGCGGGCACAGGGGAATCGGCGGCTATGACATTTTCTACAGCCGGCTGAACGATGATGGCACTTGGTCACAGCCGAAGAACTTGGGCAACCCGATCAATACACCGCAGGATGAGCATGGACTGATCGTAAGCGCGGACGGACACACGGCTTACTTCGCCAGCAACCGGTTCCATGGCGTGGGCGGGTTGGACATCTATGGCATCCCCTTGCCCAAGGATGCGCGGCCAGAGAACATTACTATCGTGAAGGGCGAGGTGAAGGATGAATCTGGTAAGGCTGTCAAGGATGCATCCGTATCGATCACATACATGGACACGCGGAAAACGGAAGTGCTCAAGGTGGATCCCGCGGATGGGCACTATGCCGCCGTGGTGAAGCTGAAGGCCGGGTCGGATGTCATTGTCACCGTGAAGAAAGCCGACCATGTGTTCGACAGCCGCTCATTCAGCTTGGAGGACACGGTCCGGGGCGGCGTGGCCGACGTTGACATGAAATTGGAGAAGATCGAAGTGGGCAAGAGCTACCGGGTCAACGACATCAAGTATGCCACCAACAGTGCGGAGATCACCGGGGCCAGCCGTTACATCCTGGACGAGCTGATTAATTTCCTGAAAGAGAACCCCACGGTACGCATCGAGGTTCAGGGCCACACGGACAATGTAGGCGGGGCGGAGGATAACATGGCACTGAGCCGTAACAGGGCCATGACCGTGGTGACCTACCTCACAACACACGGGATAAAGGCGGCCCGGCTTACGGGCAAAGGCTACGGTGCAACCATGCCCGTTGCTTCCAATGCCACCGAACAGGGCCGTGCCGAGAACCGCCGGACCACGTTTGTGATCACTGGCCGGTGATCGGCCAAGAAGGGGAACCGCCTTATCTTTCGTATATATTTTCACCCGATGAGAGCCGTGGTCCTTCTGTTTGCATTGGCCGCGCTTGGTGCCCAGGCCCAATTGCCGCACGGCGGAAGTCCTGTGGCATGGGGTGGTACGGCTCATGCCTTGGTTGCCCCGCCGGTTATGGAACTTGGCCCCGTGGACCCCGCAGCCGCCATGGCTGAGGCTGACACGGCCGGGGCGCCGGGAGGGCTTCGGTTCGGCGTGCAGCGGGCCATGGTAGCGGATATTCTGGCCCAGGGCCAATGGAGCCCCATGCCCGGAGGCGGTAGCGTGTGCCGCTTCAGGTTGAAGAGCAACGGCGCCGTAATGATGAGCGTGCAATTCAGTGCGTTCCACCTTCCGCCCGGGGGGCGTGTCTTTCTTTACAATGCCGCCCACAGCACATTCCTCGGCGGCTTTACCCAAGCGAACGAACAACCCAGCGGCCGCTTCGCCACGGCATTCCTGCCCGGCGATGAGGTAACGGTGGAATACCAGCAACCTGCCGGGGCCGGTGCCGCCGTGCTGCACGTAGCATCCATCACCCATGCCTGGCGCGATATGCTCCGGCAGGGATCGGCTGCGCAGCGGGACATCAATCCCGGCTACCAAAGTGCGCCCTGCCACAACAATGTGGCCTGCCCCATTGCCGCTGATTGGCAGGACCAGAACCACGCCACCCTTTGGTTCATGATGCCGGACGGGCGCGGCTGTGACGGCACGTTGCTCAACAACACCCTCCAGGACGGAACGCCCTACGTACTGATCGCCAACCACTGCTGGCAGCCCACGGAAGACCAATGGATCTTCTACTTCAACTACCAAAGCCCCACTTGCATTGGCGATACGGGCCAAACCGCCCAAACCCTTTCCGGCTGCGTGCGCAGGGCCGTGCTGTACCCGGGTGATTTCTGCCTGATGGAGATCAATGAACCGCCGCCGCCTTCCTTCGGTGCCTACTATGCCGGCTGGGACCACAGTGGAAACCCACCGCAGAGCGGCGCTTCCATCCTCAACCCGCAGGCGGACGTGAAGAAGATTTCCTTCTACAACACCCCCGCCACTTCCACCACCATCGATGTGGCCCAGATCCCCTGCTGGCAGACCTATTGGTACAGCGGTATCCTGGAGGCAGGCGCCAGCGGTGCGCCGCTGTTTGACCAGAACAAACGCGTGGTGGGCCACATCATCGGAGGGGAACAGACCTGCGCAACGGCGACCACGGAACCCAGCTTTGCCGCCAAGTTCAGCGAGAACTGGGATGGCGGGACCGGGCCAGCTTCACGCTTGCGCGACTGGCTGGACCCGGCAAATACCACCACGGCGCTGGACGGGTACGACCCGAACGGCGCGCTGCCCACTGTGGCGGTGAAGCTCACGGCCATGCTTGCCGGCCCGTTCGTGCAATCCGCCGGGCTGATGGCTTCCGGGCTGAACGACAATGGCATGCTGCCGCTTGTTGAACCGTACACGGCCATGGGGTACGTACACCACGGCAATGGTGGAGGCGAAAGCACTACGGCGGATGTGCTGGCGGTAACAGGCGCAGATCGCGTGGTGGATTGGGTGGTGGTGGAATTGCGCAACAAGAACAACCCGGCAGTGGTGTTGGCCACGCATTCCGCATTGTTGCGGCGCAATGGGACCATTGTGGATGAGGATGGGATCAGCGACGTGGAGTTCCAGGGGGTGCCTGCGGACAACTATTACGTGGCCGTGCGGCACAGGAACCATTTGGGCATCATGACGGCAGCGGCGGTCCCACTAACGGCAACTGCAACTTTGAAGGACTTTACCAATGGGAGCGTGGCATTGGCGGGTGGCACGGCTTCCACCAAACTGGTGGGGACCACCAGATGCCTGTGGGCGGGGGATGCCAATTTCAATGGATCGGTGTCCTACACAGGCGTGGCCAACGACCGTGACCCGGTGCTGCGGATCAACGACCCGGCACCAACCGCCATTTACAGCGGTTATGCCGCGGAGGATTTCAACATGGACGGTATGGTGAAATACACCGGTGCGGGCAACGACCGCGACCTGATCCTCACGACCACGGGCAACTTGCCCACCTTGGTGGTCACCGATTCATTGCCGTAACGGCTAATCTTCTTCCTTGCCCAGGCGCTTGGCGTTCTTGCGCATGCGCAGGTTGAGGAGTTCCACCAGCACGCAAAAGCCCATGGCCGCGTACAGGTAGTTCTTGTCGATGTGAAGGCCGAAGCCGTCCAACAGCAATACAATGCCCACCATGGCCAGGAACACCAGTGCGAGCACCTTTACGGTGGCGTGTTTGTTCACGAAATCACTGATCAGCTCGGCCGCCACCAGCATGATGATCACCGCGATCACCACCGCCAGCACCATGATGAGCAGCTCGTTGCTCATGCCCACCGCCGTGATCACCGAATCCAGGGAGAACACAATGTCCATCAGCACGATCTGAAAGACCACCATGCCCACGGAGGAACGCACGCGGGCGTGGCCTTCCTTTTCCTTGATGAACTCCACCTTGTGCCAGATCTCGATGGAAGCCTTCCAGATCAGGAACAACCCTCCGGAGATCAATACCAGGTCCTTTCCGGTGATCGCCAGGGAGCCGATGTGGAACAAGGGATGCACCAGGTGCATGATCCAGCTCAGGGTGAGCAGCAGCAGAATCCGCGTGATCAGCGCGAACGCCAGCCCCATGCGGCGGGCGCGGGCTTGGCGCGCATGGGGCAGTTCACCGCTCAGGATGCTGATCATTACAATGTTGTCGATGCCCAGCACGATCTCCAGGGCGGTGAGCGTAAGCAATTGCACCCAGCCGTGGGTGGTCAGGAATACGGAAAAGTCCAAATGTTCGAGCGGGATCATGGTAGAAAGGGGCCGCGAAATTACCGGCTGGCGGAATTGGGGGAGGGACCAATTGCATAGGCGGTGATCGCCACATTGCGGTTCACCGGGTTCAGCCAGTGCATCACGCGGTCCAATAATCCCGGTTCGGCCGTGCCGATCAATTGCATGGGTCCCAAGGCCGCTTCCATGCGCCCCACGCGGGCGGAAAGGCTGTCCGTGCCGATGAAAAGGGCCACGTTGGCACGCTGCGGCGGGGCTGGCCCGTCGGCAAGGGCACGGATGTCCGCAGAGGGATCCGTAAGGACTTGCTGGGTGATGCGCCATTGGCCCAAGTAGAAAAGCGGGAGCATTGGCGGGTCTTTTTCCACGGTGTCCTCAATGATCATCCCTTTTACATGCCGGTCCCGCAGCATCAACATGGCTTCCACGCGCTCGCGCTTGCTGAAGCTGAAGCACAATGGAACAAGCAGTAGGATGTTCACGCCCCATGTCCACGCCAGTATGCCGCGCCAAAGGCCCTGGCGGCCTTGCCACCACTTGCTTCGGGCCCGGAAGTCCTCCCAGGCCGTATAGCCGAGCACCAGCACCAGCGGCACAATGGTGAGGATGAAGCGTTCCTGCTTGTTGGGGAAGATGGAATGGAAGAAGAGGAAACTGAACACGGGAAGCCACACCAGCAAGGGCTTTGGGCGCTTGAAGAAACCGAACATCACGGCCAGGGAGAACGGGGGGATGAAAATGCCCCCCAGCACCAGCAGGTAATTGTACCACGGCTGGTCGAAGTAAGTGGTGGAGTTGGCCAGGTTGTAGCGGACATATTCGGTCATCTCCGCAAAGGGCCTGCCCCAGATGAAGAGGTCAATGCCCGCTTGCACCAGTACAATGGGCACCAGCATGCCGCAGCCGAACAAGAACGCCCCCCGCACATCCTTGCGCAACAGCAGCGCCAAGCCGGCACCACAACCGAAGAATGCCGTTTGGAACCGCAGGTCGATGGCCAGGCCGGCAAAGAGCCCGGCTATGAACACTGCTTTTGGGGTGGGCCGGTCGCCTTCGCGCACCAGCCACCAGGCACACCACATCAACGGAGGAACGGCCACCATTTCCACCAGGTTGCGCACGGAAAGGAAGGGCATGAAGAAGAACAAGGCCAGGAAGAGCCCGCAGCGCCAGGCTACTTCCGGGTTGGACAAGCGCAGCGCGATGCGGTAACCGGTGCGCACCACGGCCAAGCTCCACATGGCGTGCAACAGCCGCACCACCACCATTTTTCCGGCCGGGCCGGTGAGCCCCAGCCAGGTGCATAGCTTGAACAGCAGGAAGTGGAATCCGGGATAGAGCATCATGTGCCCCGTGGGCACCGGATCCGCGCCTTGGTTCCACGGGAGCCAATTGTTGTAGTCAAAGCCGTCCACCCAGCTCTGTGCTGCTTCGATCACCAGAAAATGGTCGTCCTGGGCGAAATACCCGCCGGAAAAGAAAGCAGCCACCAGCCTGGGCACCAAGGCGATGATGGTCAACCAAAAAAGCGGGCGCTGCCGCATCGTGGCGGCAAGTCCAGAGGTGTGCATGGGCTAAGGTGCGCAAATTAGCCATGCAGGCCCGGACCTTCTTGCTAAAGCGTCGGCTACTTTCGGCCCCATTGTTCCACCATGCCGCTTGAAGCAATCACTTGGCGAAGGGCCTTGGCACGGCCTGTTTTCATCCGGGCATTGGTTTCCGGCTGCATTGTGGGCTTGGCGGTTGTTTGGGCATTGCCCCGGTTTTTTACATGGATACAAGCGAAGCCGGGGCTGAGGCTGCATGATCCCGTGCTTGCTGTTTGGGGGCCGGGGAATGTGACCTGGGCCACCTTCGCGGTGCTCTACGGCACGTTGTTGCTGGTGATCGCCAGCATTGCCCGCAAACCCATGACAATGCTGCAAGGGCTATGGGCATACGTGTTGATCTTACTGATGCGCATGGCATGCATGGCCCTTTTTACACTGGAACCGCCGCCGGGGATCATTCCATTGGTAGATCCCTTCACACAGGTATTTTATCCGGCAGCAGATCCTTTTCTGAAGGACTTGTTTTTTTCCGGCCATACCGCCACGCTCGCCCTGATGGCATTGCTTGCCCCAAAGGGTTGGATACGTTGGGCCGCCATGGTTGCCACGGCCTGTATCGGGCTGTTGGTGATGGTACAGCATGTCCACTGGACCGTGGACGTGTTGGCCGCCATACCTGCCGCGCGGCTTGCCTGGTGGGTAGCGCAGCATTTGCTCCGTGCCACCGGTGCAGTTACTTCTTCGGAAGGCGTTTGAGGTAGATCGCGCTGGCCACGCGTTCGTTCAGGCTGTCCGGCATCAAGCCCTGCAGCGCGGCTGTAATCTTGTTCAACAATCCAGGCACCACTTCCGCCTTGTGGCGCAGCATGGCGCGCACTGCCGCCTTGGCCACCGGTTCGGGCCCGGTGCCGAATTTTTGGGCCAAGTCGTCCATGGCCTGCATGCCTGCGCGCTCCGTAAAGCCCGTGATGATGCTGCCAGGGCAGACGGCCGTAACAGAGACGGGCCCGCCAGCCAGTTCCAGCCGGAGCGAGCGTGACCAGGTACGCACAAAAGCTTTGCTGGCGGCATACACCGCGAAGGTGGCCATGGCGGAATAGGCCGTCATGCTGGAAATGTTCAGGATGAACGCCCTGGGAGCCTCCTTCAGTACAGGCAGCAACCGGTGTGTGAGCTCCACCGGCACGTCCATGTTCAGTAGCATCATCCGCTGTTGGTCGTGCAGGGGCAGATCGGAGAAGAATCCCCAGAGGCCCTGGCCGACATTGTTGACCAAGCAGGTGATCGGAACCTCTTGGGCGAGCGCCCAGCCCGCTATTTCCGCGGGAGCATTGGGATTGAAAAGGTCGGCCGTGGTAAAGCGGGCGCGTCCGTTGTTCAGCGCGGCGGCTTGGCGCGCCACGCTTTCCAATGCGGGGCCGGAGCGTGCCACAAGCAACACCCCAAAGCCGTTGCGCGCCAATTCAAGTGCAAGGGCTGCACCCAAGCCTTGGCTTGCACCGGTGATCAAAGCATATCCGCGGTCTTCCATCTTCTACGGCAAAGGTGGCCCGGAGGAGCGTTTCCGGCCCTCCCGGAGACCCTCCAAGGCAAACAGCCGGCTTGGCTTATTTCACCAAATGCTGGAACCGGTGATAGAGCGGGGTAGGGCTCTTCTCTGATTTCGGCGTGTACTTCCCAGCAATGATGGGGATGTACATCACGCGGCGGCGGCTGGCGTCACCGGTGAGGTGGCTGCGCTCCACCCGGTGCCAGCAGCGGCCATCGTGCACGGTGAGGTCTCCTGCCTTGATGTCGAAGGCCACCTCAGCCGGGTCGGGCTCATTGTCCAGGAAGCTCTTCTTGCGGAACAGCATGTTCCACAGGTTTTGGTTCTGCGTGCCGGGCAACAGCCGCAGCCCGCCGTTGCGCGGGTCCTGGTCGTCCAAGTGGATGCCTACGTTCAGCATGGGCAGGATCTTCTTCCCCAGGAAGATGTCCCGCACGCTGTCCGTGTGCCAACCCATCTGGGTGAACTTGCTGGCATCCGTATTGACATAGTGGTTCACCACCAGGCCGTCCTTCTCATTGGTGCCCATTCGCGCTCCCTTGCCCACAAGGCCCAGCAGAACCTCGAACCTGGGATCTTTCAGGAATTCCGCCAGTACGGGGCTGTGCTGGTTGGCAAAGGCGAACCGTTGCACGATGCGCTTGCCGTCCACGTCGTTGCCGTACTTGATGGGTACGCCATTGACCTTCTCCCGGCCCTCGGCGATCCATTGTTCCTGCACCTTTTCCACGGCCCGCCAAATCTCCGCAACCGTGGTGCGGGAGATGAAGCCGGGAAAGTGGATGACCCCATATTTGGCGAAAAAGCGCTTCTGCTCTTCGCTGAGTTCGCTGCCCAAGGGCGAGCTTGCTTCGATGATCCGTGCCACGGGATGTGATTTGGAATGGACGAAAGTAGGTCAGGATCCGGTACCAAGGAGCAAACAATTGCAAAGGTTTTCAGCTTGGCGGGGTTGATGGCCGCTCCGGTTAATTTTGCGCTCCTTTTACGCTGCCATGAACATCGTGGTCCTTTCCCGGGACACCAAGCTTTATTCCACGCGCCGCATTGTGGAAGCCGGGATCCAACGGGGCCACCAGATCAGCGTGGCGGACCATGTGAAGTGCGACCTGGTGATCGCCCGCAAGGATCCGCACGTGCTCGTGAACGGCGAACGGCTGGGGCCCGTGGACGCCATTATCCCCCGCATCGGGGCCAGCGTCACCTTTTATGGATCTTCCGTGGTGCGCCAGTTCGAATCGATGAAAGTGTTCACCACCGCCGAAAGCCAGGCCCTGGTGCGCAGCCGGGACAAACTGCGCAGCCTGCAGATCCTAAGCAGGGCAGGGGTGGAAATGCCGCGCACGGTGTTCACCAATTACAGCAAGGACGTGGCCGCAGCGATAGACCGCGTTGGCGGTGCGCCCTGCATCATCAAGCTGCTGGAAGGCACGCAAGGCTTGGGCGTGGTGCTGGCGGAAACCCGCAAGGCAGCGATTGCGGTCGTGGAAGCATTCAACAGCTTGAAGGCGCGTGTGATCGTGCAGGAGTTTATCGCTGAGGCCCGCGCCGAGGACATCCGCGCTTTCGTGGTGGACGGGGCCATTGTGGGCGCCATGAAGCGCAAGGGCAAGGAAGGTGAGTTCCGCAGTAACCTGCACCGTGGCGGTGTGGCGGAATTGATCGAGCTTTCCAAGGAAGAGCAGGATATTGCCATTCGCGCCACGAAAGCCTTGGGCCTTAAGGTGGCTGGCGTGGACCTTCTACAGAGCTCGCGCGGCCCGCTGATCATTGAAGTGAACGCATCGCCCGGCCTGGAAGGAATTGAAAAAGCCACGGGAAAAGACATTGCCGGGGAGATCATCGCCTACGTGGAGCGCAACGTGCAAGCCCCGGTGTAGGATCTTATACCTTTCCTGAATTGACCGTTCGCTTTGCGGGCAGCATACGGGTCTGCCCCTCCCGAATACCTTTGCGGCCACTTAATTCCGAGCCCTTTGCAATCCAAGATCCTCATCCTTGACCATGGCTCCCAGTACACGCAGTTGCTGGCCCGCCGGGTGCGCGAACTGGACGTTTATTGCGAGATCCATCCGTTCAGCGCCGCGAGCCGCTTTGCCGGTGACCCCTCCGTGAAGGGCGTGATCCTTAGCGGAAGCCCGGCATCCGTGTTTGACAAAGGCGCCCCGGACACGGACATCAGCGGCCTCCAGGGCAAGGTGCCCGTGCTGGGCGTATGCTACGGCGCGCAGCTCTTGGCCAAGCGGGCAGGGGGTGACGTGGTGCGCAGCCAGGTGAGGGAATACGGGCGTGCCTTGTTGGACAACATTTTCGTGCAGGAGCCGCTGTTCACCGGCATCCGGCCCGGAACGCAGGTGTGGATGAGCCACGGCGACAGCATCCTGAAGGCTGCCGACCGCATGGAGGTGATGGCCGGCACGCACGCCGTGCCTGTTGCCGCATTCCGGATCAAGGGCGAGCAAACCTTCGGTGTGCAGTTCCACCCCGAAGTCTTCCATTCCACGGACGGCCTGCAACTGCTCCGGAATTTTGCGGTGGGCATTTGTGGTTGTGCCACGGACCACACGCCCGGTGCCTTTGTGGAGGAAAGTGTGGCCGCGCTCCGTGAACAACTCGGGGAGGACCATGTGGTGCTCGCCCTCAGCGGCGGCGTGGACAGCTCCGTGGCGGCGCTGCTGCTGCAGAAAGCCATCGGTGACAAGCTCCATTGCATCTTCGTGGACAACGCCCTGCTCCGCAAGAACGAGTTCAACCAGGTGCTGGAGAGCTACCGCAACATGGGCCTCAACATCACCGGCGTGGATGCCAAGGACCGCTTCCTCGCCGCACTCAAGGACCTTACCGACCCCGAGGCCAAGCGCAAGGCCATCGGCCGCACCTTCATCGAAGTGTTCGATGCCGAGGCCAAGCGCATTACCAACATCAAATGGCTCGCACAGGGCACCATTTACCCGGATGTGATCGAAAGCGTGAGCGTACACGGGCCCAGCGTCACCATCAAAAGCCACCACAACGTGGGCGGGCTGCCCGCGCGCATGAACCTGAAAGTGGTGGAGCCCCTTCGATCGCTCTTCAAGGATGAGGTGCGCCGCGTGGGCAAGTCGCTCGGTTTAGATCCCTCCATCCTGGGCCGCCATCCATTCCCGGGGCCGGGTTTGGCCATCCGCATCCTCGGCGACATTACGGCCGAGAAGGTGGCCCTGCTCCAGGAGGTGGACCACATCTACATCCAGGGCCTGCGCGATGCAGGGCTCTACGACCAAGTATGGCAGGCCGGCGCCATCCTGCTCCCCGTGCGCAGCGTGGGCGTGATGGGGGATGAGCGCACCTACGAAAATGCCGTGGCCCTTCGGGCAGTTTCCAGCACGGACGGCATGACGGCCGACTGGTGCCACCTGCCCTACGAAGTTTTGGCACGGATCTCGAACAACATCATTAACCAAGTGAAGGGCGTGAACCGCGTGGTGTACGACATCAGCAGCAAACCGCCCGCCACCATTGAATGGGAATGATCCACAAGTGCCTTGCCCTTCTTCTTGCCGCCTGCCTGAGCCTGTGCGCCCATGCGCAGGAAGTGCGCGTGGTGAACGGGGAGAAGTACCTTGTGCACACGGTGGAGAAGGGGCAGACGCTTTTTGCCATCAGCAAGCACTACGCGGTGCCGGTAGCCGCCATTACTGAGGCCAACCCCGGGGCGGAACAGGGCCTGAGCGTGGGGCAGGTGTTGCTGATACCCCGCAAGGAACAGTCCAAGAAGGAACTGAAGACTGCACCGAAACTGGGCGATGGGGAGCTGCTGTACACCGTGTCCAAGAAGGAAACACTTTTTGGAATCTCGCGAAAGTTTGGCGTGTCGCCCGAAGACCTGCGGCGCTGGAACCCTGATCTGCAGTACGGATTGCAGCCGGGCATGGTGCTTCATGTGGAAGTGGCCAAGAGCACCGCCGCACCGCCCATGGCAGTGCAGCCCGCAATGGCGGACAGTGCCGTGTTCCACCTGGTGCAGACGGGTGAAACACTTTATGCATTGGGCAAACAGTACGGGGTTTCCGCGGAATCCATTTCCGCAGCAAACGGCGGATTGCCGGACGGGTTGAAGGCCGGTCTTTACATCCGAATACCCAAAGCCCCCATTTCCCGGTTGGACACCGTGCCTGCCACCGTAACCAAGCCCGCACCCTACCGGCACGTGAAGATCGCCGTATTGCTGCCGTTCACCGCATCGGGTGCGGACACCGCCTCCGCCACGGACGAAGCCAGCAAGCAAACATCGGTTACCGATGCCGCCATCGAATTCAGGGCAGGGCTGGGGTTGGCGCTGGATACCCTTCAGGCTATGGGCTTGAACGCCGATGTGCAAGTGTTTGACACGGGCATGAGGCCCGAGCAGTGGAACCCGTTGCTGAAAAGCGATGCCGTGCGGGGCATGGACCTGTACATCGGCCCGTTCCACCGCGCTGCCGTGGAGGCGCTCTCCCGCGTTTCCGGCACCGTACCGATCGTTTGTCCCGTGCCACAGAGCAACAAGGTGCTGCTGGGCCACCCCACCGTGAGCAAGGCGGTGGGCAGCCGTGCAGACCGCCTTAAGTTGATGGCGCGCTACATCGCAGCGAGGCATGCAAAGGACAATATCATTCTTGTGAAGCCCGATATTTTCAGTGAACGGGACCTGGCCCGGACCTTGGAGGCCGGGTTGAAGGCACAACTGGCGCCGATACCCGGAAAATTGAGGGATTCACTCCTGGTGGTTACCTGCCCGAGAAGGGACATCTCAGTGGCGCAAGGCAAACTGGACCCCGCAAGGCGGAACATCCTGGTGGTGCCCAGCGAGGATGTGGAATTCGTTACCACCGTGCTGGCCAAGTTTTCGGGGCAGGTGCCCCAATATGCCATCACCGTATATGGTTTGAACGGATGGATGGACATGCCAACACTTGATGTATCCGCCTTGGTGAAACTGGACGTTCATGTTCCGGCAAACCAGTTCATTGACCGGGGCACGCAGGCAACGAACGATTTTATTGCCCATTACCGGGCGCGCTACCGCAACGAACCGGGCGAATACGCGTTCCTGGGCTATGATGTGGCCCTCTACTACATCGGTGCGGAGATGCAGTTCGGTGAAAGCTTTCCGCAGCACTATGCACAGGTGCAGGCCAAGCCGCTCCACATGGGCTTCAGAATGGAAAACTTGGGGCCGGAGAACGGATGGAACAACGGCAGCGCCTTGATGCTTGAATACAAGCAGGAAGGCATCCGCAAGGCGGAGTGAGGGCAAGCCCCGGCTCAGCGCAACCAGCGCCGTTCCATCACAAAGGTGCCGAACGGCAACAAGGAGGCTACACCCACACCGTACACGCGTTCGGACGGCCACTTCAACCGCGTGAACAACGGAATGGCCAGCAGGATGTAGCTGATGAACAGCAGGCCATGGGCCCAGCCCACGTACTTCACCGCCAAGGGCATGCCAGCGAAGTACTTCAGCGGCATGGCGATGCCAAGGAGCACAAGGAAACTGATGCCTTCAAGGATGGCCACGAGGCGGAACCTGCGGATGATGGGGGAATGGTTGGACATTGCGGGCGCAAATTTCGGCACCGGCGCACCGGGGACCGTCACAGGTTGGCAAGTCTTGTGAATTGAATGGACTGCCATGGTGTTGGGCTGCAACCGGGCCGCCCGGTACACCAACGCGAACAGGCTCTAAGTTTGCCTCATGCCCAAACAATGGTGGTTGGCGGCCTTTGCCGGTGCAGGGTTGCTGCTTGCATTGGCCAGCTTGGCATATGGAAGCGTCCCCATCCCCGTTGCCGAAGTATGGAACGCGCTGGTGCATGGCGGCCGGGGGCCTGCTGAGGCCATCATCATGCAGGTGCGGTTGCCGGAGATGATCACCGCAGCCGCTGCCGGCGCTGGCCTCGCAGCGGCGGGCTTGCTGATGCAAACAGTCTTCCATAACCCATTGGCCGGGCCGGGCGTGCTGGGCATCACCGGCGGTGCATCGCTCGGGGTAGCTGCGGTGCTGCTGGCCACACCTTTCTGGAGCCTGCTTCCCATCCCCGCCGACCTGGTGGCAATACTCGCGGCACTTGCCGGAGCGGTGGCGGTGATGCTGATCATCACCTTTTCGGACCGGCGGGTGGGCGACGGGGTAACCTTGTTGGTGCTGGGCCTGATGATCGGCTACTTGTGTTCCGCAGTGCTCAGTGTGCTACAGGCGGGAAGCGAGGCCGGCGCTTTGAAAGGGTTCGTGTTGTGGGGCATGGGGTCCTTTGCCGGAGTAGTGCTCCCGCGCACGCCATGGCTGGTGCTTCCGGTGCTGGTGGGCGTGGCGGCGGCCTTGGGCTTGTCGAAGCCGCTCAATGCCATGTTGCTGGGGGATGAACAGGCAAGTACGATGGGCGTGGACGTGCGGCGCGTGCGGAGCATCGCTATATGGACCACGGGCCTGCTGGGCGGCACCATCACCGCTTTCTGCGGACCGGTGGCATTCCTGGGCCTTGCGGTGCCGCATGTGGCCCGTGCCTTCACGCGCACGGCGGACCATCGCCTGCTGATGCCCGCCACGGTGCTCTTGGGCGCTGCATTGGCCCTGGCTTGCGACCTGCTGGTCCGCTCTGCATGGACCGGAGTGGTGCTCCCGCTGAATGCGGTGACCAGTTTATTGGGTGTTCCGGTGGTGATATGGGTTCTCATTGGCGGACGGTCATGGGCGCGCAAATGATGGGGCAGCGGGCGCTGTTGCACACGGAGAACCTTGCCGTGGGCCATGCGGGCAAGGCCGTGCTCCGTGATGTGCAGTTGGACCTTCAACCCGGAAGCCTTACGGCCGTGATCGGCATCAACGGTGTTGGGAAAAGTACGCTGCTGCGCACCCTGGCCGGCCTATTGCTTCCGGTGCAAGGGAAAGTATTGTTGGGCGAAACGGACCTGGACGGACTCTCCGTTGCACAACGGGCCCGATACATTGCCGTGGTACTTACCGGCAGGCCGGATACCGGGCAGTTGGACGTGGAAACACTGGTTTCCTTTGGCCGCCATCCCTGGACTGACCGGTGGGGGCGGGCATCCGAAGCGGACAACGAAGCCGTGGAACGTGCCCTTCAAGCTACGGGAACAGAGCATCTTCGCCACCGGCAGGCCCGCTCCTGCAGCGATGGGGAGTGCCAAAAGGTGCTCATCGCGCGCGCACTGGCCCAGGATACCCCGTTGATGTTGCTGGACGAGCCGACCGCTTTTCTGGACCTTCCCAACCGGGCCGCCGTGGTGCGGATGCTCCGCACCATTGCGCACAATGGAAACAAAGCCGTGCTTTTCAGCACGCATGACCTGCAACTCGCCATGGACCTTTGTGACAAGCTGGTGCTTTTACGCAGCGGTGATGCGCCTTGGCAGGGCACACCGGCGCAAGCCTTGGCCTCCGGAGAACTGGCGCGTGCCTTTGCTGGAACAGGCGTGGAGTTCGATCCGGTGGGCGGCACTCACCGCTTTGTGCCATAAAGAAGAAGCCCCGGCTTGCACCAGGGCTTTTTCCGTTGTGGGGATCAAGTTTATTTCTTCAGCAGGTCGCGGATCTCCGTCAGCAGCTTCTGGTCTTCGGTGGGGCCGGCCGGTGCGGCAGGAGCTTCAGGCTTCTTCATCGCGTTCACGGCTTTCACCACCATGAACATCACGAACGCCACGATCAGGAAATCGATGGTGGACTGCAGGAAATTCCCGTACGTGATAGCGACCTCAGCACTGGCAGGAACAGAGACAGCCCCCGCTGCATCCTTCACTTCAGCCACGCCCGGGCGCAGTACCCACTTCAGGTCCTGGAAGTTCACTTTGTCCGTGAGCAGGCTGATCAACGGGGAAACAATGCCCCCGGTGAACGCGGTGACCAGTTTGGTGAACGCGGCACCCATGACAAAGCCCACGGCAATGTCCACCAGGTTGCCTTTCATCGCAAATTCCTTGAACTCCTTGAGCATTCCCATGTTGTGTCGGTTTTGGTAGTGGACGAAATTCGCCATGCCCTCACGGGCATAAGCCTGTTTTCAAGTTTTTTCTACTGGCCTTCCCCTGCGGTTGTGGGACTGGGTTCCTTGGCCTTGCCGGCGCGCAGTTCCGCCATCAGCTGCTTATGCTGCCCCACCAAGCGCTGTATTTCCTGCCGGGTGCGTTCGATGCTTTTTTCCATTTCCTTCTTCATCGCCTCGCCTGCGGCGCTCTTGAAGCTGAACTTTCCCATGTTCTCCTCGGACTGCCGCACTTCTGCCTCGAGCTCCTCGATCTTGCGCTGCACAAAGCGTCCTTCACGCTCCATGCGGTCGTGCCCGTCCGGTGCGCTGCTCAGGTCCTGCAGGCGGGTTTGGAACTTCATCCGGCCGCGCTCGGCATCGTTCAATTTCAACTGGCCGTATTGTTTGTCCAGCGCGGCGCGGTAACGGTCGCTCAACCGGTCATACTGCTTGGGCGAAACGCGTCCCCCGTTCAGCCAACGGGCACTGAAGGCCTTCAGGCGCTCGATGTCCGCATTGCGGTCGCCGGTAAGCGCGAAGGCTTCAATTTCACCGATCAGGTCTTCCTTCGCCTTGGCGTTCACGGCCTGCTCGGCATCCTGTTGTTCAAAGGCGTCGTGCCGCGATTTGAAGAATGCGTCGCACGCTTCGCGGAAGCGGCCCCACAGCTTGTGTTCATCGCGTTGCCCGGCGCTGCCGGCCTGCTTCCATTCCAGTTGCAGTTGCTTGAGCTTGTCCGCCGTTTGGCGCCAGGCCGTGCTGTCCTTCAGCGCAAGGGCCTGGCCGATCAATGACTCTTTCTTGTCCCGCACTGCCTTGAACTGGTCCTTCAATTCCTTGTAGTACGCGTTCTTCCTGTCGAAGAAGCTGTTGCAGGCCTCCCTGAACTCCTTCCACACGCGCTCGTTGTCCTTCTTGGTGGCGAAGCCGATGTTCTTCCAGGCATTCTGCAGCTCCAGCACTTGGTCGGTGAGCTTCTTCCATTCCGCAGCGGTAATGTTCTCCGCCTGCTTGGCCAGTTCCAGCGCCTTTTCCACCAAGGCTTGCTTGGACGCCAAATTGGTCTCGTGCTCCGCGCGGCGCGCCTTGTAGTATTCGTTGATGCGGTCGTACACCTGGCGCGTGGCGTTCCAGAAGGCATCGCCCACGGCTTGGCGGTCCTCCTGGGTCACCGGGCCGATCTGATGCCATTTGTCCTGGTATTCCTTCACCAATTGCTCCGCTTCGCGCACGCTGTCCACGCGCTGTACCGCTTCCATGTCCGCCACCAGCGCCTGTTTCAGGGCCGTGTTTTTGCGCAGGTCGTGGTCGCGGAGTTCCTTGTAAATGCGAATGTGGTAGAAGAACTCCTCCCGGAGCTGGCTGTATTCATGCTGCAGCTCGCGGTAGTTCTGGGCGGGTATCGGCCCGATGTGCCTCCATTTTTCGCCCAGTTCGTTGAAATGCTGGAAGGCATTGCCGATGTTCTCCTCGTTTGCGATCAGCGCCCTGAGTTCCGTCATTACGCCCTGCTTGGCCGCGAGGTTGTCGCTCTCTTCCTTCTGCCGCTTGCGGCGGATGTCGTTCACCTTGGTGTTGAAGGCATCCAGCAACTGCTTGAATTTTTTATCCTCCTCATTCGTCAGCGGGGCGGATTCGATCCGTTGTTGGGGAAGCTTGGGTTCAGCTGCGGGAGGCGGGCCCATGCTGGGTTCTTCCGCCTCGTGTACCTCGGCTTCCTGTTGCACTTCCTCGGCTGCGGCCCGCGCCTCAGCCTCCGCTTGTTCCGCGGCCACCAAGGCTTCGTAGCTTTCCTTGATGGTTTCCACCGCTTCGGATGAGCGTTCCACATCTTCCTGGTGGAGCAGTTCCTCCATCCGGGCGATCAATTCAATTTTCGTTGCCATGCGCTAAGTGTACCGGCCCGGGGTTCCGGGCAGAGCGACCAAATATAGAAGGCTGGGGGCTGACCGCGCTAATTGTCCAACATGCCGGCCCGGTGGCGGAGATCATACTTTTGGCCCTGTTGGAAGCCCGTGCCATTACCGCCGTGCCGAACAGTGCAGGGCGGTGCGTGTTCCGGTTATGATCATCGCATCATGAAGCTGCAATTGGAATCAAGCAGGTTGGGCGACTACCTCGTGGAGTTGCCGCCATACGTGGAATGGCACTCCTCATTAGTGAAAAGCCACGTGGCCAAGATCATGGGCGTTGCGCAGTCTGCGGCGGAAAGGGCACGCATGGCCTTTGAAGTGGCGCGTGACGGTGTGGCGCACAGTTTTGATACGGGCCATCCGGTGGTGTCCATCGGGGCGGAGGAAACCCTGCGAAACGGCGAGGGTATCTGCTTTGCCAAGTCCCATTTATTGGCGGCCTTGCTGCGCGGCATGGGCATTCCGTGCGGTTTCTGCTACCAACGGGTGGTGCGCAAGGGCACCGTGGAATCCGGGCATGCGCTGCACGGCCTGAACGCGATCCATTTGCCGGAGGTGGGCTGGTTCCGCGTGGACCCACGCGGGAACAAGCCGGGCATCAATGCGCAGTTCACCATGGACCACGAGCAGCTCGCATATCCGATCCGCCCGGAAATGGGGGAAGTGGATTATCCGCAGGTGTTTACGGCACCACTGCCTTCCGTGATCACGGCGATGAAGGAATCGACCACCTGCGGTGAACTTTTCTTCAAGCGCCCGGAACTGCTGGAGGCTTGAACCGCGGTCCCCAACAGGCAATTAGCGTGCGGCGGCCTTCCGCTTGAACTCCGCGATGGCGCTGCGCGTGAACTCGGACAGCACCAGGCGACCGCTGATGGCGGCGCGTTCCGGCAGCAACGCACCCCAATCCTCCGTGCCGCGCCACATCACGCGCTTCAGTTCGGCCATGGCCTCCGGGCTGTAAGTGGCAAGTTCCTTGGCGTGGGCTTCAACCGCTGCGTCCAAATCTTCCAGCTGTTGGAATACCGCTGCGTAAAGTCCTTTCCGTTCCGCCCATTCCGCAGCCTGCCATGCGGCGGGCGCGGCGCTCATGTATCCAAATGCGCCCGTGCCGATCTTGCGCTCCACGGCGGGCCCCACCACGAACGGGCCGATGCCTATGGCGAGTTCGCTCAATTTCACCGACGCGCTTTCATGGGCGTAGCATACGTCCACCGCAGCGGCCAAGCCCACTCCGCCGCCCACGGCCTTGTTCTGCACGCGCCCGATCACAAAGCAGGGAACCGTGCGGATGGCGTTGATCACCAAGGCAAAGCCGTTGAAGAAGGCGAGGCCCGCCTTTTCGCTGTCAATGGCCACCAGCTCATCGAAACTGGCGCCGGCACAGAACGCCTTTTCGCCGTCGCTCCGCAGCACGATCACGCGCACGTCCTGGTAGGCACCGGCTTCCCCAATGTTCCGCGCCAGGGAGGAGAGGATGGCCGCGGGCAGGCTGTTGCTCTTGGGGTGGTGGAAGGTGACGGTGGCGATGCCGCCGGAAATTTCTGTTTTGACGTAGCCTTCAGTGGCGCTCATCAGGAAGCGGGATAGGGGAATGAATGGTGCGCGAAACTACGGAAGGCTGCTGCCGAGGATGAATACGCAGGGGCGCTTGCCAAGTGCGGGGAGCCGGTCGCGCCACGCCCGCACCGGGCGTGTTTCCGTGCTGCCTCCGGGCTGTTCCAGGTCGATGGCGATGCACAGCAGCGTGTTTCCCTCACACGTTGCCAGGAGGTCAGCGAGCAGCACGTCGTTGCGGTAGGGTGTTTCAATGAAAAGTTGGGCTCCACCCGTGCGGCGTGCTTCCTGTTCCAGCACCTTGATCGCCTTCTTGCGTTCAGCGCCATCACGCGGCAGGTAGCCGTGGAAGGCGAAGCGTTGGCCGTTGAGCCCGGAGGCAGCCAGTGCGAGCAGGAGGGAGGAGGGACCGGTAAGCGGCACCACGCGCACATTGCGCCGGTGCGCTTCCGCCACTAAGCGCGCACCCGGATCCGCAATGCACGGCATGCCCGCCTCGCTGAGGATGGCCGCGTCCTGCTTGCCGAGCAATGCCGCCATGGCGGAAAGTTCTTCCGACGTGCTGTCCTTGTTGAGCAAATGGAGCTCGATGCCGTTCAGGTCGATGGTGCCGGACATTCTCCGCAGCATTCGCCGTGCCGTACGCTCATTTTCACAGAAGAACAACTTCACCCGTTCCGCAAGGAAGATGTTCTGCGGGGGAAGCAATTCCACGCCGCCACTATCGCCCAACCACACGGGGAGCAGGTAGAGCACGCCTTCACTGTTTGCCTTCAACATGGTCCAGCACGCCTTTCAGCGCATCGGTGAGCAGGTCGTACACATGTTCGTAATCTGCTGCACCGCCCCAATAGGGATCGGGCACCTCGCGCTCCTTGTGGTGCCGGGCAAAGTCCATCACGGCACGGGCTTTTCGTGCGAGTTCCGCACCGGGGGCCAGTTTCCGCATGTTGCGGAGGTTGGCGTCATCCATGGCGAGCAGCAGGTCGAAGTGGGTGAAGTCTTCCGCGTCAAGCTGCCTGGAGCGCAGTCCGCTGATGTCATGGCCATGGCGGAGCATGGTGGCCTGCGCCAAGCGGTGCGGCGGCTCTCCTGCATGTTCGTCACTGGTGCCGGCGGAATCCGTGACCACGGACAGGTGGCGCGCTTTGGCCATGTCGCGCAGCAAGCCTTCGGCCATGGGGGAGCGGCAGATGTTGCCATGGCATACCAGGAGGATCTTCATGGGGGCGAAGGTGCGAAAGGAAAAACTTTGGAATCTTGCAGGTTCTTCATTCTTGCGCTGGTCCGGCCTCATGCTCACCGGGAGCGGAGAAGGATTCCGTGCTGGATGGGTTTGCCCGCGGCTGGCTTCGTTCAGATCTCCACGTGCAGGCGCAATGAAAAAACGCTGACAGGGCCGCGGTCCTTGTTGTAGCCCGGGTCCATTACAAATTGGTAGGCACCACTGAACCAAAGTGAACCGGGCTTCATTGCGCAGCTGTAATCGAACTCGAGAATTTTTTCCAGCCCGTAGTCCAGGTTGCCGTCGCCGAGCATGAATCCGTTGCCTCCATCCTTCAGGTATTCGCGGTGCGGTGCGGAAAGCCCTGAGAGCACAAAAGCCAGCCCCATGTTGTCATTGGTGCGGTGCCATGCGCTGCCCGCCAGTGAAAGCCCGCCGCTCAGTGCATGGTCGATCTCAGTGAATGCCCAGGTTTCGTTGTTGCCGTCGTTCCAGCCTGCCCGCAGGAACATGCCCAGGCCCTTGGCCAGCTCCTGTTCCATGTTCAGGGCAAGACCGAATTTGGTGCGGCCTTCCTTCCGGTCGGAATCAATGGACGGAGCTTCCCCCGTCCGGGCATCCGCAATGCTCTCCATGTAGTTGCCCATGGGAGCGGTGTTGTGGAAGGCGAGCAAACGCACTGCACCTGGGTGGCCTTTGAGGGTAACGCGCCGGACATACTCCGCCATGTGCGAGCGCGAGCGGGCCAGGTTCCATTGCATGCTGGCCCCGTTGGCCTCATTGGGCAGAAGGGCGAGCGCATACCGTATTTCATTCCTGCCCTTGAAAAGTTCCACTGCAACGGCCGGCGTGTATCCGCGCACATTGGCTGCGTAGTCCCATGCGCCATTGCCCATGAGTCCCCAACTCAGGAATTGGGTGCGTGGGTCATGGCTGTACCGGTTGAGGTCAAACAAGTCGGCCATGCAGATCTTGCCCGCAGTGAGGGTGATGCGGTCCGTTGGGCGCATGCCCGCCAGTGCATTGGCCTCCGCGTCCACCTTTTCCATGGCGCTTCCCAGGGCGATGTTCTGGCGGAGAAAGAGCCTGGCGTTGTAAAACTGCGGCTGCGGATCACCCACGCGGAACGTTTCGCCGTTTGTGGATGAGGCTACGCCCAATGCACCTGAAAGCCCTGAACCGCCTGCCATTTCAGGGTTGAAGTAGAGTTCTGCGCCTTTCCATGCCCGCGCTCCGATATAGATCGTGCTGGTGACCGACGTACGGGTTTCCTCTTCGGACATCAGGCTGTTCACACCGCTGTACTTGGCTGCAAAACCAGGCTTCCACTGAACGATGTACGTACTTTGGAAGTGGAGGTTGAAGCGCTCGGCGGCCACGCTGTCCGCAGGGGTTTGCGCCAACCCGCACAGTGTAGTTGGAAGCAGCGCTGCCAGCGGGAGTGATCGCAGGTGCATGGCGAGGGTGGTAAAACCGGAGGGCCATCCGCTTGCGCTGGAATGGCCCTCCGGTTTGTTACAGTGACGGGATCAGTGGATGCTCAACTTCTTCTCCAGGTCCTCCAAGTAGCCGCGGAACTGCTTGTCGGTTTCCTGCAGGTTGTTCACGGTGCGGCAGGCGTGGAGCACGGTGGCGTGGTCCTTTCCGCCGCAGTGTGCGCCGATGTTCGCCAGGGAGCTCTTGGTCATCTTCTTGGCGAAGTACATGGCGATCTGGCGGGCCTGCACCACTTCGCGCTTGCGGGTCTTGCTCTTGAGCAGTTCGATCGGCAGGTCGAAGTAGTCGCACACCACCTTCTGGATGTAGTCGATGCTCACTTCGCGGGCCGTGTTCTTCACGAACTTGTCGATCATCTGCTTGGCCAGCTCCAGCGTCACCGCCTTCTTGTTCAGGGAGCTTTGGGCGATCAGGCTGATCATCGCGCCTTCCAGTTCGCGGATGTTGGTGGTGATGCTGTAGGCCAGGTATTCCACCACTTCCTTGGGCAGTTCGATGCCTTCGGCGTACATCTTCTTTTGCAGGATGGCGATGCGCGTTTCCAGTCCGGGAGTTTGCAGGTCCGCGCTGAGGCCCCACTTGAAACGGCTCAGCAGGCGTTGTTCCATGCCGCTCATTTCCACCGGGGCCTTGTCGCTGGAGATCACCAGCTGCTTGCCGCTTTGGTGCAGGGCATTGAAGATGTGGAAGAAGACGTCCTGCGTCTTCTCTTTCCCCGCGAGGAACTGCACATCGTCAATGATCAGCACGTCCATCATTTGGTAGAACTGCTGGAAGTCGCCCATCGTGTTGTTCTTCACGGCTTCGATGAACTGCTGGGTGAACTTCTCGGCGGGCACGTAAAGGATGGTCTTCTCCGGGTGGTTCTTCTTGATCTCGATGCCGATGGCATGGATCAAGTGGGTTTTGCCCAAGCCAACGCCGCCGTACACCAGCAGCGGGTTGAAGGCGGTTCCTCCGGGCTTTTGGGCCACCGCGAAGCCGGCGCTGCGGGCCAAGCGGTTGCAGTCCCCCTCGATGAAATTCTCGAAGGAGTAGTTCGCGTTCAAGTGGCTTTCCACCTTGATCTTTTTCAAACCCGGAATGATGAACGGGTTCTTGATCGGGCTGTTGGCCACGTCGATCGGCAGGCTCACCGCGGGGTTCTTCACCTCGCGGGCATTGCTGGTGGGCACGCGAACGGTGTAGGGGTTGGTGCTCTTGAAGTTGTTCTCCATGATGATGGAGTACTCCAGTCGGCCCTCGGGCCCTACCTCCTTGCGGATGATCTTCTTAAGGAGCCCGATGTAGTGCTCCTCCAGCCATTCGTAAAAGAACTGCGACGGCACTTGAATGGTCAGCACGCTGTCGGCCAGCTTCACGGCCCGGATCGGTTCGAACCAGGTTTTGAAGCTCTGCTGGCTGACGTTGTCCTTGATCACATCGAGGCACCGTTCCCAGGTCTTTTCATGGTCATTCTTCATAGCGGCGTTCCGGTGGATTTTCAGGTGGGATCGGTAGTGGTTGCTTCAACTGCGGGTGCGTTGCAAGGGTGGCAAATATGAGCACGTTGAAGTGAAAAAAAAAGTTTGTTCGCGCTTGCTTGGATCGAAAGTTTTGACCAAGGCAGCCGGTTTGAACGTCCTTTTGCATCCCGCGCCCACCAAGGGTTTCCAAGAATGCTGGAGGTTGGGTGGAAAGTTGCCCGCGACCGGTGGGCCTAAGTGTGGAGCCGGGTGTACAACGTCTGCTGCCGGGTTCCTTTCCGCCGGTCGGCTTTGGTGTTGCAAAGGTGGTCATGGCGGCGGTGGGGTCAGGCCGTGAAGTTAGGTGAAGTACTTCCGCTTGTCCATGCCCGATCTCGGGTATTCGTACCTTATCTTCCCGGCCCATGTACAGCCATGAAACCAGCTTCCGCGTGCGCTATGCGGAGACCGACCGGATGGGCTATGTGTACTACGGAACGTATGCGCAGTATTTTGAGGTGGGCCGCGTGGAAGCCTTGCGCAGCTTGGGTTTTCCGTACCGCAGGATGGAGGAGGAGGGCATGATGCTTCCCGTGCACGACATGCAGGTGGAGTTCCGCAAGCCTGCGTATTACGATGACCTGTTGACCGTGCGCACGAGCATCGTGGAGCTGCCTTCGGCGCGCATCCGCTTTGCCTACGCGGTGTTCAATGAGGCACGCGAGTTGATCACGGAAGCGGCGACCACACTGGTTTTCATTGATCGCAAGACCAACCGCCCCAGGCGCGCCCCGGAAGAACTGTTGCGGGCGTTGGTGCAATATTTCAAGTGATGTTCACTCGCCCGCAACCAGGTTGGCGGTGATTCCTTGTGCGGTCCACTTGGCGATCTGTTGCATTGCATGGCTGCGGGGAACGTGCACCCGCAGCACGCACAGGTCCGCATACGCTGCTTTCACCAGTTCGCCGTCCATGGCCTTCACTTGCCGCTTCACTTCTTCCACTGCGGCATAACCGCACAGCACTTCAAGTGTTGCCATCACGGTCCGTTGCACCACGGTGTTGCTTGCCAACGCTGCCTTGGCGGCATCCGCGAAGGCATGGGCCAATCCTGCTTTGCCAAGCAGTGTGCCGCCGAAATAGCGCACCACCACAATGGCCGCATAGGTGAGGCCTGCACCCTGGATCTGGCGCAGGACCGGTTTGCCTGCGCTGCCTGCGGGCTCACCGGCATCGAAGGCACGGAACTTTTCGCCGCTTGTGCCAAGTACCCAACCATAGCAGATGTGGCGCGCGCTGTGGTACTCCTTGGCGATGCCGGCCAACCTCGCCTTGAAGGCTGCTTCATCCGTTATGGGAAAAGCATGTGCCAGGAATTTACTGGCCTTCTCGCGTACTTCGCCGAAGCTTTCACCGGCAAGCGTTTGATATTGGTCCGTGCTCATGTCCGTGCAGCGGCCATGATGAGGATGAGCGACGCGACGGACAGCGTGATGCCGGCCCAATGTACCGGGCGCAGCCGTTCACGGAAGAGCAGGAGCGATGCAGCCGCACCGAAGATGATCACGCATACGTTGGCCAGGGGGAACACGCTGCTGGCCTCCATGCCGCTGCGCGAAAGTCCGAGCACCAGAAAGAGGATGGAACCGTAGTTGAGCACGCCGAGCAGTCCGCCGCCGATCCAGGTGGCAGGCTCGGTGAGCGCGCGCCTCTCGGTCCTGAAAGCGAGCCAGCAAAAGCCGAACAGCGCGGCGAAGCCGAAGATCATCGTGGGGAATGCAGCTTCGGTGATCGGTGTGAGGCGTGTGCGTTGGGTGGCTGCAAGCAGTACATCGGTGATGGCGCTTGCCACGAAGATCACCGGCAATGCCCAGCGCCGGGAACCAGGCACGGAGCGATCGCCCCAACTGCTGAGCACCACGCCTGCCAGGGCGAGGATGATCCCGGACCAGGCCAATGGCGCGGGCCGTTCACGAAAGATCAGCACCGTGGCGAGCACGGTGAACGCCAAGCTCATCTTGCTGGCCACCGTGGTGGGGGAGATGCCGTTCCATTGCGTGGAGAGGCCCATCAGCCGGAAGAGCATGATGAAGAGCGCTCCTTCAATGATGGACGGTAGCCAAAGCAGGCTGATGTCGCCCGTGGCCCAAGGCCTTGCGTGCAACATGCCGAAGAGGAAGGCAACGAAATAGTTCACCACAATGGCGGGGAGCAGGGCGATGCGCCGGTTGCCGAATACCTTGAACAGCGCATAGATCGCCGCGCTGAGCAGGGAAGAGAGGATCACCAGGGCCATGCGGGTTCCGGTGCGGAAGTGCGCGTGCACAGGTGGATGCGGTCGCTGCCGGATGCCAAGGTGCGGAGAGGTTGCCGGGTATGGCGCGGTGCAGGCGTACCTTGCAGGAAGAGCGGTTCGCCAACGATCTCACGGACTTCGTCCCAGAGGTCTTTTTCCATGAAGCGTCCCAACAGTTCCCTGCCGCCTTCCACCAGCAACGAGCGCACCTTGCGGCGCTGCAGTTCCGCCAATAGGAAGTCCAGTGGGTCGATCTCGTCCTTGATGAGTGCTTGCTCCACATTCGGCAATGCACGCTTCTTGCCCGTGATCAACAACGTGGGGGTGCTTCCATCATAGACATGGGAGGCGGCGGGCGTGATGCCGCTGCGGTCCAGGATCACGCGCAAGGGAGAACGCCCCGCCACATGCCGGACGTCCAACCGGGGGTTGTCATTCAGAACAGTGCGGCTGCCCACCAGGATGGCCTGCTCCTCGCTTCGCCAGCGGTGTGCGAGCACATCTGTTGCGAAACTGCTGATACGCTGGACCCCGCGCGTGCCGCGGGGGTGGCAATCCAGGAAGCCATCGGAACTTCGCGCCCATTTCAGGATGATGTACGGCCGCTGTTGTTCAATGGAGGTGATGAACCGGCGGTTCACCCAGCGGCATTCGTCGCGCTGCACATCCGTGATCACCGCAATGCCCGCTTCGCGCAAGCGGGCAATGCCGCGTCCTGATACGCGCGGGTCGGGATCGGTGCAACCGATCGCCACGGTTTTCACTCCCCGCGCGATCAGATGCTCAGTGCATGGAGGCGTGAGGCCGGTGTGCGAGCAAGGTTCAAGAGAAACATACAGGATGGCATCCGCAGGTATGGGTTGATCGCCCCATGCGTGCAAACAGTTGACCTCCGCATGTGCGCTGCCATGTGCACGGTGCCAGCCTTCGGACAGGATGCGATCACCCTGCACCAACACCGCGCCAACCATGGGATTGGGTGCAACCATGCCGGCACCGTTGCGGGCGAGTTGAAGGCAGCGTTGCATCAAGTGGGCATGATCCATGGCGCGAAGATCGGGGAATACAAGATGCATTTGGACAGGATGGACAGGATGAACAGGATGTACAGGATGAAGGCCGCGTCCATTAGGAAAGGCCAAGCGAGTTGGACAGGATAAAACAGGATGAACAGGATGAAGACCGCGTCCATTCGGAAAGGCCAAGCGAGTTGGACAGGATGAACAGGATGTTCAGGATGAAGGCTTCGTCCATTGGGAAAGGCCAAGCGAGTTGGACAGGATGAACAGGATGAACAGGATGAACAGGATGAAGGCCGCGTCCATTAGGAAATGCCAAGCGAGTTGGACAGGATAAACAGGATGAACAGGATGAAGACCGCGTCCATTAGGACAGGCCAAGCGAGTTGGACAGGATAAACAGGATGAACAGGATGAAGGCCGCGTTCATTAGGAAATACCAAGCGAGTTGGACAGGATAAAACAGGATGAAGGCCGCGTCCATTCGGACCAAGCAGTGCTGTTAAGGTGCGCACGCCATTGCTTACGCCCTACGAACAGAACAACAACTTACCGGCTCTCCAACAACCGCTTGATCCGCTCCAAGTCCTCGTCGTTGCGGAAGACGATCTCAATGCGGCCTTTGCCGGAATCGCCTTGCTTCACAAGCACGCGGCTGCCGAACATGTTGGAAAGTTCCCTGCCGAGTTCCTTGTACCGTGCAGCGCTCAACTTCCGGCCCTGCCCGGCAGGGCGAACCACTGCTGCTTGCTTTTCGCCGCGTGCCATGTCCTCCACCTGCCGCACGGACAACTGGCTTTCGATGATGCGGCGGTACAGTTCTTCCTGCTTGGCGGGATCCGGGACAGCGAGCAGTGCGCGGGCGTGGCCCATGCCGATCTGCCGCTGGCGCAGCCCCAATTGGATCTCCGGCGGAAGCTTCAGCAAGCGCAGGTAATTGGCCACGGTGGCGCGGTCCTTGCCCACCTTTTCGCTCAGTGCTTCCTGCGTCAGGTTCACTTCTTCCAACAGGCGCTGGAAACTGATGGCCACTTCAATGGCATCCAATTCCTCGCGCTGGATGTTCTCCACCAGCGCCATTTCCAGCATGGCCTCGTCATTGGCGATGCGGATATAGGCCGGGATCGCCTCCAAGCCCGCCACTTGGCTGGCGCGGAAACGGCGTTCTCCGCTGATCAGTTGGTAGCGGTCGTAGCCAAGCTTGCGCACCGTGACCGGCTGGATGATGCCGAGCTCCTTGATGCTCTGCGCCAATTCCAAAATGGCTTCCGGTGCAAATGTGGTGCGCGGTTGGAATGGATTGGGCTCGATCTGTGCCACCGGTATCAAGGCCGTAGTGCCGGACACGCGCTGGTTTCCGGCCTCCACCGGTGGATGGTGCGCGGTGATGTCCGTTCCGGGGTCTTCCAGCAGGGCGCTCAATCCGCGCCCAAGTCCTCGTTTCTTGGTCATTGAGCTTCCGTGATCGCGATGGTCCGCTCGTTCTCCTTGATGCGGGTCAGGTCGTTTTTCTGCAGGATCTCCCGCGCCAAGTTCAAGTAGTTCGTGGCGCCTTTGCTGCTGGCGTCGTGCATGATGATGGTTTGCCCGTGGCTGGGTGCTTCGCCCAGGGCCACGTTGCGGTGGATCACCGTGTCGAAGACCAGTTGCTGGAAGTGCGTCTTCACTTCTTCCACCACTTGGTTGGCCAAGCGCAGGCGGCTGTCGTACATGGTGAGCAGCA
>JAFDZY010000319.1 GCA_018266685.1 Bacteroidota bacterium
GCCCGCGCTTGGGCTATGCCTTCAACCCGGCGCAACTGCTCCTGGGCGATGCCGATGGCGATGGCCTCACGGACGTGATCTACGTGGAGCATGACCAGATCACCATCTGGATCAACCAGAGCGGGAACGGTTTCAGCGAGCCCCTCGTGATCAAGGGCACACCCTCCTTCACGAACCGCGACAGCGTGCGCATGGTGGACCTCTTCGGCACGGGTACACCGGGCATCCTCTGGAGCTACGACCTGGGCGCGGCCGGTGTACGGCAAGGCACCCGGGTGGCCTACCTCGACCTCACCGGCGGTACCAAGCCCTATGTGATGGTGGGCATGCGCAACAACCTCGGTGCGCGCACGCGGGTGCAGTACGGTTCGTCCGTAGCGCATTACCTCCGGGATACGTATGGCCCTCACCCCCAGCCCCTCTCCCAAGGAGAGGGGGGCAACCCCGCAAGCGGTTTCGTGGGCTATGCCGGCAAATGGAAGACCACGCTGCCCTTCCCGGTGCAGGTGGTGGACCGTGTGGAGGTGATCGACGCCATCAGCAAGGGCAAGCTCACCACGCGCTACTTCTACCACCACGGCTATTGGGACGGCGGCGAGCGCGAGTTCCGCGGCTTCGGGCGCGTGGACCAGTTCGATACCGAGACGTTTGACCGGTACAATTCGGATGACCTCATCTTGGATGCCGACCTCACCGGCGTAACGGTAGAACATTATGCGCCGCCCGTGCTGGCCAAGAACTGGTTCCACCTGGGGCCGGTGGGAGCGGAGAAGGGCGACTGGAAAGAGGTGGACTTCGCCAACGAATACTGGAGCGGCGATGCGAACATGCTGCAACGCGATCCCGCGATGCTGCAGATGATCGCCGGCCTGCCGCGACGGGCGCGCCGCGATGCCTTCCGCACCCTGCGAGGCACCGCCCTGCGCAGCGAGCTGTACGCCATGGACGGCAGCCCCTTGCAACAGCGCCCCTACACGGTGAGCGAAACGCAGACTGGGCTTCGCTTGGTGGACAGCCCGCTCACCAATGCCACCATCGCGGCGTTGCGGGTGGAAACGCACAGCAACCACATCTTCTTCAGCTACGGCCTCAGCAGCCGCAGCACCACGTGGGAGCGCGGCAACGACCCGATGACCAAATTCTCCTTCACCGGGGAGATCGATGCCTATGGCCAGCCCCTGAGCCAGATCAGCATTGCCGTGCCGCGCGGCAAGGACCCGCGCACGGGGCTTGAGTTGAGTGGACATAGTGGTGTGTATTATCCTGCACGCGGCTACGATGCCACGATCCAGTACACGGAGCACATCTACAGGGATGTGCCCGCGACTGACCCCGCCAGCTCCGTGGGCATCTCCTATGCCGTGGACCGTGTGAAGCAGGCCCGCAGCTTTGAGGCGGTGAACAACGGCAGCATGCCCGTGTTCGCCCTGCGCGACGACATGCTCCGCCCCACTGCGCAATGGACGCTGGCCACGCCGAAACTGCTGGCGTTGAGCTATACGTATTATGATGGCGGACCCTTCTATGGCATGCCCTATGGGCAAATGGAGCTATACGGCCTGCCCGTGCGCACCGAAACGCTGATGGTGCAGCCTGCTGAGCTGGCTGCCGCCTATGGCCCGCCGCCCGCCCCGTTCAATGGCAGCAACTACCCCAACTGGAGCGGCCACCCGGCGGATTTCGTGAACGAGCTGCCGGATGCCCGCTGCGGCTACCGCTACCGCACCGGCGGCCCGGAGCAGTTCGTGCCGGGCTATTACACCACGGCACAGGCCCTGGCCTACGACTTCCAAGGCTGGAGCATGGCGGAGACCGTGGTGGGCCTGCCCATGGCCATGCAGGATGCCTACGAGAGCACGGCATACGTGCAGTACGACCCCTACCAGCTCTTTCCCACCACGGTGGTGGACCCGCTGGGCATGGCCACCTACGCCGGATACGATTACCGCGTGATGCAGGTGGCGGGCGTGATGGACGTGAACATGAACGTCACCCTCTTCGGCTTCACCCCGTTGGGGCTGATGAACAAGACCGCCGTGTTGGGCAAGTACGACGCGCCCGAAGGCGATTCGTTGGATACGCCCGGCGTGCTGCTGGAATACGACCTCTTCGCCTTCATGCTCCGGGGCGAACCCGTATGGGTGAAGACCACCCAGCGCGAGCACCATGTGAACGCGCCTTATGCCGGGAGCATGCTGCCGGATGAGTTCAACGCCACCCTTGTGGCGGTGGAATACAGCGACGGCTTCGGGCGGCAATTGCAGACACGGACGCAGGCAGAGAGCGTGCTGTTCGGCGTCACTTCCCATCCGGGCGGCGTGGACGGGTTGGGAAGCAGCGGCCTGCCGGCGGACCAGGGCGCTCCCAATGCACCGGCCGTTGGCCGCCAGAGCCCGCCGCCTCCGTATGCCTTCGTCACCGTTAGCGGTGCCAAGTTGTACAACAACAAGGGCAAGGTGGTGGAGCAGTGGGAGCCCTACTTCTCCCAAGGTTTCGCACTCACGGACCCGGCCACGCAACACGGCCAACGGGTGCGCATCTACTACGATGCACTGGGCCGCCCCAAGCGCACTGTGAACCCCGATGCCACCGAACAGCGTGTGGTGTATGGCGTGCCCAACGCCTTGGACACGCCCGATGCCTTTGCGCCCTCCTCATGGGAGCGCTACACCTACGATGCGAACGACCTTGCGGGCCTCACGCACCCGGAGGACACCACCGTGCCCCCGGAGCACCGCTGGACGCCGAAAAGCGAAGTGGTGGATGCGCTGGGCCGCACCATAATGACCGTGGAGCATTGCGCCCCCCTCTCCTCGGGAGAGGGGCCGGGGGTGAGGCCCGAGGACGTGGTGATGGGCTATGCCTACGACATCAAGGGGCAACTGCTGAAGGTCACGGACCCCTTGGACCGGGTGTGCTTTGAGCACAAGTACGACACCGCCGGGAACACCCTGTGGACAAAGCATTTGGACAGCGGTGTGCGCACGGTAGTGGTGGATGCCCAAGGCAAGCCGCTGTACAGCAACGACGCAAAGGGCGCGCGCACCTACACCAGCTATGACCGCCTGAACCGCCCCACCGGCGTGTGGGCGCGCGATACTTCGGTCAGCTACGAGACTTTCACCCGCCGACAGACCTTGATCTACGGTGACCAAAGTGATGTGTGGCCCCGGGAGGACAGGAACCTGTGGGGCCGCCTGTACCAGCACTACGATGAAGCGGGCAAGGTGCAGGTGGAAGGCTACGACTTCAAGGGCAACCCGCTGGAGAAGACAAGATGGGTGATCAAGGACAGTGCGATCTGGTCTGGCACTAAGTTGGCAGTGGATTGGACGCCGATGGATGAAAGCATCCTCGACACGCGGCTCTATACAACCACGCTGACCTACGATGCGCTCAACCGCGTGCGCACCCTCACCTATCCCGAGGATGCCAACAGCCAGCGGCAGGAACTCACCCCGCGATACAACCGTGCGGGGGCGCTCGAACGGATGGACTTGCAGGGTACGCCGGTATTGGAGCACGTGGCCTACAACGCCAAGGGCCAGCGCATTCTGATGGCACGGCCCAACGGTTTCCATACGCGCTATGCCTACGATCCGGTCACTTTTCGACTGCAGCGCATCCGCACCGAGCGCTTCAGCCGCAGCGGGAACACCTACACCCCGCTCAGCGGCAACGTGCGGCAGGACACCGGCTACGAATACGATCTGGGCGGCAACATCACCAAGATCAAGGAGCGTGTCACCGATTGCGGCATTACCGGTAGCCTGCTGGGCAGTGATGCGCTGGACAAGACCTTCGAGTACGATCCCCTTAAGCGATTATTGAAGGCCACGGGCCGTGAAGGTGGCACCAAGTGGAACGGCGACCACTGGACTCCGGTCAGTGCCTCCACCGCCAGCCCCAATGCAAATAACGTACGTGCCTATACCCGGCGGTACAGTTATGACAAGGTGGGCAATGTGCAGGACCTGGTACACCAGGCCATCAGTAACAACTATACGCGGCATTACAACTATGTAGGTGGGAAGAACCACTTGGCCAGCATTGACAGTGGGGGCAGCCCGCCCTCGGTGAACGCCAGCTTCCAGTACGATGTCAACGGAAACTTGGTAAAGAATGACACCGCACGCTTTTACGAATGGAACGCCGCCGACCAGCTGGCCTACACCAAGCTCCAGCC
>JAFDZY010000320.1 GCA_018266685.1 Bacteroidota bacterium
AATCTGGACGGCCAGCCCGTGCCCTCGCTGCTGCGCAGCTTTAGCGCCCCGGTGGTGCTGGACTGCTCCTTTAGCGACGCCGAGCTGCTGACCCTGCTGGCGCACGACGGCGACCCCTTCAACCGCTGGGAGGCCGGCCAGCGCCTGATGCTGCGCATTGCTATCAACGCAATAGCTGACGGCGCAATCACCGTGGGCACCAACGGCCAGATCAACCACAACCTGCTGCCCGCCGCCCTGGTGCAGGCCATGCGCGACGTGCTGCGCCACCCGCAGCTCGATGCCGCCTTCAAGGAACTGGTGCTGACCCTGCCCTCGGAAAGCTACATCGCCGAGCAGCTGGCCGAGGTCGATCCGCAGCGCGTACACGCCGTGCGCGAGGCGCTGCGCGAGCAGCTGGCCCTGGCCCTGCAGGCCGACTGGGCCTGGGCCTGGGAGCAGCACCACGACTGCGGCGCCTACCGCCCCGACGCCCACAGCGCCGGCCGCCGCGCCCTGGCCGGCCTGGCCCTGGCCATGCTGTGCCTGGCCGCGCGCAGCACGGGCGATGCCGTCTGGCCCGGCAAGACCTACCAGCGCTTCAAGGATGCGGGCAACATGACCGACCGCTTCAACGCCCTGTCGGCCCTGGTGATGAGCGGCCACGAGCTGGCCCAGCCCGCGCTGGCGCGCTTTCACCAACTCTTCAAGGACGACGCGCTGGTGCTGGACAAATGGTTTGCGCTGCAGGCAGGCAGCACCGACCGCGGCGGCAACGTGCTGCCGGCCGTGAAGGCCTTGATGAAGCACCCCGACTTCCACATCAAGAACCCGAACCGCGCGCGCAGCGTGATCTTCAGCTACTGCAGTGCCAACCCCGGCGCCTTCCACCGCGCCGACGCCGCAGGCTACGTGTACTGGGCCGATCGCGTGCTGGAACTCGATGCCTTGAACCCCCAGGTCGCCGCCCGCCTGGCGCGCGCGCTCGATCGCTGGCGCAAGCTGGCCCCGCCCTACCGCACGGCCGCACGCGAGGCCATCGCCCGCGTCGCCGCCAAGGCCGATCTATCCAACGACGTACGCGAAGTCGTCACGCGTGCCCTGGAATGACACAACCCCCTGAGCGGCTGCGCCGCTTCCCCCTTCTCTCACGCTGCGCGTGGGAAGGGGGACGACGCCAGCGCGGCGGGGCGGCCCTTGCGCGGCGTCCGCCGGCCCGGGTCGCGCCAGTTTTTATCGGCTGCGGGACTTACGCAGCAGCATGGATTATTGAAAGGAAGTTTTTGAAATGACCGAACGCATCAGCCTGACCCGCTACCTCGTCGAACAACAGCGCGTCGACGGCCGCATCCCGCCCCAGCTGCGCCTGCTGCTGGAAGTGGTGGCGCGCGCCTGCAAGCGCATCTCCCAGGCCGTGAACAAGGGCGAACTGGGCGAGGTGATGGGCACCGCCGGCACGCAGAACGTGCAGGGCGAGGTGCAAAAGAAGCTGGACATCATCGCCAACGAGACCCTGATCGAGGCCAACGAATGGGGCGGCCACCTGGCGGCCATGGCCAGCGAGGAGATGGAAGGCATCTACGTCGTGCCCAACCGCTACCCGCAGGGCGAATACCTGCTGATGTTCGACCCGCTCGATGGTTCGTCCAACATCGACGTGAACGTCAGCATAGGCACCATCTTCAGCGTGCTGAAAAAACCCGAGGGCCACCCCGGAGTGCACGACGACGACTTCCTGCAACCCGGCCACTGCCAGGTCGCGGCCGGCTACTGCATCTACGGCCCGCAGACCACGCTGGTGCTCACCGTGGGCGACGGCGTGGCCATGTTCACGCTGGATCGCGAGCAGGGCTCGTTCGTGCTGATACGCGAGAACGTGCGCATCCCCGAGGACACCAAGGAATTCGCCATCAACATGAGCAACATGCGCCACTGGGATGCACCGGTGAAGCGCTACATCGACGAATGCCTGCAGGGCAAGGATGGCCCGCGCGAAAAGGACTTCAACATGCGCTGGGTGGCCAGCATGGTGGCCGACGTGCACCGCATCCTGAGCCGCGGCGGCATCTTCATGTACCCCTGGGACAAGCGCGAACCGAACAAGCCCGGCAAGCTGCGCCTGATGTACGAGGCCAACCCCATGGGCTGGCTGGTGGAGCAGGCCGGCGGCGCCGCCACGAATGGCAAGCAGCGCATCCTGGACATCAAGCCCACCCAGTTGCACGAGCGGGTGAGCGTGATTTTGGGCTCAAAGAACGAAGTTGAACGCGTAACCAGCTACCACAACGGTATATAATCCCTGTCTTTCGCCGGTGTAGCTCAGTCGGTAGAGCAGCTCATTCGTAATGCATGATGCTCTACCACTAAAAAGCTATACGCCACAACGACATAGCATAACGCAGACTCGTTCGTGGCACACTTTTGGCACATTTCACCCGATCCAGGAAAATAACGCGATAAGTCGCGCCATCGCCTCCAGCGTTCACGCGCAACAAAGGAGGAAGACATGGCTGTGATTCGAGAACGCGTTTCGGCATCGGGTACCAAGTCGTATCACGTTCAGGTACGCATCAAAGGCTTTCCGCCGCAGACCAAGACCTTCCCCAACAAGACCATGGCCAAAGACTGGGCCGCCATGGTACAGACCGAGTTGAAGGCGGGTCGTTATCTTCCCCGCGTGGTTGCCGAACGGCATACAGTCGCCGACCTGATCGAGCGATACCGCAAGGAAATTCTGCCGCTCAAGGCGGAAAAGTTCATCCGCGACCAAACCGTCCATCTGGACTGGTGGGAGGTCAAGCTGGGCCGCTACAACCTGGCCGAGCTGAACACCAACCTGATCGCACAAGCTCGTGGCGCCCTCTCAACCGAGTCCATCGGCAAGACCAGCGCCAAGGTTCAAACCAAGGACGCCGCAGGCAAGGCTGTCACGACGACCGTTGTGAAAGATCGTGTCCGCGCACCCGCCACTGTCGTGCGCTACATGGCGGCGCTCTCCCATGCGCTCAATACCGCTGTTACCGAATGGGGATGGATGGAAAAGTCCCCCATGGTGGGCGTCAAAAAGCCCAAGGTCGACAACGAGCGGCGCAGCTTCTTGTCTGATGAAGAAATTCAGCGGGTGCTGACGGCGGCGAAAGAGAGCGAGAACCGATTCCTCCACACGATTGTGTTGCTGGCACTGTCCACCGGCATGCGCCAGAGCGAGATCATGACGCTGCGGTGGCGCAACGTCTTGGTCGAGGACGGTGCGGACATGGGCTTGTTGGTCATGGAGAAGACCAAGAACGGTGATGCCCGCACCGCACCACTCGCAGAGGACGCCTTCACCGCAGTCATGGCGCTGCGCGAAAAGGCCATCAAAAACAATGCGGGGCGCGTGCCCGCTGGTCAACTACTGTTCCCGAGCGACAGCGTGGACAACAAGCCCGTCGAAATTCGCAAGGCATGGGAAACCTGCCGCAAGCGCGCTGGTTTGGATGACTTCCGCTTCCATGATCTGCGCCATACGGCAGGTAGCTTGCTGGCCATGTCCGGCGCCAGCACCCGCGAGATTGCAGAAGTCTTGGGGCACAAGACCATGGCAATGGCCAAACGCTACTCCCATCTGACGCAGAAGCACTTGGGCTCGGTGGTTGCCGCCATGAATCAGCGCCTGAAAGCCAAGAACGAATGAGCAATTCAGCCGCAGGCATCACATCCTTGCCGTTTGCGCCGGGCAAATATCCATTCGCGCTGACAGAGGACGACCCGGCAAAGACCTTGTCAGGCGACCAGTGGGCATGGCGATTTCTGCGGCTGAGTCCGGCCTACCGGTACGACCATGCCTTGTGGGCCGCACGGCCCGCATGGCTGGAGAAGCGTTCTTACCAGAGCTTGGCTGCGCTCAAAGCGGTACTTTCGATTGAGGACTGGCAGACCATGCTGGATGCCGACGCCCGGTATTTCACCTTGGATGGCCGCACACTCGGTCATGCCGTTGAATGGCCCCATATTCAAACGGTAACCTTGGGCCAGATGCTTCCGCCGCTGGCAGAGCGAGAAGCTGACATCGTTGTGCGTGACCTGGATTCCGCCAGGCTATACGGTGTTGGCCATTGGTTCAATCCTGACTTGCTGGATCTTCCAAAGCTCCCCCACGCGGACGGCATTCGCTCTTGGTTCTATGCGCTGCTTGAACCGCTTTGGGAGAGCCCAGAGCATGCCCTGCTGCCCAATCCAGACAGCTGGATCGAACTGCCTGAAGGACGTGCCAATGTGGGCATGGCACCAGACATTGGGGTGCGTTTGCGCAAGGACTCCATGACCCACTACGAACATCAGAGTGTTCGCGCGGAAGATGGATCGGTAATGACCAAGATGGTCAAGGTTGTCAGACCTGCTGCGCGGTCTGGATTTGAGTTCCAAGCCGAATTGGCGCTGCTTGTCTGCCTAGACGGGAATGTACCCGCGCAAATGAAGGTCGCGACATCGCTGCTGCAATCCACCCAAGCGGAGTTGCAACCCGGCGCCGCTCACGCACCAGGGCTGCCGACCTACGAGCCCATCATCGTCACTGGTGCGCATCCGCGAGCGGAGAAGTTCAGCAAGCTGCACACGGACCTTCGCGATCTCACCGCATCCGCCCCGCAAGGCAGACGCAACTGGTGTCTGGTCATCTTCGATGTTCGCTTTGACATCCATAGCCAAGTTGAAAGTGCTGTCACTTCCCTGAAGGAACGTCAGCTTGCTCTTTCCAAAGCGGGCATGCTCGTCAACCCCGTGCGTCACCGTGCGGGCACCAAAAGCGAAAAGCTGTTCTGGCTGAAAGCCGCGCTCTGCTGCCTAGAGACGCAACTGGCGCTCTCCGCCAGATACCCCAATGAATCCTTTGGCCGCAAGAACCTCACGGAAGCCATTCTGTCTCCCTCGCATCCGCGGCACGCGGAGATACGGGGCGCAAGCACTGCGTTTTCGGAACCGACGCAGACCGAGCTGGAGGCCGAAACGGTTCGTGATGCCGTTGAGACCGGCAAAGCCTTGGCGCTGGGGCAATACGCCTACCTCATTGGCGCTACGGCTGACGAACTCTTGCCAATGACAGAGGCAGCAACAACGACCCAAACGCCCATGGGCAGGCCACCCAAAGCAAGACGCTACGTGGACGGCAAAGAGGTACAGACAGCGGTCGCAAAACGAAGAACTGCTCAACCCAAATGACGGCGTGAGTACCAGACAGGCGCAAAAAAAGCCGCAGGATGCGGCTATTGCGTGGGAATCTGCTGAAACAAGATGGTGCCGCTTGACGGAATCGAACTGTCGACCTTTTCATTACGAATGAACTGCTCTACCAACTGAGCTAAAGCGGCACGTCCTGTCTGGCTGAGTGCCAAGCAGAGCCTCATATTTTAGCTCTGAAATCTCCGAAACGGAAGCCCAGCGCGGGGTTGCGGCGAAAGATCTTTGGCCGTTCTGTCAGACGGAACGCTGCGGTCCTGACCGCTCCCCGCAGATCGGTCACGCCTTGGACTGCGCTCTGCCGAAGTCAGCAGCCGCTTGATCCGTTCATCGCAAGGCGGTTAGCTTGAAAAAGCGATCAACCGTGCTGCGCCACCGCGTTGCATCGCAAGCCGCCGCAGCGTAGCTGCACACCACAACCGCTTCCGCTCACGTCAGTGCCGACTGGCAAGGCGGAGCCCTGCCAAGGAAATTCACATGCCGATCAAACTCGTCACTCAAGCCAACCTCACCGACTGCGGCCTCGCCTGCGTTGCCATGGTCACCGGCAAGTCGCTGGATGCCGTGCTACGCGTCGCCATCAAGGAATGCGGCTACCCGAAAGATGGTCCGCACACCACCACCGACGAAAACCTGTTCAAGCTGCTCGATCACTTCGGCATCAAGTACGGCAAGAAGCAGAAGGTGAAAACCGTCGAAGCACTGCCGCCGCTGGCCATCATGGAGACACGCAAGATGCCTTCAACGGGTAACTCGCACCTCGTTGTGTTCGAGCGAACTACCGAGGGTGACGAGCACGCACTGGACCCCGGCTGGTGGCTCAAGCAGCAAGTGCGCAGCGACTGGAACCGCATCAAGCTCGACACATTCATCCCCATACATCTGACCGAACCGGCACCGAAAGCCGCGAAAAAGAAAGCTGATGCCAACATCGGCACGGAAACCGAAGCTGACCAAGCAGCAGCGCCCCCGGCGAAAAAGACTCAGCCGAATATCAAGAAGCCGAAGACGAGCAAGCCATCAAAGGCTGCTGCGGTCACCGCGCCAGAGCAAGCAACCGACGCGCAAGCCGAAAAGCCAGCACCAAGCAAGGTCACCCATGCCGAGGCGGCTGAGCCGAGCGCCATCGAACAGGAGTGGGCTGATGTGGCTCGATGAGCTGTACATCCAGCGGCTGCAGCGAATCGAAATGACCGAGCCGTGGCCAGCGGCTGGTCCTGGCTTGCTGGCCGGGGCCATTACGCTGGTGTTCGAGCGGGATGCGGTCATTTGCTCTTCGCCGCTGCGCTACTCGCACTGCCAACAAGGTACGGTGACCGCGATGTTCGACGGCCAAGCGCGCGACCTGGGCTTTCGGTTCACGGTACTGCCATCCGATGACGCCAAGGACTTGCCCCGCGACTGGACGCTGAATACCCAAAGCATTTCAACAGAGGCGTGGCTTGGCCCTCACACCAGCACCAACGCGGCTCCGCCATGGCTGCTACAGGCAGAAGTGGAAGTTGGCAGCGAAGCCGCCGCCGTGCGGCTCCATGTGTTTGGCGCTGGCTGGCTGCAACTGCGCTACAGACCAGACCTGGATGGCTGCATAGAGTTCGCCCCGGTCAACCGTCATTGCGCATCGCCCAACCACGTCGCAGTAGCCACTCCGAATGATGCTTTTGGCTGGTTGCACCCGGCAAGTGCACACCCGTTTGTGATGGACAACCGGCATTGGAAAACCGCGCACCCCCGTGATTGGCCGTGGCCTTTGGCGCGGGCGTGGCGAAGTCAACCGACCAGCAGCGAATATCGGCAGGTCATGAAAGCAGCCTTGCTGGCGCGGTTTTCGCAGCACGACAAGCTACGCAGGCGGCTGAAGGCCATGCAGTGCCCGGTGACCGTGGCAGGCGTTCCCGAAGGCTTGATAGAGGAAGTAGCCGCGCTGGTGTAGCGCATGCGAGCCGGTCAGGCGGCCGGCTCAGCCACCAACTCGCTCATGGTCACGCCCAGCGCACGAGCGATCCGCTCAATGTTGCAGATCGAGATGTTGCGTTCGGAACGTTCGACGGAACTGACGTAGTTGGGATGAAGGTCAGCAAGCTCCGCCACCTTCTCCTGAGTCAGTTTCCTTTCCAGTCGGATGCGCCTCATGTTGGCGGCGAACAGTTGCTGCGCTCCACACCCGTGGACTTGTTTGCGCATCCCTTGAGTCTTTGCGAACCAAACTCAAAGTTCCACAGCCTTTGAGTTTGGTTTTGCGTAGACTCGTCGATTTACCAAACCCAAAGTGTTATATGGAGGAAATTCAAGTGTCCAAACGATCAGAAAAAGAAGCCCGCGAAAACGCAGACCTGGTGGCGCTGCTGGCCCCGGCATTGGCGGCGACGGCCTTGTTGTCGTATTTCCAGTACCGCACCTTGAAGAAGCAGTTTCTGTCGACCCCGGAGGTCAAGCGCATCGACGACCTTGAGGCCCACACGCCCATCCTGGCCATCTCGACACTCGGCATCGTGTTTGCGTTGTGGGGCCTCTATGCATTCGCCGCGTGGGCGTTCAAGGGGCACGCGGCATTCATCCCGGTTGCAGCATTGGCTGTGTATGCCGTCTGGCTGCTCATCAAGCGTTTGTTGGCTGCTCAGGCCGCTTGCCTACTGGGTGTTGTGGTGGATCAGCAAGAAGGTGCCATCACCTTCCCGACCTTCTTTCCAGCACTCAGGACGGTGCCGCTCGCTGAGATTGCCCAACTGACCCGCGAGGATGGCAATAAGCTGCACATCGCCGGGGAGTTCGGTTCTTACTCACTGCGGTTCAGCGACAAGCGCCGACGCGACGAATGCATCTACCTGTTGAAGTCGCGTACTAGGGCCAAGATGCTGGCTGAATTGGAATGAAGCACAAAGCGGGAGCGGCAGACATGTTCCGAAGGATTGCACTGGCTATCGCACTCATGACCTTGAGTGTCATCGCGTCCGCAGAAGGCACCTTGTACAAGGTGCCAACGCGCGAGGGCATCACCACCACGCTGTTTTGGGAGGCTGCGCCGGATGCCAAGGCCACGGTGTTTCTGCTTCCGGGCGGCGGCGGAGGCTTCGGCCAAGTAGAAGACGGCAAGGCCACGAGCAACAACTTTCTGGTTCGCTCGGAGGCATTCTTTGTTGCCAACGGCTTCAACGTAGCTATCTTTGGGCGGCCCAACGACTCGCAGGACTTGGACTATGCCGACCGCATCAGCGACACCCACTTGAATGACCTTCATAAGGTGCTGGCGTTCGTAAAGCAAAAGGCCGATGTGCCTGTGTGGATCGTCGGCACCAGCCGGGGCACGGTCTCTGCGGCGGCGGCTGCCATCAAGTTGCAAGGCGAAATGGCAGGCGTGGTGCTGACCTCCAGTGTGGTCAGCTTCAAGAAGCCCGAGGCGGTGCCCAGGCAAGACCTGGCCGCGATCAAAGTGCCCGTGCTGGTGTTGCACCACACCAAAGATGCCTGCCACCTCTGCCAACCATCGGAAGTCCCTGCCATCCTGCGCGGGTTGAAGAACGCCCCGATCAAGAAGGAAATCATGTTCAGTGGCGGGGCCAACCCCACCGGCAACGTCTGCAACGGCCAGCATTGGCATGGCTTCATCGGCGCCGAGCGCGAGGCGGTCGATCTGATTGCCAGCTGGATCAAGAACCCGGTGAACTGAGCGATACAAGGCAATTTATCGGTTCAACAACACCGATGAAGAAGGAGCCTTGTATGACCCCCACAGACTACACCGATGAAATTTCCACCGCCTTGAACGCGTTGACGGCAGACATGGCGGTTTCCATTTCCTGGCCCACGCTGTATCAATGGGCGGGCAGCAGCCCACTGGCAGTTGAGCACTATGCGCAACTGTTGCACCTCTGGAAGCAGGTTTGGCATGGTGCGAACCAAAGCACACCCTTGCCAACCGTATTTCTTTACCACGGGGCTGCGAAGTTGACCTTGGTAAGGGAGAACACTTTGGACGATCCTCCTGCAGTGGCGCTGCACGATCTCGCCATGATCTCCCAGGTGCTTGAAGGCTGAAAGGCCCTATTGGCGACGAAATAACTTCCTAGCTTTTCCGTCGACTAAAGATCACAAGACGATATCCGCCTTGAATTGTGCATACAAAGGTCTCTTGCTCGGGGGCTTGCTTCATCGATACGCCTCAAGTACCGTTTCGAGTCGATCTATCAGGCGCTTGGCGCGACGAACTTCTTCCGCGTATAACGGAGTGGTATTCCCGTGGGAGGCTGGGTTCAGCACGCGTTCGGTCATTTCTAGCACACGGTCTACGGCCTCCACGGCTTCCATCTTGGCCCAACCGTCATTGGTCAAAGCGTTCCTCAGTTCACGACGCTTGGACTTCAGGATACCTTTGTCTTGAGGTTGAAGAGTCGGATTAGCATCAAGGTCGCTTTCGTCGGATGAAATCAACAGCGTGCGATGTGCCTTGGGGGTATTTTTCAGTACATTGTTGTAGAGCTTTGCCGGAATATCTGAGATCAGCTTGTTTCGTGCAGCACGCAGGTTTTCGGTCAACGAAAAGAATTGTCCCGCGGGTAATGACTTCCCTTCGGCCCACTCACGATAGCGCCTGGCGGTGTCTTCCGCCGCCTTGCGCAGGAACATCGCAGCCTCTTCGATGTCGTGGCCGTTAAGGTAGTCCTCTGCCCTTTCCATTTCTCCTTTCTCGTTTTGAGCTCTGATGTTTTCTGCCGCGCTGCCCTGCAAACGCACAAATCGCCAGTCGGCATGATTGCTACCAATGCGGCGGCGGAACTCGCGGAAAAAACCAAGTTCGTGGGTCAGGATGATCTTCTGGTAATTGGAGAAGGACTCGGACAGCAGGATATCTACCACCTGCATGCGGTTACTCATGTCCAGGCTGACCAGCAAGTCATCGAGCACCAAAAGTTTCAGCTCCGACTCGTGTAGGTTGACCAGCGATGCTGCGAAACGGACGGATAACGCCAGTTGCGTCAGCTTGGCTTCGTTGAGAAAGCTCTGCGGCTTGGTGACAGTAGTGCCGTCAAGCTGCACGCCGAATGAGATCACGGGGCGGCTGAACTTGAAATCGTTCTGATTTGAGCCAATGGCTGCAGGTGGCGTGGTAATTGCCAGCTTTAGTGTGACTTTGGCAGGGTCATCCGCTGCAAAATGCGTGTCGTAAAAGCGCTGGGCCTCTGTACTAATTGCCGCGACGACCGCAGTAATGACCCCAGCGAAAGCCAACGTGTTACTACGAAATCGGACATAGGAATCGGCACCAGGAGTGCCCTGCAATCGGCTCGGATTAGGGTCGCCCGACTTTATCTTCTGCCACATGTCGTGGGGTGACTGTCCGCCAGTGCTGACACAAAATGGCAGGATTTCCTTTTCGAACAGTGGCCAGAGATCGAATTCTTCTGAGTTTCGGAAGTGCGAAAAACCAAAGAAAAAGCGATAGGTAATGAAATCACTGGCCAGATCACCTTTCAGGATGGCCGGCTGGTTGAAGGTTCCGTGATCCGCGCGACTGATGCGATAGGTCGTATCGTTACGTGTTGTGGTGTCGCGCAGCGTCAGAGCAATTTCACCGAGCTTTGGGGCTGCTTCTTTTTGCTCGTGTAGATTGAGCAGACTTTGCGGATTTCCCGGGTCGAAGTACTTAGCAATGCCGTTTCTGGGTTTGCGCGCACTTTGCAGAAAGGTGTAGAGCGCCCAGTAAAGCGATGACTTGCCCGCGCCGTTAGCGCCGTACACCAACAGATGACGGCCTTCGAGGTTCAGCGAAAACTCACGGAAGGCCTTGAAATTGGTGATGGCAATGTGGTGCAGACGGGCCTTCATACCTTGCCCTCTTCTTTGATGACGGCGAGGAGGTTAGGACTATCGGCAGAAATACGTAGCAGGCGATTGCGGATTTTCGACGACGGGGTATTCAACTTGCCATGAAGCTGCACAATGAACTCACGTTGCTGTGATTCAGGGGCGTCTGGCCTGTAATCTGTGAGATAGGGAGCAAGCTCGTCGAGAAACAGGAGATCGCGCTCGGCCATGTGCTTCTGGAAGTAACACTCCAATACACAGGCGTCGATCAGGTCATCCAGAAATCCGCTGATGCCCGCCTCATTTCCACCTGACACCTTGTGAGCCAATAAGCAACTTACGAGCTTCGCGAGCGTGGCTTCATGAGCCTGCGAGACTACAGGCAATGGGAATTTTTGGAGGTAGGTCGGCTTGTAGCGGAAATACCCGTTAGCCAGAACGCTACCAGTATTTTTAAGGTAAAACCAAAGAACCTTCGAGTTAAGCACAGCCAGAAGAAACTCGTAGGACTCCCAAACATGATCGTGCTTGATGTAGCCGTAGAGCGTCGTTGTCGTGTAGTGAGTGCCTTCCCGATCAATCGAAAAATTGCCACCAAGCGAAATATCGGGGGCCAGTAGCTTTGTTATTCCACCCTCGTTGATTCCTTGCTTTCGTCCGAACTGATACCACTCGGCCACATCGAAACGACCGTGCTCACGGGAACGAAGCAGTTCCTCACACCGTTTTAAGTATGCCCATCCTTTAGGGAACCTTCGCTGAATTACGCTTTCAGGCAGCAGAGAGGATGCGCCGTGGGTATTGGCGTCATAGGGGAATACGACCAAGTTGGAGGTGCTGATCGGCTCGTACCGATGAACTTGATCGCCTAGTAGTAGAGGTCGAACAAAACCTTTCTCCACTTCAATGCGCTCGCCAAGTTCTGGGGAATAGGCTGTCCAAGTTTCGCCAAGATCTTCCGCCTGTTTCAAGAAATATACTGAGTCTTTACTTGTCTGCAATCCCACAAAAATCCGCAGCACTTCCTTCAATTGCCTCGCCATACCGAGCAACGCCTCCATCGCTACTGCTGAGCCAGGCGCAGCCAATATCCAAGGCTCATCCGATAGAGACGCGTAAGGAACGTGTGCGAATGCCGTCGAGTCCAGTTTTGCGAGCTCATCTTCCAGCAAAACCGCTTTAGCCTCGTCAGGCGCTATCCTTGCATATTGAATTATTGGCACCGGTACCTTGCGCATCCAGAGCAGCGATGAATAAGTGCAGGCGGAGAAAACTTGGTGCGCCCCGAAACTGATTAGGCGGTGAACAAATTTTTGCGACGCAACCAGCCCCCGAATTCCTTTTCCAAAGGATGCATTCACCCACTTGTCAGGGATGATGTAGTTCAAAACTCCACCATCGCGGATCAATTGAAGACCGCGCTCCATGAAGACGACGTAAAGATCAAACGAGCCGGTCGCCGAAACATAGTTTCGCTTGTAATAGTCTGCAGCAGCCGGATTCGCTTGTTGGATGCCCTGAATCCGAAGGTAAGGCGGGTTGCCGATCACGATGTCGAAACCTTTTCCCAATGAACGTCCAAACATCCAGATGGGATCAAAGAAGCCGGCGACTGCCTGCGGATTAAACGGATCCCAATCGGCAATATGTTGTGCCTTTTGGGATGAACCGAGGCTCTCGTCAAGGAGCTTCCCGAGCTCGTCCCGCAGCCCCTTGATCTTCTTTTGCAGAGCGAGCTTCTGATCGCGTCGCTGGATGGCAAAGTGACTATGGTAAAGAGCTTCGATATCAGCTTCAATTTGGTACACCCTTCCCGGAAGCAGCGCCAACTGATCCATCTCCGGCAATCCGATGAGGGTGTCGGCGGCGACAAATTTCGTTTCGAGGTTCGGCAGCGGGCGGATTCCGTGATTGTCCTTCTTGTTGCGGTTGGTGCGCTGGTCGCAGACGAGGGAAATGAAAAAACGGAGTTTTGATATCTGAATGGCGATGGGCTGGATGTCCACACCATAGAGACAGTTCTCAATCAGGTAGAGCTTGCGCCCATAGTCATCCTCGTTGTCGGCGAAGTCGCGTTCGATGGCAGCGATGGCAGCATCGCGAGCAGAAAGGTCAGGGATCTTCGCTGCGGCATCGATCTGGAGTTGTTTCCAGCGTGCGTTATCGGGATCGAGCTTGTGAATGATGTAGACAAGCTTGTGAAGCATCCCCATCGGGAACGCGCCGGAACCGCACGCGGGGTCGAGAATCTTGCAGGCGTGGATAGCATCAAGCAGCGTGGCAACTTCTTGCTCAGAGAAAGGGTGCGCCCGCTCGGTGTAGGCGAAGAGGATGTCGAGACCGATCTGCGCTTCCTCTTCGCTCATGCCAGCCTTGGCTAGTGCGCTTGTGAGATGCGCCTTGAGCGATTCGTCCACCATGTAATCAACGATGGGGCGCGGGGTGTAGAAGGAGCCCGTCTGCTTGCGGGCGGTGGTTTTGGTTTCCTCGTTGTAGGAGGCAAGCAGGTTCTCAAAGACTTTGCCCAGCAGTTCAGGATCAAGGGCGATTTCTTGGTCGACCGGCGTGTTTTCGACAATGGTGAACTTATAGGCGTGCAAGATGCGAAGGAGGCCTCGCACCTTCTCTTTCTTGCGCTTGGTGTCGCCATAAGCTCCCGAAAGGTCTTCCTCGTGCTCGTTGCCGAAGAAGAGGCGGTTCGGGATGGTAGGGCGCTTCTTCGCGTTGCGTGAAAAACCGTCTAGGTAAAGCTTCTTGTTCGTCCCCTCCTCAATGCGGTCGAGACACTCGAAAAGACCCCCATTGAGAAATGGCACGTCGGCAAAGTGATCGAGCGCGGTGTCGGGATCGCGGAAGTGCTCCTCATAGCGGTAGAGGGTATCCACACCATAGGTAGCGCGGTTCTTCTGGAACCCTTCATCCTTGGCAAATGCGCGAAATGGCAGACCCTTGGCGTCCTTGCCCATGCGCTGATTGAGCGTGGCAAAGAAAAGATTTTGCAGAATGGCCTCATTGTAGGTAGAGGCATCGGGCGACAGATCTTTGAGAATGCTTTTCAGATCGGCCTCGGCGAAGAGCTTCTCTGGGACAAGACTCTTTTCCTTGAGAAACCAACAAAAGATTAGGCGGGTAAGCAAACGGATGAGGCCAGTGGCGCGCCGCTTCTCGTCGTCTTTCTCGATGTCGGCAGGAAAATCAACTTGTGGGAGTGCCCAGAAATACCAATTGGCAAGTTCGCGGTAGAAACGCTTGTTGAGCAGCTCAACGTTGAAGACTTCTTCCCATGCAGCATGGAGCTGGTCGAAATTCTGGATGCTGCGCTTGTCTGCCGAGAGCTCAGTCAGCGAAAAGGAGGCCAGAATGTCCAGATGCCCTGGATGTGGCTTGCCGATGGCGATGCTCTGGATGAGAGTGACCTTGCCCAGCACATCTTTGTTTTCTTCGCGCTTGTTCATACGACGGTTGATCACTGCGAACGAAAGCAGACCTCCCACTTTGAACAGCACCATGACCGGCATCGGAAAGATACGGTTGATCTGGCGAGCGATGTTTGCGAGCTTGCCGCGCGCGTAGTCTCCCTCGCGTAGCTCAATGGCAATGAATACGTAAGACTGCAGGAGCGAGGTGCGAACAGCATCTTCCTTGAACAGTGCTGCGCTGCTGGATAGTTCTTCGTCGGTGAGCTGGAATAGCAGCTCGGCTTGCCGCCATTGATCTACCATTGCGGCCGGGCTAGCTAGTTTTCCTTCGGGGTCAAACTGATCGCGGAAATCCTGGACCGATCGAGTTTCGATAGTGCGGTCAGACTCGTATCCGATAGCAGAAAATAGCGCCAATGCGGACTGTCGTAGGGCCTGATCGGCAAAGGCCTGAATGCGTTGGCTGATACTTTGTTTAAGTTGCGTGTTATTGGACATGCTTGATCACTAGCCAGGTAATAAGGTCAAAGTCGGTTGTGTGTTTGATGGCGCTCTGGCTGACCAGCAACTTGCCGCCCCTGCCAGTGAACAGGTTGCCAGCGTTCTTGCGGCCAAACTGCGCGGCAATGGCAGCCACAGCTTTGTCTAGTAGGCCGCTGTAGCGGCTCATATCCTGCCCGTGGATGGTTTCATCGTCGAACAGCTCGCATAGCTTGGCGTGCGGTTCGGTCTGCCCTTGGCAGACGGCGCGGAAGATTTCCAGCACCTGCTTGGGTGCAGTGAAGTTGTAGCGCACTTCGCCATCTTCACGGATGTACACAAGGAAGTAGGGCTGTAGCGGGTTGACCGCTTCATTGCCCGATGCCTCGGCTCGTTGTTTGAGGCAATAGATGATGCCGGGCTTGATAGTCTGAAATTCAGCGTGTGGCGGTACCACGGCGTAGAGGCCAAAGGGGGCTTCTTCCAGCTTGTCACGGTTGACCTCGATATACGACGCCAGCTCCACGCGAAAGTCATCGAGCGTGAATTCGTTGAGTGCGACGGATTCGTTGAAGTCCTCCAAGTCCAGCACTTCGTCCTTAAGACGCATGAGCTGCTTGTCGCGGTAGCGAAGGTCTTCCTTGATCAACTCTTGCAGGTCTTCAGACTGCAGGATGTTGTCTTCCGCTGTCGCAGCAATATCCACTAACGCCATGCGCGCCTCGACCCGATTTTTGAGGTTAATGTATTTGTTCAGGTCTGGCGTAGGCCAGAAGTTGACGAGCTGGATAGCGGCGTTGGGACTGCCAATGCGATCAATACGGCCGAAGCGTTGGATGATGCGCACCGGGTTCCAGTGGATGTCGTAGTTGATCAGGTGGTCGCAATCCTGCAGGTTCTGGCCTTCGCTGATGCAATCGGTAGCGACCAAGATATCGATTTCGCCGTCCTGCGGCATGGACTTCATCTTGTCGCGCTTTTTGGCACGGGGGGCGAAGTTGGTGAGGATTTGCGCAAAATCTGCTTGGCCGAAGGTGCTGCGGTTTGGGCGTGCTCCGCCGGAGACTAGGGCGATATGCACGCCAAGGCGCTGACGCGCCCAGTTTTCCAATTGCTCGTACAGATAGGCTGCGGTATCTGCAAAGGCGCAAAAGACGATGACCTTGCGGTTTTCCTGGCCCAGGTTATTGGTGCCGGGGTGGCGGACTTTGTGCTCGATGAGCTTTTTCAATTCAGCAAGCTTGGCGTCCCTTTCGGCGTTCACGGATTGCGCCGCGTCAGCCAGCAGGGCCAGTTGTTGCTTGTCACGGGTGAGGTCTTGCAACCATGCGGCAACATCCAGGTGTGCCATGTCGTACTTGAGCTTTGTGCCCACCTGAAAGGCTTCGGCCAGTTCGTCATCATCTTCCCCTGGCTCTGCAAAGTAATCTAGCTGAATATCTGCGGCCTTGGCGTCTTGCTGTTGCTGGAATGCCTTCAACCGTGCTTCCAAGTCTTCAATCTTGGCAACCGTGCGTTCCATGGTGATAGCAAATGAATGAACGGAGCTTTCAAGTCGCTTTAGGAAATTCACCTTCATCATGCCGACAAGGAATTTTTCGCGGCTTTCTTGACTGAAGTTACGGACGTTGCCAGCGTCGTAATGCGCCTTGAACTGTGGCAGCACGTACCGGGACGGACTGTAGAGCGAGAGCTGGTAGTTGTTGATTTCGTCATTGAGCTTGTCGTAGGAAAGAAAACGGCCCTTGAGATCGATCTCGGAAAATATCGAATCTGGCTTCTTGCGTTTAGGGAAATGGCCGATCTGCGCCATCGATGCACGGTAATACTTCTTGATGTGCTTGCGAGAACGCGCGATGGTAAGTTCGTCCAGCAAGGTGAAGAAGCCAGCCGGGAGGCGATCCATCAGCTCCCTCGCATCTTTGTCGCCTGAGCGTTTTGCCCATTCCATGAATGTTTTCTGGGCGACTGTGAGCGTGTCCTTGATACTGAGAAGACCGAAGCTCTGCGCAAAGGAGGTGTCGCGCCCTTCGGTGACGAAATAAATCTGATTCCGCAGGTCTTTCAAATCGTTATTGACGGGGGTGGCCGAGAGCAACAGGACCTTGGTTTTCACGCCGGCTCGGATAATGTCGTCCATCAAGCGTTCGTAGCGGCTCTTGCGGATCAGATTGCCGTCTTCGTCGCGCTTGCCTTTGGTGTTGTTTCGGAAGTTGTGCGACTCATCGATAACGATAAGATCGTAGTTACCCCAATTCAGCGTGGCCAGATCGACGCCATCGACCTTGCCGCTTTCACGAGAAAGATCGGTGTGCGAGAGCACGGTATAGGAAAAGCGATCTTTCAAGAATGGATTGAGTTCACTATTGTTTTGTGCGAGATAAACCGTCCAGTTATCGCGCAATTTCTTCGGGCACAACACCAGCACTCGGTGATTGCGCAGCTCGTAATATTTGATGACCGCAAGAGCGGAATAGGTCTTCCCCAAACCAACGCTGTCGGCCAGGATGCAACCGTTATGCGTGTTGATCTTGTGAATGGCACCCTTAACCCCATCCTTTTGAAAATCGAACAGGGCGTTCCAGATTTCGGTGTCTACGATGGCCGTTTGGTCAAACAGTGCGGCATCGGCTTCCTGCCCGGAAAGAAAGCGTTCAAAGACGTGGTACAGCGTCTTAAAGTAGATGAACTCCGGGGCGTGGTTAACGTATAGCTGCTCCAGGTAGCGCAATACATCTTCTTTCACATCGGCGACAAGCTTTTCGTCATGCCAGATATCGTCAAACCACTGCTTCAGGTCTGTCCTGTCCCGGTCACTATCGACGATAAGATTGAGTTCAATGTTTGATGTTGCGGAAATGCCCAAGCCGCGTCGGGTGAAGTTGGAGCTGCCCAGCAAGGCGTGTTCACGCCGACCATCGTCAATGTGATAAAGCTTGCCGTGAAGGAGATTCGCCTGACGGATGGAGCGGATATCAACCTTATCGCGAATCCACTCAGAACATCGACGCGCCACCTCTTTTTGCTGCAGGCGGTTGGCGAGTTCCAAACCTTCGTCTTCGATTTGGAACGATTTTTTATCGGTTTTTTCCGGGTCCAGCGAGGCAATGAAGCGCGGTTCGCCAAACAAGAAATTCAGATTCTCAATCTGATTTAGCTCTTTCGACAGCGCCTCATAGGCATAGATGGTGAAGTAGGCAGAAACCACAGAAAGGCGGCTGTTGGACGTGATTTTGTCAGCCAGAAAATCGGCTACCTTCCCTCGGCTGTGGTTGTCCCGAATGCCAAAGTGCTGCTTGTTGTTATTGGCCATCTTCGCCGCCCTCCCTATCGGCTTCATCCGCGCCCCCGGCTCGGACCCAGTCATCCACCTCGGACACCTGGAACTTCCACAATCGCCCGAGGCGGTGCGCTGGCAGGCCCTTACGGTCGATCCAGCGGTATATCGAATCGCGTGTGACACCCAGATGCTCGGCGATCTGGTCTACAGACAGCCACGGTTCAGCGGACATGGTACGCTCCTGCAGGTGCGAATGGGATCGCATAAAGTCGGTTTTAGTCGCAAAGTCCTTAATTTATCAGGTTGAACGAAGTCTGACGAGCATTTGAAGCCCAGAGCATCGTTTTCCAGCTCCCACCTGATCCCCTATGGCCGCATCTCGCTGAGAACGCCGGGAGGCGTACCTGACAACCGACTGAAACTGGCTTTCGTAGGGGGGAAGGGCTATCCGAAGCGCATTGCAGCTCGATGCAAAATAATGCGACTCCACCCGATCGCGGTCGTTGAAGCGGTTGATAGAGGCCGCGTGGACAATCACCACCGCGAACGACCAATAATATTGAAGTTACAGGGAGGGGTAGATGGCTCGGAAGAAGAAAACCAGTCCGCTTGAAGACATGATGGACTTGGTGGCATTGCTGCCGTGGTGGGGCGGCGTGGCGATTGCAATCGCCGGGTATCTGGTACTGCACCGTATGGCTGCACCAGTGAAGGTCGGCGCGGTACAGCCTGGTCAAGTAAGCCAGTTGATGACCGCATCCATCATTACCGGTCTTGCAACCGTTGGACAATACCTTGTGCCGTTGGTCGGGCTGGCGGGGGCTGCAATGTCCGTTGTGAGGCGCAAGCAGCGCGCAGCATTGATTAGCAGTGTGACTCAGTCGCAGAGCGCCAATGCACTCGATGGCATGTCCTGGCGTGAGTTTGAAATGCTGGTGGGTGAAGCGTACGCATTGCAGGGCTACCGCGTGACCGAAACAGGCGGTGGCGGTGCAGATGGCGGCGTCGATCTGATACTGGCAAAGGGCGGCGAAAAGTTCTTTGTCCAATGCAAGCAATGGAAAGCCTACAAAGTTGGCGTGGACGTGGTGCGGGAACTGTATGGCGTAATGGCCGCCAAAGGGGCTACTGGTGGTTTTGTCGTGACGTCTGGCCGGTTCACTGACGATGCCAAAGCCTTCGCAGACGGGCGTAATGTGCAACTCGTGGACGGCACCAAGCTTTTTGCCATGATTAAGCAGGCCAAGCAGGCTATGACATCCGCCGCGCCATCCAAGATGTCAGAGCCGCACATGAACCAGTCATCTGCATCTGTTGCGCCAAGCTGCCCTCAATGCGGTGCGGAAATGGTTAAGCGAACTGCTCGAAAAGGCGGCAATGCTGGCGGTGAATTCTGGGGGTGCTCCAAATTTCCTGCATGCCGTGGCGTTCGGCAACTGAACTGATTTGCTGACAGCGAGGCTTTCGTCGTCCGCATTCGGTGGCCGGGGCAGCGCCCCGACACCCGAAAGGGCATTGACAGGCAATGTATGGGGTGGCATCCACCCACTCTGGTGTTATGAGATTTTCCAGACAGTGATCCGCGAGGGGAGCACGTATTCCAGCTGCTCCTTCAGTTTCTCGGGCGACTCGAAAACAGATTTACCTTGAACCAAGATCTTGGGCGTGCGGTAGATATTGATGATGGCACCTTCAAGCAGTCGAATCTGTGTTCCATGCTGAATGGGCTTGATGCCCAGAATGTGAAAACCGTGTTTCCGAAGGCCGTCTTGAATGATTTTTGCAAGCATGTGATTTCCTTTGAAGTTGATTGCCAGCGCACGGGTGTGCAGGCAGTCAGCCTTTACAGGCCTCGCAAAAGGTTCATTTAAGACGTTTGGTCTTGGCAAAGTTAAACAGTGCTCGATCTTTCAAGCAGGCTCTGATAACTTGAAAAAACGGCGCATACCGTGCCGTGCTGCGAAACCATCGCAACAGCGATAAGCCTCTGAATCAAAAGCCAAGTCGGGCAACTGACTTGGCTTTTTCTATTTCCGATGGCGTTGTCGTTGTTGCGCGTATCGCGACCAACCCATTTTCGGAGCCATAGTCATGCAAACAAAATCTAATAGCGCCACATATTTGTCCCCGCTCTTCACGCTCGGCCAAATCGTGGCCACGCCAGCCGTGCTTGAACACCTTGAGCGGCACGGCGTCAATGCCAGCGAATATTTGAACCGCCATGTGCGGGGCGATTGGGGCGATGTGCCATCAGAGGATGCGAAGGAAAACGAGTTCGCGGTCACGCGCCGCCTGCGACTGCTTTCAAGCTACACCATTGCTGACGAGCGCGTTTGGATCATCACCGAAGCTGATCGCAGTTCGACTTGCCTCTTGTTTCCGAGCGAGTATTGAAATGCACCGACGCACCGAGCATTTTCATTCAGGCGGCACTGAGCGACCAATGCGCGACTTGCTGTTGCAGTTGCCGCTGTTGACCGCACGCCCCGGCGAAGCGATTCAGTACGAAGTAGCAGATGCCTTCCTCCTGGTGCAAATCGCTGAAAACGCTGAAGTGGCCATGAACACCATTCACCTCGGCTTATCGGCCGTGGGGCAAATTCTGGCGCGTGCAGCGCCGGAAGTGGAAACCGGCGAAATCTCCGGCGATGCCACCGAAGCACTGGGCTGGCTGCTGGCTGAGCTTGGGGACTTTGCGGCCACGGCGTTTTGTCTCTCTGCCGCATGCCGACGCCACACCGCCGACTTTGCACCACCAGCGCCCAGAACCATCGCCAGCGCGCGGCCATGAACTGAGCCAGCGCATTCCTCGCCAGTTCAGCGGCAGAGACAACAAGCGGCCACCGTGCCGCTTGTTCAAAGTCGGCTGACTAGCGAAAAGTCAACATTACCGCTAACCACGCCACCATGAAAAACCACCACCCAAACGACGGTGCGCCACGCACCGAAATCGCCTCCACCACCGACAAGCCGGAGAAGCGGCAGAAGCTGACCGCTGACACGTACATCGCGGCGGCGCAGTCGCAAGCCACCAAGCACGGCTATGCCGCCGATGTGCGCCACTTCTGCGACCACGGCGGCACCATCCCGGCTACCCCGGAGCAAGTCATCGCGTACTTGGTCGACGCCGCGTCAACTTTGGCGGTTGCCACCCTCGAACGCAGGCTGATTGCCATTGGCAAAGCCTGTGTGGATGCGGGGCACGCTTCCCCGGTCAAGCATCCGCAGGTGAAACGCACCATGCAAGGCATCCGGCGCACGATTGGCACGCGTCAGCGGCGGGTCAAACCAGTGGTGAAGGACGATCTGTTGGAAATGCTGCTGGTGCTGGGGCAGCAGAAGCCAATCAAAGCCGCACGCGATCAAGCTCTGCTGCTGATTGGCTGGGGCTCCGCGATGCGCAGATCGGAACTGGTTTCGATCCGCTGCGAGGACATCACCGAGCACGCCACCGGCCTTGAAATTTTGATCGTGCGCTCGAAAACCGACCAGGAAGGCGCGGGCCGCACTTGCTTCATCCCGTATGCAAACGGCGACCGCTGTCCAATAAAGGCCCTGAAACAGTGGCAAGAACTGACCGGCATTCGCACCGGCTGGCTGTTCCGCTCCGTCGACCGGCACGACAACGTGTCAGAGAAGCCGCTCTCGGCGCAGTCGGTGGCATTGATCGTCAAGGATGCCGTACGGCGCGTGGGCGGTGACCCTTCTGCGGTCAGCGGCCACAGCTTACGCGCGGGCTATTGCACCCAAGCCGCGATGGCAGGACTTCAGCCGTGGCAGATTCGTGACCAAACCGGCCACACCAGCGACCTGATGCTGGCCCGGTACATCCGGCCGGTTGCGAAGAGAAAGCTGCCGAGTCTACTTTGAAGTGTTATATGCCTTGCTGCATGCAAGGACTCATCGCCACGCTATTCACAGACCTGACGCCAGTTTCTTCGCAAGTAGTCAATGGCGTCTCGCTCTTTCTGATCCAGTCGAGCCGAAGGAACGCCACTCCGCTTGAGCAAACCTTCTATACCCCAAGTTTCCGTTCGTACCTTGCCAGCCTTGTCCTCTTTGCGCTCGATCCATTCACCCACCACTCGCAAATGAGGTTTCTCACCCACAATTACGTGGGTCAACCTATCTCTAATCAAAACTAATTGAACCGTTGTACTGGTTCCATATGGGCACATTCCCCTTTTAGATCGGAGCCTGTTTTCGCCATCCGGGCACAGAAGCAATTCATCTTCTATTTGATAGTGGGTGTCTCGAAGACTAATACGCGCAACAATGTCCTCCCCCCAAATCGTGAACTCCAACTTGCAAATAGCCGAAGAGTTATCGACAGAAGGCAGAAAAAATATGGTGCCACCGTATTCGTACTGAAGAAGCGGGTCTGTCGGGTGTGTCATTGCATAGGCTTCACAGTGCCGCAATTGAATTATGGGCACTCACAAAATCACCTTATCGATTAGGACCTAAGCGAACTAGCACCCAACGGATGAGTTCATCACCCGACGTAGACTGGGTTTCAATCAACATCCGAAGATCGACTTCATAAAAGTTTCCAATTGCCGGATTTGGTATTTCAAGTTTCACATCATCAGAGACTTTTCCGCTGTATGACTTCCCGTCGTCGCTGGACATAATTTCATAGCGTCTGGTGCGAGAGTTAAATCCAATGAGCTTTCCGCTAACTGTCATTTCCTCGGCCATAGCCACTTCCATACGATCAACTATGGTGTATGCACTCCTGACCTCTTCAGAACTCATTTCAAAAGTTCCTCCCATACCAGGATTTACAGACCCCCAATCAAATTCAATCCCAGAATTTAGATCCGCCAACTCCTTCAGGAGACGCCTGTATTTTGAAGTCACACGTCCTTTGAGTGTGTGCAGTTTATTACTAAGCTGATCTTCAGAGTCTTTTGCCTGAAGAATGTTTGCAAATTCCAATAGTGCCTTGGAGACCAAAGAGTGATCTAGCAAATCGCTGAACTCTGCTGCTGAAAACTGCACGCCAAAAGACCCTTGAAAAGTTTGGGTCACCTGAAGACGGGTGCGCTGAAGAATTTCTCCTGATATGGGGCCGCGAATTGTAGGATCACCATTTGAAGCTTGACCTAAAGCATCCACAAGCTCCTGAGTTACAGTGAGAATTCCTCCAAGTTTTCTTGCTGGAATTTCATGGACTCCTCGTTGGCCGGGGAATATTCTGTAGTCAAAGGTTTCCCGACGAGTTGCAGTAGCGACGCTTCCTGGCAGTGACCGAGTCGATTGATGCGCTACGTCTTGCGGCGAAACCCTTATGCTATAAGCAGGGTCGGGTAAATCTTCGACTGGAATTTGCTCCGGAAGCAGATAGCTAACAAGCGGGGAAATTTCCTTTTCGTACGTCACAACTTTTAGAACGTAACCAGACTCCGGAGCTTTGAAGGCAGAAGCCAACGGAAGTCGGCCCTGCAACAGCGCCGATTTTCGCAACTCAGACACCGCCAAATATAACCATTCGTAGGTATCGCCATCATCAGCGGTAGACAAAGCAAAATAGCTTTGACCAAGATTGCTTCGGCAAACAAATAGACGAGGGAAGTCGTAGTACTCAATAACAGTATCGATTAACAGAGCACCCAGAGGCGTGCCGACAGGAAGGTTATGCATGGCCAACCTCATTTTTCTCCTCAAATGTCGTAAAAAATTCAACGACATCTGAAGGTTGAAGCGAACGCCACCAAGTGCAATGTCCTTCACACGAATTTGATGGCGTCGATGCTACTAAACCTGTCGCTATTGATATAGAAGCCATGGCCACCCGCTTTTTGCGCAGTGCGGGAATGGCCTTCCTCATCTCTCCACAGTCAGCGAAAGTTCGGAGAACTGAAAGTCCACGCGCCTTGCACGCGTCAACACCCCAGTCCTTGTCTGGCTGACGTTCGTAATATGAATGGAAGTCACGCTCAGTCGGGTTTGCCCCATTGATAAAACGGTAAACGGAACCGTTCAATTCGATGGAGTTATTTGGTGGACAAGATTGCGGGTAATGATCGGGCCAGACGTACACACAGACTCCCTGCATCAGATTTTTCTTAGACTGATCAGTTTACACACTGAGTCTGCCGACTGGGCAAGAATCGTCGCAGTTCCCTGTGCCCCTCGCAAATTTAACCAGCTTCTGAGCGTCCCTATAGCTGCAGCAGCGCCTTAGACCCACGAAAGAGATCAAGCCGTTGCAATCGACGCGTTGATCGAGATCGTGGTGGCAACCGGCATCACGATCTTCTTGCGCCCGTGCCCTTCATTGGTAACCACTTCCACTTTGACCAAGCCCAACTGGCTCAGCTTGGCAACGTCCCTCGACACGGCGCTCTGATCACGGTGGGCCGCAGTTGCCAAATCCGCGATGGATCGGCGTCCTTTGCTGGCCAGCCGCAACAGCTCGAACCGCTTGGGGGTGAGCTGGCTCAGGAAGTCCTCGAACTCGTAGCTGGTGAACGTCTTGGCATACGGCAGCACGTCCGCCTTCTCGTCCAGCGCACGCGCCACTGCTCGGCTCTTGCGAGCGTGTTCCTGCAGCTCAGTGCTCTTGGCGAAGTCTGCCAGCGTGATCTTTGCCTTGGTCATATCTCTTCTCCATTCACGAACTTGATGGCAAGGGCCTGCCACTCTTGCTCGAACCGGTCATACAGTGATTCGTAGCTGGTAAAGGGCTCCGGCGTGATGACACCCTTGTAGTGCCGATGCGAGTACCCGTGGCTGTTGTCGTACCCCAGCACGCGGCCGTTGTCGCCGCTGAAGATCAGCGGATTGATGTAGGCCAGCGCATAGCTGACGACCTTCTTGGACGGCAGCTCGCGGATGACCCGCTCTTTCAGCACCCCACCTCCCAGCCGAGCCGGAATGGCCACATCCTTTGGAGCGTAAATTTCTTGAGTCTTAGGCGCTTTCATCGGCTGCAGCCATGATGTACAAAATCAACCCTGATGTCAAGGCAGATGGCGTCCAGCGCATCCGACCTCCCGGTGTTGTCGCGGAACATGCCTATGCGACACGAAGGCCGCTGGCGGCACTTTTGGGCCGGACTAACAGTCACCACCCCTTCAGCACGTCTTCGTCAGTGAGCGGTTGAGAAGCAGCTGGCACTCCATTGCCCTGAAGCGGTCGAAAGACGGCGGGAATGTCTTTGGCACGGGCAACACGAACCAGGATTTCTCCCGAGTCCAGCAAGCGGACATGGACGTGGTCCCCGGCCTGCAGCGCGGCCCGTTCTGTCACGTACTTCGGTAGGCGCAGCCCCAGGCTGTTTCCCCAGCGTGAAAGCATCGTCATGGCAGGTTGGCTCCATTGATATACAACGGCTACCAAATTGCCATGCTCGACACCTTGCAGCGGCGCGAATGGCCGCACAGCGGCAGCGCCATCACACGCGTTCATCGTCATCAACGAACTGCACGGGGATGGGTGCCATCCCGACCCCCACCGAGTTGCGCCCCATTTTGTCCATCTGGTGCCGAACAGCGGCCTTCATGCAGGCTTGGTGAAAGACGGTTGGATTAGTTTTGACGACATCAGGTGCAGGGACAAAATTCCTCGGGTGCAGGATGTCATACAACTCCACGGGCTCAACGATGACGGAAGGTGGCTCGTCTTCGATATTGATGCCCAACCGCCCACGGAGATATCGCTGGTGTTTCTTGAACTCTGCATCACTTTCCAGAAACTGGCGCACCTCCAAGCGGTTTTGCCAGTGGGCAAAGGTGCTTCGGTATGGCAGCGGGATAGACATCAATTCGTCCATGCCATAACGCCGGTGGACGCGCCCTTTCAGATGCAGTCGGTTCAATGACTCCATCACCATCCACGCGATCAAATCCGGCGTCAAATGCGCGGGATACGCGGGGCGGCCTTTGAAAAAAGCATGGTTCTGAAAAAACTTCTTGCGATAGACGAATTCCAGCCGCAACGTCCGGTTGCAAAGGTCAGTCAAAGCTTCCTTGGCAGCGGAGTCAGGCAATTCAAACTTGCCCGTCCTCAACAGCTCTAAGAATTTGTCGTAGAGCTTCCAGGCTTGCATTTGCGAACTCGGGTCACCATACGTGGCCTCATTGGCGTACAGGCTCATGTTGCCGCCTGCCATGACGTTGGCCAGGGCAACGGCGTTGACCAACGCTGCTTTGGACATTCCGTCTGGCACACGCACCAGGACGGCAACGTCCAACCGCGTGACTTCGGCATACCGGCCTCGGGCCAGCAACAGCCGCAGGTCACGATGCAGATTCAGCGGGTGCGTTTCGTGTACCGCCTTGACCATCTCATGCGTCAGCATGGTCAGGTCATTCGACGACACCACGTTGTGTCCTTGGTAGTGATAGGCCGGACTGCCCTCGATATAGAGCAGACGCTGTTTGGCGCCCTCAGACTTCTTGGTCTTTCGGCCACGCGCCCAAACGCGGATTGTCTTGGCGCCGAAATCAGATTCCGCACGACCACGACCCCAATGCGAATCTGGAATGGGCTCACCATGAGGACCCATAACAGTGAAAGCCCGTGGCAAGCTGGCATCGGCATGTGCAAGCTCAACCCCCACAGTGTCGATATTGGTGCACTCCATCAACTTGGCATGGTGAAGCTGCATGTCTGATTGGTTCACCGTATTACTTACGGTATTACTCATGGCGCGATTGGCTGCCGTTTGCGGCGACTTCGAGCGCCCAGCCATGGTGCTGAGAATCTTGGTGGTACGCGCGCCAAACCCGTAGGCCGGCGCTTGCGGCTTCTCTTTCATATTGGTTCCTTGTTTGGTGCCACACCGCACGGCGCTCTGGCCGTTGCGTTGCGGCGAATTGAGCTGGGCACACGTTGCGTTGCAAGGACGCGTGTGCCTAGGGTTTGCAACTACGCAACGGCCAAGTCCTGGGCCTGGCTTGCAGCCAGCTCCTTCAACTTTTGGATTGCCCGAGACACAGTCGATTTGTTGACCTGGTACTTCTCAGCGATGACAGACATCGGGACGTTTTTCAGGTGCATCGCCAACATTTCCTTCGCGTGCTCAGACACACGCATGCCCGCAGGCATGGACTCGAAGAACAGCTTTTCGTCCTCCGTATAGATGGTGAACTCGTACCGCGACTTCAGCCGCGGGATGTGGTCACGCAACTTCGTGTGATCCACAGTGAATCGCGTATCTTGTTGACCCTCGTTACTCGGCAATGGGCTGAGCAGAATCGAGAAGTCCAGCAAGTCTTCGTGGGCACTTGATCCTCGCTGCTTGCCGTTCTTGCCCGTGTGGTGCACCAACAGCACCGACGTCCCTTGCAGTCGTTTCGCAATCAGCCACGCTTTGATCGTGGCCCAACTACCGCCGTCTTCGCGGCCCCCACTGGTCCACGCGGACAGGTTGTCTACGACGATGAGCTGGGTGTCATCGGGAATCAAAGCGTCGATTCTTTGCTGCCCTTCTACTTGGTCAATCGATCCAATTACATCCTCGGCGTAATCTCGGCTGATGATGTGCAGGTTCTGATTGACTCGCCGGATGGATGCCTCATCCGAATTTCTTGCGTGCAGGAGGCGGAGGCGGCGCTGAAAACCAATGGCGCGCATCTCCCCGTCCAAATACGCGACAGGCATTCCCGCTCCCTTACCCCAAGGCTCAACAGGTTTGCCGCTGGCCACCGCATAGGCCATGAGCATTGCAAGCAACGATTTACCTCCCCCACGAGGTCCTGCGACCATGCCAATGGTTTTTGCAAAGATCAGATCACCAAGCAGCGGTGTATCAGGCGTCAGCTTTGCGGACAGAAGCTTGCCCAGTTGGAGTACCTGCGGGCGCTTCGGCCCAAAAGTTTTTTCAGACATATTTTTCCTAATTCATTGAACTGGATAAGGCGCGGATTGGAAGAGGCGCAGCTAGGCGCGCCTCCTTCGCCGGGAGCCATCTACTGCTTGTAGTGCCCGATCACGGTTGCCAACATGAAGCCACGGATATCCACGATCCAGTTCTCAGCTTTTGGCTCACTCATGTCCACCGACATGGCCATGAGTTGTTGAGCAAAGTCATCCGTCGCTTGTTTGGCCTTCAATACCTCATTGGCAAGATCGACGGTGCTCTTGCCAGTCAGCGTGGCAAGCTCTTTAAGAAGAACTTCACCGTCCCAAAATCTCGAAAATCGAGACAGCTTTCCAGATCGGAAGAAGCCATTGATGACTGCATTCACCCACGTTGGAGGCCTTGATTCGATGTCATCCCAACGAGTGATGAAAGGCAAAGAGACATTGATCATCCCGTTCTTGGGTTCAGTGACGACCACATTCATGACAAATGTCTCTTCCATGGTCAGCCGCAGCATCAATCCGGATTCCAACTCGAATTCCAAATAGCCCTGGTGAACAAGCTCCCCTCTCAGGAAAGGGTTTTGGCGAACCATGTCAAAGTGCTCTTGAGCAGTGCGCAACAACGAATTTGCATCGAAGTCGCTGGCTTGAATCAGATAATTCATTTCAGACCCTCCTCAGCGTGCGTTGCGTTGCTGGGACGTCAGCCACTTCTCGAACTCGACACGATCAAGAAGAACCTTTCTTTGGCCTGGTGGCCGGACGATGACGGCCAAGAAGCCGTTGGACTTGAGCCCCGATTTCGGAGCTTTCTCATATGCTTCCGCCTGCCACACCAAGTGGCGCAATGCCCCTTCGCTGACAAAGTCGCTGTACGCCAAGGCCATCTTCTTGATGGGCAAGTACCGCGAAGTTGGGGCCGTCTCGATTTGTTCCGGCGATTGGGCCTGCTGCGTGGGGTGAAGTCCTTGCATCGGCGTGAAGCGATTGATGGTGACAGTCCCGTAAGGAGATGCCAGTCCAGCGAACGTGCTGAAGGACGAAATTTGGTTGTGATGTCGTGCCATGGTTAGGCTCCTTTGATCTGTTGAATTGGGTGTTGTGTCGACCAACGCCCCGAATCGTGCCGGCGGCATCCAATGCGGTCACGGGGCGATAAGCTGGGGGCAAGTGCGATGTCGAACTGCCAAAAAGGAAGAGGCGTCTTCGCTGGGGAAGACGCCTCTTTCAATGGGCTAACGGCCTGAAAATTTGCCGTGGGGAAATAAGCCTGGAGTCGCGTTCGACGGCGCCAAAGCAGGCAAAGCAGCTGTGTTGCGCTTTATCGCGCGTAGTCGGAAGCACTGGCGGGCCTCGGCTTTTTGCTGGCTCGGCGCGTCGATCCGCGTGGCACAACTCTGGCACACTGATAGCGCGTTTTGCAGGAGGTTGCGTTGCAACCGCCTCTACCGCAGAGTGTGGAAACTTCAACGGCGACAATGACTTACGTTCGTCGCTGCTTCTGTATAATTCTGATTGAACCGCCGGAGAAAATTCGTAATGAGAAGGTCGCGTGTTCGATTCATGTCTCCGGCACCAAGTCAGCAAAGGAAAGCGCGCTATTTAAACAGTAGTGCGCTTTTTCTTTTTCCGGGCTGTGTAGCCACAGCGTAGCCACC
>JAFDZY010000321.1 GCA_018266685.1 Bacteroidota bacterium
CAAAATGCGTACAAGGGCGGTCGCCAACCCCAGGGATCGCTTCCGGTCACTGAGCAATTGGCCTTGGAAGTGATCTCCCTGCCCATGAGCACCGAGCTCGACAACGAACAGATCGGCCACATCACCGGCGCGGTGAAAGCCTTCTTCAACCACTAAAAGCGCGGGCGAAAAAAATCCGCCAGGACATCGACACATGAACATTGCAGTAGTAGGAACAGGATACGTGGGGCTGGTTACCGGCACCTGCTTTGCCGAAACCGGCAACCACGTGGTATGCGTGGACATCGACCAGGAAAAAGTAAAAAAGCTGAAGGCGGGCGAAGTGCCCATCTATGAGCCGCACCTGGACGTGCTCTTCGAGCGGAACATTCGGCAGGGGCGCCTGTTGTTCACCACGAACCTGAAGGAAGCCGTGGACCAGGCCCAGATCATCTTCCTGGCATTGCCCACGCCCCCCGGCGAGGACGGCAGCGCCGACCTGAAATATGTGCTGGGCGTGGCCAAGGAATTGGGCAAGATCATCACCGACTACAAGGTGATCGTGGACAAGAGCACCGTGCCCGTGGGCACCGCGGAAAAGGTGCGCGAAGCCGTGGCCGAACACGCCCGCGTGCCGTTTGACGTGGTGAGCAACCCCGAATTCCTGCGTGAAGGCTTCGCCGTGGACGACTTCCTGAAACCGGACCGTGTGGTGGTGGGCACCAGCAGCGCACGGGCGCAGAAATTGATGGAGGACCTCTACAAGCCGTTCGTGCGGCAGGGCAACCCCATCCTTTTCATGGACGAACGCAGCGCCGAGCTCACCAAATACGCCGCCAACGCCTTCCTGGCCGTGAAGATCACCTTCATGAACGAGATCGCGAACTTCTGCGAGGCCGTGGGCGCCGACGTGGACAAGGTGCGCATCGGCATCGGCAGCGACAGCCGCATCGGCAAGCGCTTCCTCTTCCCCGGCATCGGCTACGGCGGAAGCTGCTTTCCCAAGGACGTACAAGCGCTGGCGCACAGCGGGGAGCAGGCCGGCTACAAGTTCCAGATCATCAACAGCGTGATGAAGGTGAACGAGCGCCAAAAGACCACCTTGGTGGACAAGATCAAGGCCCATTTCGGCAACGACCTGCGCGGCAAGCACTTCGCCCTTTGGGGCCTGGCCTTCAAGCCGGACACGGACGACATCCGCGAGGCACCTGCCCTGTACATGATCGAGGCCTTGGTGCAGGCCGGGGCCACGGTAACCGCGTTCGACCCCGAAGCCATGGACAACGTAAGGAAGACCATTGGCGACAAGGTGCGCTACGCCGAGGACGAATACGCCGCACTGGAAGGCGCCGACGCGCTCATCATCGCCACGGAATGGGCCACGTTCCGCAACCCCGAAATGGCCAAGTTGGAAAAATCGCTCAAGGAGAAAACCATCTTCGATGGCCGCAACCTGTACGACCTGGAGGAGATGAAGGACCTGGGCTTCCATTACGTAAGCGTAGGCCGCCAAACGGTGAACGCCCCCATCAAAGCCAAAGCCTGACATGGCAAAAAAGGCCACCGCCGCCAAGAGCAAGCCCTCCGCCAAACCTGTAGCGGCCAAGGAGAAGGAACGCGTGTTGATCACCGGTGCCGCCGGCTTCCTGGGTTCGCACCTCTGCGACCGCTTTCTGAAGGAAGGCTACCACGTGATCGGGATGGATAACCTGATCACAGGGCGCTTGAAGAACATCGAGCACTTGTTCAAGCGCAGTGATTTCGAGTTCCACCACCACGACGTCACCAAGTACGTGCATGTGCCCGGCAAGCTGAAGTACATCCTGCACTTCGCCAGCCCCGCCAGCCCCATCGACTACCTGAAGATCCCCATTCAGACACTGAAGGTGAGTTCCCTGGGCACACACAACCTGCTGGGCCTTGCCTTGGCCAAGCAGGCGCGCATCCTGGTGGCCAGCACCAGCGAGGTGTACGGCGATCCGCAGGTGCATCCGCAGACCGAGGAATACTGGGGCCACGTGAACACCGTGGGTCCGCGCGGCGTGTACGACGAAGCCAAGCGCTTCCAGGAGGCCATCACCATGGCCTACCACACCTACCATGGCCTGGAAACGCGCATCGTGCGCATCTTCAACACCTACGGCCCGCGCATGCGCCTCAACGACGGCCGCGTGCTACCTGCCTTCATCGGCCAGGCCCTGCGCGGTGAAGACCTCACCATCTTCGGCAAGGGCAACCAGACGCGCAGCTTCTGCTACGTGGACGACCTGGTGGAAGGCATCTACCGCCTGCTGAAGAGCGACTACGCAGGCCCGGTGAACGTGGGCAATCCGGCGGAGATCACCATTAAGCAGTTCGCCCAGGAGATCGTGAAGCTCACCGGCACCAAGCAAAAGCTGATCTACAAGCCATTGCCGCAGGACGACCCCATGCAGCGCAAGCCGGACATCACCCTGGCCAAGAAACTCCTGAAGTGGCAACCCAAGGTGAACCGCGCCGAAGGGCTGAAGATCACATACGCCTACTTCAAGGGCCTGAGCAAAACAGAGCTGAACGAGAAGGAGCACAACAGCTTCGAGGGGTACGTGCGGAAGTAAAGCCCGCGTCTTGTGTGATCCATGGAAATGCCATCCACAGATTTCACAGATTACACAGATGAATGCCACGACCGACGGGCCGATTTCCCAAAGCCTTTCCTCCCCCATCTGTGTAATCTGTGGATAGAACTATAGGGCGCCCCCGCCGTGCAATAGCCCTCGACCATGTCCGACCGCGACCCACAGACCTACGCCATCATCGGTGCGGCGATGAACGTCCACACCGAGCTCGGCAAGGGATTCCTGGAGAGCGTGTACCAAGAAGCCTTAGCCATCGAATTCCGAACACAAGGGATACCTTTTGAGCGTGAGGTGAAGCTCCCGGTGTTCTACAAAGGGCAGGTGCTGGCCACTTCCTTCCGTGTGGATTTCATCTGCTACGGAGAAGTAGTGGTGGAGTTGAAGGCACAGAAAGCCATCGGCGGGCCCGACGAAGCCCAAGTGCTCAACTACCTCAGGGCAAGTAACCTCGGCAGGGGCTTGTTGTTGAACTTCGGGGAGACCAGCTTAAAGCACGTGCGCTTCGTGAATTAGGGCGGTGAATATTCCACGGATAATACACCACAGATTGCACAGATTACACAAATGAATGCCCTAGCCGACGGGCCGATTCCTCCAAGCCTCCCCTCTCCCATCTGTGTAATCTGCGTAATCTGTGGATAACCTTATCACCCATCCCCTGCGTGAAATCTGAGGATAGCCCTTTTACCCATACCATCCATGCAATCTGTGAAATCTGTGGCCTGTATATCACCCTCCCATCCGCAGAATGAACCTACGTGTAGCCGGTGTCCCTGAGCCCTACAACCTGCCCTGGCACTTGGCCATGGAGAAGCGCCGGTTTGCGCAGGCGGGCATCAAGCTGCACTGGCACGAGGTGCATGAGGGCACCGGCCGCATGTGCCAGATGCTGCGCGACGGAGAGCTGGACATGGCGGTGCTGGTCACCGAAGGTGCGCAGCGCGACATCCTCAACGGCGGCCCGCACCGCATCGTGGGCGGCTTTGTGGAAAGTGCATTGCCATGGGGCGTGCATGTGCCTGCGGGATCCGGTTTACAGGCTGACAACCTGAAAGGGATCCCTTATGCGATCAGCCGCTTGGGCAGTGGCAGCCACATCATGGCCATGCTGCACGCCGAAAGGCAAGGTTGGCGGCCTGCGGAAAGAGATCTGGAAGTGGTACACAACATGGCCGGTGCAGCGGAGCGGATGCAGGAGGGTTCCCCGGTGATCTTCCTTTGGGAGCACTACGTCACCCAACGCTACGTGGATGCAGGCATCATGCGTTGCGTGGACGTGGTGCGCGCCCCTTGGCCCGGCTTTGTGATCACGGCCCGCAATGACTTTGCGCAACAACATGCCGGAGCCATTGAACTGGCCATGTCCGTTCTGCGCAGCGAGGCGGAAGCCTTGAAGGACGGTCCCCACACGGTGGAATTGGTGATGCAGAACGCGGGATTCAGTGAGGAACTGGCCCACGTATGGCTGCGGAACGTGCGGTGGAAAGTAGCCCCGTTGGAAGCGGGCGCACTGGACGAGCTCACGGAAACATTGCGCACCCTGCGCTTGGTGGAAGGGCGGAACGGCCAAGCACCTGCTGATCCGGGATCCCGTGGGTAGGGGCCCAAGTGCCGTACTTCAGCGCACCACTACCAAGCGCCGCACGGCAACAATCCGCTCCGTTTCCACACGGACGAAATAATTCCCCGCAACCAAGCCTGGCGGCAAGTCTATGAGCGCCGGGGCGGATGAGGCCACGATGTTCGCCTGCAACACCAAACGACCGGTTGCATCGGTGACCGCCACCGCCACTTTTCCCGTGCCGCCCGGGGTTTGCAGGTAGAATTGATCGCCGCTGTTCGGGTTGGGCCAAACGCCCATGTTGGCCTGATCGGTTTCCGCAATGCCGCTTCCCGGTTCACCGGCACAGACGCAGTCCACGCCCAGCGTATCGTTGATCGTGTTGGCGTCGCCATCATCGCAGGGATCGCCCACAGTACCAAAAACCTGCGGGCATCCATCATCGGCGGTGGAAACGAAGCCGGACGGTTGCGCGCATGCCAGCAAGGTGTCCGCGGCGTCGCCAAGGCCATCGCCGTCCGCATCGGCATACCACGTGCTGGCAGTGTCCACGGCAACGGTCACAAAGGCGAAATCGTAGCAACCACCGCCACTGCCCAACGTTTGGATGCTGTACATGTATGCGCCAGGAGTGTTCACCGCCGGGTCGAAGATGCTACTGGCAGCCAGCAAGCCGAAGCGCCATGATCCACCCGTTTCCGGTTGGCCGCCCAGCAGGTTGAACAAGGCAAAGGGCGGATCGCTGCTGCACACCGTGACCGAGGAATCCTCGCCCGCATACACGCCGGGGAATTCATGCAGCCCGAAATCCACCACGCTGCAATACACGCCGTTTGTGTCTACCATGTACTGATAGATGCCGGAGGTGTCCAACGCTGGATCGTAGAACAGGCCATGGTCCACGCCGGCCAACTGCCACTGGCCGCCACTGTACGGCATGCCATAAGGGGCCAGGAGGGAATCCAGTGAAATGGGTTCGGACACGCGGCACAGGTTGCGGTCATACGTCACCGGGAAGATCAGTTCCATTGGCGCTTCGGCCACTACTTGCCCGCAAGCGTTGGTGGCGGTGAGCATGGGTGGTTGGTCGGAGGTAAGCCGGGCAACCACCGTATCCCCGGAGGTGGAAAGCACTTGCACATTGCTCCACACCAGCGTGGCGCAAGGCCCGGAGAGCGCAACGGAAGCCACGATGTTCACGGTATCGTTGTAGCAGGCCACGGGGATTGCGGAAAGGCCAAGCAGCTGCGGTGGCTGGCAGGTGTACAGTCCGGTTGTATCCGCCGGGCCATGGAACACCGTGATGGTATCCGCCCTGCAGTAATTGCTGGCAACAAAGGTGTAGGTTCCCCATGGTGCATAGGGGATGGTAAAATGGGACGAGCCGGTGATCAGCTGCCCTTCGGGGTTGTACCAGCGCGTGGTGATGGGGCCGGGGCCGCTTACGGGGACATCAAACACCGCCGTGCCGGTTTCGCAGAGGTTTGCCGCCGTGATGGTCGCATTGCCGAGAATGGGTCCTTCACAAGGTTCCGGCGGTACAACGTGAAGCACCAAGGTATCGGATCCGCAGGCATTGGAGGCCACCAGCGTGTAGTCTCCCTCAGTAGGGTTAGGCACGTTCAATTGGTGCAACACGTCGGTGAAAAGCGTTTCACCCCACGGCATAGTCCATTCGTATTGCGGACAACTGCCCACAGAGGTTTGATGGAACTGTACCCCTGAATAGATGCCCCAGTTCCACGGTGTGAACCATGCACTATCGATCAATACGGGCACGCACAAGTTGGAATCCACCACCGCGTTCACCTGTGCCGTATCTGCACCGCAGGCATTGCTCACCACCACGGTGTACTGGCCCGGCGCTTCATATTGCGCATATACCTCCGGCAGCCAGGATAGAAGCGTACTGTCCGGACGATACCAAGCGTAATCCGGTAAAGTACCGGATGCTTCAACCTCCAGGTTAACACCTTCACCGCAATAAGGCACTGGATCGGCGCTGGACTGCGCGATGACCGCTGGTTCGCAAGGTGGGCAGCTCCCGATCGAAATTGGATCCGTGATGATGGCTCCAGTAGTACCGTTACCCGGTGTTACTTCAAACCAATAATCAAGATTGTTCATGTTGGTCCAGGCGTTTTGTACCAAACCAACATGATGGCAACCGGATAGATTTTCGATTTTAAAACTAAAAAGCGTGAGGCCTTCAGTGGTTATCGCACAACCAGTGCCTAGTGGCCTTAGTTCGAAAATATTCATTGTCACATATCGGAATCCTAACACATCTTGCAACCCATTAGGAGAGAGCACTGGGTTCGCCATACATGAAGAATGGATATTGGTGTAGTTTATAGTTCCACCAGCGGAACTCTCCCACCGGAAAGTGAATGTTGCCCCCAGAATCATTCCATCTAAAACAGGTCCATCTGAAAATACCTTAACATCAAATGAATCAGCAACCGATGTGGAATACAAGCCCACGTTTACTTGTTGGGCAAGCAATGGGGCGGCCGCAAAGCAGGCAACAAGGATCGTCCAGGTTGACCGGGTAAAATGTGTGACTGCAAAATGCATTTGAAACTGATTACCTGTGCAATATAAAGTCGGCAAGCTTCCAGAACAAACGATGTTGGGCCGATCACCCCACCACCCAGGCCCAAACTCCCGCCAGCACCACGCCCAGCGCGGAGTGGTGGTCCGCACAGATCAACGTAGCCTGGGCAAGGACCGGAGCGCGGTGCCGATCGCAATTTCAGTCCATACCTTGGGCGGACAATGAGGTCCGTTGCAATTTCGCTGCTGTTCCTATTGGCTGTTGCCACGCAAGGGCAGGAGGCTGCGCAAGCACCGGAATGGATCCGCTTCGGCATCGCGGCTTCCCCGGACTTGTGCTACCGCACGTTGAAAGCCGGGGACGAGGCACCAGCGACCTCCTCGATCGTCCAGGACAGAGATGAACAGGAGATCCCCCGGACAGGATTCACCGTGGGTGCTACTGCAGCAGCGGAACTGCCCGGACCGTGGGGCGTGGAAACAGGACTGCAGTATGCGGAGCAGGGATACCGCACACGGCCGATCACCCTTCTGACCTTGGATGGCGTGACGGACCCTCTGGTACCGAGGGAGGTGGAGTACACTTACCGCTTCCGCTACCTCGGGGTTCCCTTGTTGGCCACGTACCATACATCCGGTCCAAAAGTCCAGTTCCGGGCAGTGCTTGGCTTCGTAGCAGAGTGGCTGTTGGAAATAGAGACAATTTATTACAAGCACTTCAACGACAGGGTGGAACGGCATACTGCAAAGGGTTCTCGCGGCTACCTCCCGTTCAACCTGTCCCCCTCGATCGGGTTCGGCGTTCGCTATGCGCCCAGCGGCCGGATCTCACTGACTTTCACCCCCACTGTACGGTACGGCATGCTGAAGATTTATAATGCACCGATCTCCGGTCATCTGTACAGCGGAGGTATTGTGGTGGGTTGCCAGTATGCGATCCAACGCCCGTCGCACAGCACCCAACGGTGAACCACCCTACCCCGCCACCCACGCCCACACCCCGGCTAGCACCAGCACCACGCCCAGCGAGCGGAACAGCAGGATGAGGGTTTTGTCCGCCATGCGCTCGCGCATGTGGCCCCCCACCCGGATCAGCAGCAATAGCAAGGCCATGGCACCGATAAAGGCCCCTATGCTGAAACCCGCCAAAGCGCCCCAGCCGTGCAATTTTATGCCCAACGCTTCCGAACCTAAGCGCACGCCACACCAGAACAGCACCAGCTGCGGGTTCATCAGCGCCAACAGCAATCCCCGCCGGAAGCCGCTGCGCACATCGGGCTGGTCCTTGATGTGGAACGGCTTCATGGCCAGGGCGATGTACAGTCCAAGACCCACCAGCACCACTGCGGTAATGCGCTCCGGACTGATGTGCAGGCGCTCCGTGAAAGCCAGGATGCGGTTGGCCGCCACAAAGGCAATGGCGGAATAGAGCAACTCCGGCAAGGCCCCGCCCCAAGCCGTGCTCCGCGCCATCCGGGGGCCGTGGCGCAACGTGGCGGCCAGCACGGCGGTATTCACCAGCCCGGCCTGCAGGGAACCGATGAAGCTGGCCAGTGCGGCCACCAACAGCGCGAGCAAGGCATCCAGGAGCATGGAGGCAGCCAAGGTAGGCCGGGCGTGCAAGATGTCAGCAGGGCGTTACCTTCGCGCTCCGAAATTTCCATGCGCTACACCACCCATCCCACCGCCGTGATCGACGAAGGCTGCACCATCGGAGCGGGCACCCGGATCTGGCATTTCAGCCATTTGATGACGGGCTGCATCATTGGTGAGCGCTGCAACATCGGGCAAAATGTGGTGGTAAGCCCGGGCGTGAAGCTGGGCAACAACGTGAAGGTGCAGAACAATGTGAGCCTGTACACCGGCGTGGAGTGTGCGGACGACGTCTTCCTCGGCCCCAGCTGCGTGTTCACCAACGTCACCAATCCGCGCAGCGCCGTGAACCGCCGCGACCAGTACGCCAAAACGCACGTGGGCAAGGGTGCCAGCATTGGTGCCAACGCCACCATTGTGTGCGGGCACGACATCGGTGAATTCGCCTTCATCGGCGCGGGCGCAGTGGTTACGAGAACCGTCCCGGCCTACGCTCTGGTGGTGGGCAATCCCGCCCGGCAAGCCGGCTGGATGAGCGAATACGGCCACAAGCTGAAGTTCAACGCGAAGGGCGAAGCCACCTGCCCGGAAAGCGGCCAGCAGTACCAACTGAACAACGACCGCGTAACGCGCCTTTCATGAGCACGGGCAACGAAAAGATCAACTTTGCGGTGGTGGGCTGCGGCCACATTGGCAAGCGCCATGCGGAGATGATCACGCGCGACCCGCACAGCCGCCTGGTGGCGCTCTGCGATGTGAAGCCCCGGGAGGCGCTTGGCCTTGATGCATATGAGGTGCCTTATTTCACCGACATCCGCGCCATGCTGGAGGCGGTGCCGGAGATCGACGTGGTGAACATCTGCACCCCGAACGGGCTGCACGTGCCCCTAAGCCTTGCCGCATTGGACCACAACAAACATGTGGTGTGCGAAAAGCCCATGGGCCTCACCAAGGCCGACTGCGAGGCCGTGCTGGGCAAGGCCCTGCAAAAACACCGGTACCTGTTCGGCGTGATGCAGAACCGCTACAGCCCGCCCAGCCAGTGGATCAAGGAGATGGTGGAGGAGAAGCGCCTGGGCGAGATTTTCCTGGTGCAGGTAAACTGCTACTGGAACCGCGATGGACGTTACTACAAGCCCGGGAGCTGGAAGGGCACGGCCGACATGGATGGGGGCACGCTCTTCACGCAGTTCAGCCACTTTCTGGACATCATGTACTGGCTCTTCGGCGACATCGCCGACATCCAGGGGCGTTTTGCCGACTTTAACCACAAGGACCTTACGGCCTTCGAGGACAGCGGCCTGGTGAACTTCCGCTTCCTCAACGGCGGCATGGGCTGCCTGAACTACTCCACCAGTGTGTGGGACAAAAACCTGGAAAGCAGCCTCACCATCATCGGCAGCAAGGGCAGCGTGAAGATCGGCGGCCAATACATGGACCAGGTGGAATACTGCCACGTGCAGGACTACACCATGCCGGAGCTCGCCCCCACCAACCCTGCGAACGATTATGGCGCCTACAAAGGCAGCGCCAGCAACCACCACTACATCATCGAGAACGTGGTGGACACCCTGAAGAACAACAAACCGATGACCACCAATGCCTTGGAAGGATTGAAGGTGGTGGACATCATTGAACGGATCTACCAAAAACGGAATGAACGGACTGTTTGATCGGCTAAAGAAGAAGGAGGCAAAATTGGCGGTGATCGGCCTGGGCTACGTGGGCCTGCCCATCGCACTCGCCTTTGCACGCAAGCTGAAGGTGGTGGGCTTCGACATCAACCAGAAGCGCGTGGACATGATGCGGCGCGGCGAGGATCCCAGCGAAGAATTGGAAAAGGAGGCCTTTGAAGGCGCCGACATCCACTTCACGGCGGACATTGAGGACCTGCGCGATGTGGAGTTTTTCATTGTGGCCGTGCCCACGCCCATCGACCAACAAAACATCCCGGACCTCACCCCCTTGCTGGGAGCCACGCGCACCGTGGGCCAAGTGCTGAAGAAAGGAGACCATGTAGTGTACGAAAGCACGGTGTATCCCGGCTGCACGGAAGAAGACTGCGTGCCCCTGCTTGAACAGCTCAGCGGGCTGAAGTTCATTGAAGACTTCAAGGTGGGCTATTCGCCGGAACGCATCAACCCGGGCGACAAGGCACATACGCTTGAGAGCATCGTAAAGGTTTCCAGCGGCTGCGACCCCGAGAGCGCCGAGACCGTGGCCAAGGTGTACGAGCTGGTGGTGAAGGCGGGTGTTCACCGGGCCCCCAGCATCAAGGTGGCCGAAGCCGCCAAGATCATTGAAAACACCCAGCGCGACGTGAACATCGCGCTCACCAACGAGCTGTCCATCATCTTCAACCGGATGGGCATCAACACCTACGACGTACTGGAGGCCGCCGGCACCAAGTGGAACTTCCTGAAGTTCCAGCCGGGCCTGGTGGGCGGCCACTGCATCGGCGTGGACCCCTACTACTTGGTGTTCAAAGCGAAGGAACTGGGCTACCATGCCCAGATCATCGACAGCGGCCGCTTTGTGAACGACAGCATGGGCGGCTACGTGGCCAAGCAAACGGTGAAGAAGATCATTGCCGCAGGCACCAACCCCACCGACGCGCACGTGCTGGTAATGGGCGCCACCTTCAAGGAAAACGTCACCGACATCCGCAACAGCAAGGTGGCGGACGTGGTGAAGGAACTCCAGAGCTTCAGCGTTCAGGTGGACGTAACCGACCCGCATGCGGACAGCGACGAGGTAAAGCACGAGTATGGTTATGAGCTAACGCACACCTTCAAGGGGCCGTATGACGCGATCATTGTGGCCGTGAACCACAGTGAGTATGCCGGGCATGATGAAGCGTGGTTCAAGAAACACCTGAAGCCAAAGGGCGTGCTGGTGGACCTGAAAGGCACCTACCGCAACAAGGTGGACGGCTTGGCGTACTGGAGCTTGTGAACGGACCGCGCAAATCATGGACCGCACCCTCCTCATCACCGGCGGCGCCGGCTTCATCGGCAGCCATGTGGTGCGGCTGTTCGTGAAGAAATACCCGCACTACCGCATCATCAACCTGGATGCGCTCACCTACGCGGGCAACCTGGAGAACCTGCGCGACGCAGAGCATGCGCCGAACTATGCATTCGTCAGGGCCGACATCCGCGATGCCGCAGCCATGGCCAATGTCTTCGCGCAACACAAACCCGATGGCGTGATCCACTTGGCCGCAGAAAGCCACGTGGACCGCAGCATCAGCGACCCCATGGCTTTCGTGGAGACCAACGTCACCGGCACGGTACACCTGCTGAACGCGGCGCGGGAAGCGTGGAAGGGCGTATTCGACGGGAAACGCTTCTACCACGTGAGCACCGATGAAGTGTACGGCTCGCTGCACGATGGCGGCTTCTTCACCGAGAGCACGCCGTACGATCCGCAAAGCCCGTACAGCGCCAGCAAAGCCGCCAGCGACCACTTCGTGCGCGCTTATGGCAACACGTACAAGCTGCCCTTCGTGATCAGCAATTGCAGCAACAACTACGGCAGCCACCAATTCCCCGAGAAGCTGATCCCGCTGATGATCCACAACCTGCGCACCGGAAAGCCGCTGCCCGTGTACGGCAAGGGCGAAAACGTGCGCGATTGGCTGTGGGTGGAAGACCATTCCCGTGCCATCGACGTCATCTTCCACCAAGGCCTGAACGGCGAGACGTACAACATCGGCGGGCACAATGAGTGGAAGAACATCGACCTGGTGCAGCTGCTCTGTGCCATCATGGACCGCAAGCTGGGCCGTGCGCCGGGCGAAAGCGCCAAGCAGATCACCTACGTCACCGACCGTGCCGGGCACGACCTGCGCTACGCCATCGACGCCTCCAAGATAGCCCGCGAGCTCGGATGGAAACCGGGCATCACCTTTGAGCAGGGCCTGGAACAGACCGTTGATTGGTACCTTGCGAACGATCCGTGGCTGCAGGCCGTAACCTCCGGTGCCTACCGGGACTACTACGCGGCCCAGTACGGTGATCGCGGATGAGCATCCTCAGCAACTTGTTCAGCAAACGGAAACCCGACCTTCCGCCGGTGGACTTCGGCGTGCTGAAATGCGACATGCACTCGCACTTCATCCCCGGCATTGACGATGGCGCGCCCACCATGGAGGCCAGCCTGGAGCTGCTGCGGGCCATGGAAGACCTCGGTTTCCGCAAAGTATGGACCACGCCGCACAGCATGGCGGACGGCTTCAAAAATCCGCCCGAGGTGATTTTGGGTGGCTTGGAAAAACTGCGCCGGGCCGCCAAGGAAGCGGGCATCGCCCTGGAAGTGGAAGCCGCTGCGGAATACTACCTGGACCACGCGCTGCAGGAAAAAGTGGCCAAGCAGCAGGTGCTCACCATCCGGCAAGACCTGGTGCTGTTCGAGCTTCCCTTCATCAGCGAGCCCGCTGTGCTGCTGGACCTTGTGTTCCAAATGCAAACGCAAGGCTACACCCCCATCCTGGCGCACCCGGAGCGCTACAACTTCTGGCATGCGGACACCGGCATGATGGAAAAGCTCAAGGACCGCGGGGTGCTCTTCCAACTGAACACCATTGCGCTGGGCGGTGCCTACGGGCCCGCCGTGCAGAAAGCCGCGGAACGCATCACGGACAAGGGCTGGTACGAGCTGTTGGGAAGCGATTGCCACGGCATGAAACACATCGAAGCCTTGCAGGCCGTACGCACCGCGCCGTACCTGCACAAGCTGATCGACGGCGGCAAGTTGATGAACGCGAAGCTGTAGGAAGCCCGGCAGCGCATACCCTGCAATTGTAAAATTGCATTTTACAATTGCAGGGTATTGGTTCCAAACGATCAGGTCTGTATGGCATCGCGCACAGCATGGTTCTATCCTGTATCTTGTTCTGACCCGGAACATGCCGTGGAAATGACTACTACGTCCTCTGTTGCATTATCCGGGTCTGGCAAAGCCGAGGCATTACCTTTGGTTGAGCATGATGAAGGCAATGACCGGGTTCTTGTGCAGCGTGTGCTTGGTGGCCGGCATGGCCATGGTTTTATCCAGCTGCACCAAGGACGCTTTTGATCTGCGCAGTCAATACATCGGACCCTACTCCTTCACGGTCGAGATCCATGGCGCACATGGGGTGGGCCAGGATTGGCTCATCACCGATACCTCCTATACCGAAGCTGGTGCCGTGCTGAACGGCAGCCAGTCTGGCATCCTTGAGATTAAAGGCTCCAGCTTTGACCTACAAGCAGTGCTGCACGAACCTGCGAGCCTCACCGGCTACCACAACCA
>JAFDZY010000322.1 GCA_018266685.1 Bacteroidota bacterium
CCGTGTATGAGCACAATGACCTGCAGGTGAAAAACGGCCAGATCTGGATCAACGGGAAGCAGACGGACAGCTACACCTTCAAGCAGGATTATTACTGGATGATGGGCGACAACCGGCACCGTTCGCAGGATGCACGCTTCTGGGGCTTCGTACCGTTTGACCACGTGGTGGGCAAGGCGGTGCTGGTGTGGCTCACGGCCGATCCGGAGAAGGGCGGCTTCCCTGCGGGCATCCGCTGGAAGCGGTTGTTCACCCGGGTAAGATGAAGCTGAAGGCGGCGTGGGCGCGCGTGCCCGAATGGGGCAAGGCATTCCTGCTCGCCATCGCCCTGCTGGCCACGGCACATGTGTTCATTCTGCGCTGGGTAACCGTGCGCAGCGCCAGCATGTTCGCCACCCTGCTGCCCGGCGACCTGGTGGGCGTGGAACGCTGGCCCGTGTGGACGGGCATGGACCGCGGGGACATCATCGTGTTCCGCGACCCGGTGGAAGATGACAGGCCCATGGCACAGCGGCAATTGCTCGTGAAGCGCATTGCTGGCCTGCCCGGCGATGAAGTGGAACTGCGCAACGGCATGGTAGTGGTGAACGGGCACCGCATGCCTGGCCCGGAGCATGCCACCGCACTGTGGGCGGTGAGGCTCAAGGTTGGCGAAACCGCAACGGGCGTGCTCAAGGAACTGGGCCTCCCGCCCGATTTTGTAACTGGCGGGCGCACGCTGATAGACCTGCCACTGAACGAAAAACTGGCCGGGCAACTGCGCAAGCGCGGCGATGTGGCCAGCGTTACCCGGCACGAAGCAGACGGCGGAACCCCGGCCCACATCTTCCCCTTCAGCCCGAACTACCGCTGGAACAACGACGACTACGGCCCGCTCCGGGTGCCTGGCAAGGGCGACACCGTGGGCATCACAGCCTTCACCCTGCCGTTGTACGACCGAATCATCAGCCGCTACGAGCACAACACGGTGGAGGTCTCCGGCGGGGACTTGTTGGTCAATGGGCGGGAAGCAACGCGCTATGTGATCAAGCAGGACTACTACTTCGTGCTGGGCGACAGCCGTGACAGCAGTTCGGATTCCCGCTACTGGGGCTTTGTTCCCGCCGACCACGTAGTGGGCCGCGCGGGATTTGTGCTGTTGAACGCACGGGCCGTCCGCGGGCAAACGGAAAGCAGGTCCTTCATCGCCTTGTAGAGCTTTTAACTTGCACCCATGCGCATACCAGCCCCCATCGGTCTGCTCCTAATGCTCGCTTCCTGCGGGCCCGGCAACCCGAAATCCCTTTGTGACCGCTTCTTCACGCCCTGGCCGGACATCATCAGCCAGCGCGAACGCACCCCTGACAACAGCGACCTGATGGATGCCATGGCCCATTATGCGGACAAGCAATATGCCCAGGCCATTCCGGGCCTGGAACGGGTGATCGCACGTGACAACCGCAACTTCGCGGCGCGCCTGTACTTGGTAAATGCACTGCTGGCCACAGGGGACCCCTACAAAGCAGAAATGCACTTGGACTTTTTGGAGAACTACAAGGCCAAATCCTTCAGTGACCAAGTGGAATGGTACAATGCCCTGTGCTGGTTATGCGAAGGCGATACCGCCAAGGCTGGCCAGCAGGCGCGCTGGATCGCCTCCAGGCCGCATACTTACCGCAAGGAAGCCCGGGAACTGGCCGCTGCACTTGCCAACCACTGAACCGTGGCCCTCTCCCCCGCCAAACTTCGCGCCGCCTTGCGCGGGCCATTGTCCGGCCATGCCGCCTTTGCCGACCTGAGCGGTTATCCCCGGCCGTCCATTGAAGAAGCCCTGGCCTTGGTGCCACCGCCCCGTGAAAGCGCCGTGTTGATTTTGATCCATCCCGTGGACGGCCATGACCACACCTTGCTCATGCGGCGCCCCGTGTACAAGGGCGTGCATTCGGGGCAGATCGGCTTTCCCGGCGGCAAGCGCGAGCCGGGCGATGCGGACCTCCCTGCCACCGCGTTGCGCGAGTTCCGGGAGGAAACCGGCGGCGGCGTGGAAGGTTTCGAGCTCCTGGGGGAGCTTACGCGCATCCACATTCCACCGAGCCGCACCATTGTAACGCCCGTGGTGGCCTGGTGTGCTGAGCTTGGCCCCCTGCAGCCCGATCCGCGCGAGGTGGCGCAGCTGCTCGACGTGCCATTGGCAGATCTGTTGCGGGATGACATTCTGCGCAAAAAGCCTGTCCGCATTGGCCTGGAAGGCCGGACACGTGAAGTTTTGTACTGGGACGTGCAAGGCGAAACCGTTTGGGGCGCCACGGCCATGATGATCGCGGAACTGCGCACCGTGCTGGGACACCCCCTACCGCAGTTGCGTTAGAAAGCCAATTGCCCGTTGATAACTGATATCCATGGGGTTGCGCGCGGCAGCAAGCCCGATTAACTTTGCACTACATCCCCTTGGAAAATGAACAGACAGTTCCTCCGCAAGCCTTTCATTCTATTGGCATTGGCCGGCTCGTTGGCAACGGCCCAGGCAGCCAATGTGGACATCACCCTGGTGCCCAACAGCAACGGCCAATTGGATGTGAAGCTGCGGCCGGGCGCCAACTTCGATGGGCTGGTGAGCAGCTTGGTCTTCACCCTGCGCTGGGATGCGGGCACGGAGGCGCATTTGGGCGCCATCCAGCAGGCGGAGCCCGCCACCACCTACATACCGGTAAGCCGCAGCGGCGGTGAGCAGGATGCGGGCGGCAACCGCTACCAGATCTTTGTGGGCTTCGGCATGACGCCCATGCAATGGATACCAACGAATTGGGTGGCGGGCCAGGAATACACCGTGGCCACCATTGCCGTAACGGGCACGGCCGAGTTCAGCTTGGTGAACGACACGTGGACGTC
>JAFDZY010000323.1 GCA_018266685.1 Bacteroidota bacterium
CGATCTCGAATGAAACGTCGTCCAGCGCCTTTTGAGGGCCGTACTGCTTGGTGATGTGGCGGACGGAGATGGACATGCTTGGCGCGCCGGAGCGAAGGCGGGGGCAAAGATCGGGCGATCGGGCCTTATCGCTGCGCCTTGCGGCGCATTTACATACCGGCTAGAACCACGGATCCACACAGATGGGCACGGATAAGGAAAAGAGTTTCCTCCCGGTTTTCATGCAGGCCATCTGTATTCATCCGCGTCCATCCGCCGTTGGAACACTAGTGGATACTGCACCCGCAAGGAGCGCCCGGCCTTCACCGCATGAAGGATGTGGTTTTCACCTGCCGCAACCGTCGATTCTGCCTTTGCCCAAGTCGTATACATTCGCATTGGCAGCCCTGCGGCCGCAGGTAAACACAGCCCGATACCTCCCATGCGCACCCACAAGAGCGGCCGGAACATGAGGAGCGCGAGCTGTGCCCGTTGGATCCTGGCGGTGTTCATCCCCGCCACCTCCATGGCCTTGGGGCAGCCCTCAGGATTCACCACGCAACAGATCGGTTTGAGGGAAGGCCTGAGCAGCCTGCTGATCACCGGCATGGCGCACCTGCCCATCTTCAAGGAGGCCGTACACAATATCGTCAAGCACTCCGCCGCCACCACCGCCTCGATCAGCGCACAAACGCAAACAAGAAGTCCCTCCTACGGATCGAGGATAACGGCAAGGGCTTCCTCCGAGGTTGCAGGTCCGACGGCAATGGGCTGTGCAACATGGAGCGCAGGACCCGTTCATATGGCTGGACCCTTGGCGTGGAAAGCACACCGGGCGGCGGTACCCGCATTTCCCTGGAAATACCGCTGGGCTGAGCGGCACACGGGGCAAGGCATTGCCCCCGGCCAACAACCACATGAACATGTGACCACGGCCCCCCTGCGAACACAATAGCTTTGCGCCCATGGCCACGCGCATCATGCTCTTTGAGGACAACAGCGCCCTGCGCCAGTCCATGAAAACGCTGCTCAATGGCGTGGAGGGCTATGAGGTGGTGGGTGATCATGGCGATTGCACCAATGCCAGCCAAGCAGTGGAAAAGCTTCAGCCCGACATCGTGATCATGGACATCGACATGCCCCGCGTGGACGGGATCGAAGGCCTCCGACGCATCAAGGAGTGCCGCCCGGAAACGGTGGTGGTCATGCACACCGTGTTCGAGGACGACAAGAAGCTGTTCGATTGCCTGTGCGCCGGCGCAAACGGCTATCTCCTGAAGAACTCCTCGTTCGCCCAGTTGCTGAACGCCCTGGAGGAAGTGCAGCAGGGCGGTGCGCCCATGTCGCCTGCAGTGGCCGCAAAGGTGCTGCGTTCGTTCCACCCTTCCTCCGCACTGAAGAACAGCTACGAGCTGACCAAGCGCGAACTTGAGCTGCTGCAGTACCTGGTGAAGGGATACAGCTACAAGATGATCGCCGCCGACCTGTTCATCAGCCTGGCCACCGTGCAAACCCACGTGCGCAACATCTACACCAAGCTGCACGTGAACTGCGGCAGGGAGGCCGTGGTGGTGGCATTGCGCGATAAGATCGTGTGATCTTCGGCCTTTGGCCACCTGCCATATTCCCGCCTACCATTGCTCGCAATGGCATTGCATTCCGCATTGCGCGGAATGATGGAAAATTGCGGATATTAGCACTGCGCGTCCCTTCCGGACCGCAATTGATGCATCCAGCCATGGTGAGCAGGGCGTTGCCGCATTTATTTCTCCCCTTGGCCGCTTTGGCCTCCATCGTGGCCCAAGGCCAACCTCCTCCGGTGCCGCCCCAGCGCATTTCCGTGGAGGACGGGTTGAGCAATCCCATCGTGACCGACATCAGGCAGGACAAACGCGGATTCCTGTGGATCGCTACGCTAAACGGATTGAACCGCTACGATGGTTCGGGGATGGTGCAGTTCATTGCGGACGGCACGGAGGGTTCGTTGCCGGCCAACGGGATCAACGACATGCTTCTTGCACGTGACAGCCTGTACGCAGCCACGGACCGGGGAATCGCGGTGCTGGACAAGAACGGCTACACCTCCCGGGTGGTCCACCTCTGGCCCACAAGGGATGATGGCCGGCGGGAGGGCCAGGTCCAGGGAGTATTGCGCGATGCCCTGGGCCAGTTCTGGGCCAGCACCCCCACTTCCATATACCGGTTGGACAGCAACCTGGCCGTGCTGGATGAATTCCTGACGCAAGCAAACCCGACCGCCAGCCTGAACCAAAACCTGTACCGGACCATTTTCCTGCCCAATGGTGAAGCGCTCTTCCAGGTTCCCAGCGGTTGGCGCTACTGGTCGCCGAAAAGCCGCGGGCTCGAGCAGTTGGAGGAAGGGACAGGCAGGAAATACCGGTTCCTTGCAGGGTCCTGCAGTGGTGCGTGCGGCTTGGTGGGGGAGCATTACATTGTGACTGCAGGAAGTGACAGCGTTTCGGTACATGACACAAGAACGGCAACCACTTCTGCCTTCCCGCTTACGGACCGGAGCGAATGGACGAACCTCTTCGTCCTCCAGGGCCATGAGTTTGCACTGAGGCGGCAAGAGGGCCTCTCCTTTTACACCTTGGGGGACGATGGGCATGGCGTTGTCCTGCAGCCCGGGCTGGGCGGACAGTTGCGAGGCACGAACGTCAATGGCGTGGTACAGGATGATGAAGGAAATTACTGGGTGGCCACAAGCGATGGACTGGTTAAGATCGGGGGCGGGAACCAGCTCTTCCACAACCTGCAGTTGCACAAAAGGCCGGGCGCATATGAGGATAACATGGAAGTGATCGAGCTCTTCGCCCAAGGACCCCGTCTGTTCATCGGCACGGCAGGGGAAGGGCTCTTCCAGGTGGACCCGCTGACCGGGAAAGCGCAGCATCATTTTCCCGGCCCTGCCGCGTCCATGGTGAACATCGTATGGAACTTCCGTACGGCAGGTGGCGATACCCTGTGGGTGGGCACACAACAGGGACTGATGTACTGCGCCCTGGGCACACATCGGTTTGGAAGACTTCGGTTGAAGTACCCGGAAGTGATGGACAGTGTGGCGATCACCGCATTGCACGAAGACAGCCGGCACCGCGTGTGGATCGGCCTGGGCAGGGTAAAGGGGGTGACCCTGTATGACGCCGCAACGGGGAACTTCCGCATGTTTCCGTACGGCCCGGAAGGATACCCGTTCCCGTACCCGCTTCACGCCGGTGAGGATGCCGGTGGCCATGTGTGGTTCATTAGCATTGCCACCGGCAACCTGGTGAAATGGGATGACCGGGCGGAGCGGTTCAGGGTGGTGGAAGTGCCCGGGTTGGACGCCACGGTCAATCAGGCACACGGCAGCTTTTTGCTCGACCGGGAAAGGGATGAGATCTGGTACGGAATTGTACCATCGGGCCTAGTGTGCTATCGGATCGGCGATGGCAGCAGCCGCATGTACGGAACAAAGGCCGGCCTTCCCCCCGGGCGCATCCACGGCATAGCCAAGGACGGACAAGGCCGCTTGTGGCTATGCACCGGCCAAGGCATCACCTGCTTCGAGCCCGCAACGGGCATTGTAGTGGACTTCACCCCGGTCGATGGATTGGCGGCATCACCCTACACCGCGCTCCACTACGACCGCTCCACGAACCGGATCTACGCATGTGCAACCGGATTGTTGACCTGGTTCAATGTGCCGGAACAATTGACGGACGACCGCCCCATGCGCACTTGGTTGACCGGTGTGGATGTGAACGGGCGGCCGGTAAGGCTGCCGGATAACGGCCCGTTGTCCTTGGGTCCCAACGAGGGGAATATCACCGTGAAGTTCTCCGCGATCAACTTGACCGATGGCAACGGAAGCCACTACCAGTACCGGCTGAACGGCGGCGATTGGATCGACCTGGGCAAACAGCCCGTGGTGCGCTTCGCCAGCATCAACGCCGGAAAATACGGGTTGGAAGTGCGTGCAGCACGCAAGCTGGGCCAGTACGGGCCGGCCTGTTCCTTGCTGGATTTCTCCGTGCGCCCGCGCTTCACCAGCACCAGCTGGTTCTACCTGCTCAGCCTGGTCGTGGTGCTCTTGCTCGTATGGGCCTGGTACCGCTACCGGCTTCGCAACATCCGGAAGCTGGAAGCGATGAGGGCCCAGATCTCGCGCGACCTGCATGATGAGATCGGTTCGCGCCTCACCAACATCAACATGATGAGCCAGGTCATCCGGCAGGTGCCTGCCGGTGAAGGAATCGGACTGGGCCTGCTTGGGAGGATCCAGGAGGAGAGCGAGGAGATCACCCAATCCATGCGGGAGATCATCTGGAGCGTGGATCCCGCGCATGACCACCTGGAGCTTGCCCTGCCCCGGTTACTGGCGTTCGCCACGCAACTGCTCGAGGCTGCGGGCATGGAGGTGCGCGCCGAGATGGATGATGCGGGAAATGCGGAGCTCGACATGGCCGCGCGCCGTGACCTGTTCCTGATCTTCAAGGAAGCGGTGAACAACGCGGCCAAGCATTCCTGGGCACGCAATGTCGTCCTCCGTTTCAAGAACGGGAAAAAGGTGATGCAGCTGGAGGTTGAGGACGATGGGGCCGGCATGCCTTCCATGCCCACGGGGCCTGGCGGCGGCCTGCGGTACATGCGAGAGCGGGCAGCGCGCCATGGATGGGACCTGACCGTGGAAAGCAGGCCGGGGTCCGGCACCATGGTACGGTTGACGATCCCCACGCGCAAGCCAACGTGAGCTTGGTGGTGCGGGCCGAGCTACTCCTTTACAAACCGCTTCACCACTTCGCCTTTCCCCGCCCGCACCTTCAGCAGATAGATGCCTGGAGCGAATCGGGAAATGCCCACCGTGGTGCTTGTTCCTATGGCAGTGTTCCGCGATACCGGCCCCCTGGTCGCATCGGTGATCACCAGGTCCACTGATGTACTGTCCTGCATCAAAACAACGACCTGGTCGTGGGCAGGATTATGCGGGAACCGTATCCCACCGCCTTCATCATGCTGCAAGATGATCGCCGTCGGCCTCTTCATCAGCTTAGCCACCGTGCAAACATACGTGCGCAACATCTACACCAAGCTGCATGTGAACTGCGGCAGGGAGGCCGTGGTGGTGGCATGGTGCGATAAGATCGTGTGATCTTCGGATATGTCGCACCCGTTGGAACCTCCTGGGCAGGAATTGGCCCGCCAAGCTCTGCGGCAAATTCACATGTATATAGGATTGTGGGCTGCTTGTGGCTTACTGAGTTTTGCCAACATCAAACCCGCGATCACCGCATAACGCAATTCACATGAAACGCTCCTACCTCTACCCTCTACTCATAGCCTGCGCTCTGCTGCTGTCCGCACAGGCAATGGCGCAGGGAAGCGCACCCCCGGTTAAAACCGCACACGGGTTGGTGGCCACGCGTCCCAACGGTGCAATGCTGCGCCCGCATGCCGGGCATTCCTTGGGCCTTCCGGGCCATCCGGCCTTAGCGCCCACGCACCACGCTCCGCCAGCAACGGGCAGCCAGCGCGGCAGCGCGCCGCCCAATAATGAGTGCACCGGTGCTCTACCGTTGGACGTGGTGGCACTGGCCGATTGCGGCACTCTGGATGTGACCGGTGATAATTCCCAGGCCACGCTGAGCACCGACCCAATGACCTGCGATGAGTCCAATGCGGGCTTCCAGGATGTGTGGTATTCCTTCAACTCCGGAACGCACACACAGGTGCAGGCGGCTATAGGGATGATCGGCATGGCGGACTGTGTCCTGGAGGCACAAGAGGGATGTGGCGGCAACATAGTGGGTTGCACCATTGGAACCGTGCTGATCCTTGCCGTGAACCCCAACACAGATTATGTGCTGCGCGTGGCCTCCAACACGGACTTTGGAAATGGCGGAGCATTCACCATTTGCGTCTCATCCGTTTCGGACAGCCCTCCGCCGCCCAATGATGAAATCTGCGATGTGGTGCCCCAGGCACTGGTCGTTGGAAACAGCCTCACCTGGAACGGCACCATGGCCGGGGCCACGGACCAGGAAGGATTAGGCGTGAACACCGTTTGGGAGGCCTTCACCCTGGACGAATGCGCCGATGTCACCTTCAACTTCTGCGGCAGTTCATCGCAATGGATAACATCGAGCTTTACACTGGTCACGGGCGATTGTGACGACCCGGACAATTGGGACATGTTCAATGCCTCCACGAGCCTCACCGACTGTGGTGACGGCACATTGCTCACTACCGCATACGGCCTACAGGCAGGCACCTACTACGTCGTGATCTATGCCGAGCCCACCGATACATACACCGCGGAGGTAAGCGCCGCCACGTGCGCGCCGCCCCCGGCCAACGACCATTGCGGCGATGTGGTGCCGGAGGCCCTTCCCATCGGCGGCTCCCTCACCTTTACGGGCCACGTGAGCTCGGCCACTGCGGACGGTGACTATGGCCCTGACTTCCCAGGGGACCAGACCGTCCACACCGTGTGGCATGCATTCACCACCACGGAATGTGCCAACATCACCGTTTCGTACTGCGGAATGGAGCACCCCTATTCCTCGGCCTGGATATTCCTTAGTACATCCTGCCCTGTAGGCGCAGACTTTATTCCGGGCAGCTTTGACTCGGAACAATGCGCGGACGGCAACATGACTGTTATGTTTTGGGACCTGCCTGCCGGCACGTACTACCTGCCCCTGGGCGATCAAGGCGGCTATGATTGGCCGTACACCGTGGAGGTACGGGCCACGGCCTGCGGACCCTATTGTGCGGCCTGGGCCTTGGATGCGGCACCGTATTTTGAGAAGATCTCGCGTGTCTCCTTCGCAGGCATTGACCGCTCCTCCTCCTCCGGCGTTGGCTACGAGAGTTTTCTCCAGGACACGGCGCATGTGGTGCGCGGCGGCAGCTATCCCATCACGGTGGAACTCTCCCATGGATACTATGGGGACCAGGTGTTGGCCTGGATCGACTCCAATGGCGATGATGTCTTCCAAGCGGAAGAACAGGTTCTTGCCACCGCATTAAGCGCCGGGCCCTACACCGGCACCATTACCATCCCCGCCGATGCCGCCATAGGCAACACCCGCATGCGCCTGCGCATGCACGATGCCGGCCACCCCAACTGGGCGAACGCCGCCCCTTGCGGCATGGCCGATTATGGGCAAGTGGAGGATTATACGGTACTGATCGATGTGGGTTCGGGGGTTAGGGAAACAGTGCAGGACCGGTTCGCTGCAATGCCCAATCCGGCCACGGACCAACTGGCTCTCACCTTTGTGCAAGGGGCGCGGCCTCTGCAGGTTATCATGAACGACGCTACCGGGCGCACCGTGCTGAACGAATCCGTGGCCACCGGAAACGGCCCCGTTCTGATGGACCTGGGCGGCATGGAGCGCGGATTGTACCTGGTGCAGGTGCGCTTTGCCGATGGCACGCAGGCCGTGGAGCGGGTGGTGAAGGAATAAACCTCCAGCCCGCTCTCCAATTCACAGGGCAGTTGGGGCGGGGCTTCCGGCAAGTGTGCCGGAGGTCCCGCCCCGCTCTGTGCATACCGGAAGTTCGCCCCCGCCTTGTACCCCCCATGGGTGGCGGAGCCCGGCAATCATGGCGGTGGCAGTGTGGCCCTCGCAATGCGAAGAAAGGCCGCCGGATCTCCACTTCGCTCCATCTTTGGCCTGCCGCCGCATCATAAGCAATGGCGTGCACCCCATGCCCACCGGCCTCCTCATGCGCTCCACCGGCAGCCGCTACCAAGTGCGCGCGGAGGATGGCACCTTGCACGACTGCATCGCCAAGGGCAAGTTGCGTACCAAAGGCTACACCAGCACCAACCCGCTTGCCGTGGGCGATGTGGTGGAGTTTGAACCGGCGGCGGAGCTGGTGGGGAAGGAACTGGTGGGCGCCATCACCCAATTGCACGAACGCAAAAACTACTTGGTGCGCAAGGCGGTGAACCTCTCGCACCACAAGCACGTTATCGCAAGCAACATGGACCAGTGCTTAGTGCTGGTGACCGTGGCCCGGCCGTTCACCTCCTTCGGATTCATCGAC
>JAFDZY010000324.1 GCA_018266685.1 Bacteroidota bacterium
AATGAAGGCTACCTCATGCTCAAGGCCTACCGCTACCTCTCCAGCCTGGGCCACGAGGGCGGCGTGCACAACTCCTACCTGGCCTTTTGGCTGAACACGGGCATCGTGGGCCTGGTCTTGTATTTCCGCAGCTACATGCTCATTTTCATAAAGGCAAGCAAGAACACCTCGGTGGCCATGGCGGTGATGTTCTCCGTGCTCTTCTCCATCCTCTATGAAAGTTGGCTGGCGGGATCGCTCAATCCTTACACCATCATGCTGCTGGTGATCCTCACGGTGATGTCCGAGGAGGAGATCATCGGCTCCCTGGGGCCGCGGGCAGCGGAGGAGCCGGAGGCACAGGCCTCCGGGGCAGCGGCACCCTTGATGCTGCCTGCCCGCTAAACCGTAGTTTCACCGGCCCAATCCGATCTTGCATGCGCATCCTTGTTACCGGCGGTGCCGGCTTCATTCCCAGTGCCATCGCCATCCGCCTGGCCAGCCTGCCGGGCACCGAGGTGGTTGCCGTGGACAACCTGTCCACGGGCGACTTGCGAAAGCTGGAACTGGAAAAATACCCGCAGGTCCGGTTCATCAAATGCGATGTGAACCGCTTTGAGGACATCAGCAGCGTGTTCTATTCCTTCCGGCCCGAATATGTGTTCCACTACGCGGCAGTGGTGGGCGTAAAGCGCACCACCGACCATCCCGTACAGGTGCTGCACGACATCGACGGCATCCGCAACGTGCTGGACCTGTGCAAAAACTGCGGTGTGAAGCGCGTGTTCTTCAGCAGCAGCAGCGAGGTGTATGGCGAGCCCGTGGAATTTCCGCAAAACGAACACACCACCCCGCTGAACAGCAAACTGCCTTATGCCATTGTGAAGAACATCGGCGAGGCGTTCCTGCGCAGCTACCACCACGAGTATGGCCTGGACTATACGGTATTCCGTTTCTTCAATACTTACGGGCCCAAGCAGAGCAAGGATTTCGTGGTGAGCAAGTTCATCCGTGCGGCGCTCAAGGGTGAGGACATCACCATCTATGGCGACGGCAGCCAAACGCGCACGTTCTGCTTCATTGACGACAACATCGAGGCCAGCACCAATGCCTTCCGGAGGAATGAAGTGGTGAATGACGTGGCCAACATCGGCAACGACCACGAAACCTCGATCCTTGAACTTGCCCGCTTAGTGATCGAACTCACCGGCAGCAGCTCCAAGACCGTGCACCTGCCGCCGCTGGAAGTGGGCGACATGACCAGGCGCAAGCCCGACATTGCCCGCATGCGCGCCTTGCTGGGCCGTGACCTGCTGCCCTTGCGCCAAGGCCTGGAACGGGTGCTGGCCGATACCACCTACATCCTGGACTGACCACCGGCCATGTGCGGCATTGCCGGAATAGCCTGGCCGGAGGAAAGCACCGGCCATGCCGCGGAGCACCGGAACGCCGCCGTGCGCATGGCGGCCGCCCTTGCCCACCGCGGACCGGATGCACAAGGATCATGGCAGGACAAAGGCCTGGTGCTGGTGCACCGCCGCCTCAGCATCATCGACCTGGACGCTGCGGGCAACCAACCCTTCCGCAGCGCCGATGGCCGGTACACGCTGGTGTACAACGGCGAGATCTACAACTACCGGGCCTTGCGCAGCGAACTGGGCACGCATGCATTCCGCACCAAGGGCGATACCGAGGTGCTGCTGGCGGCCTGGGAGCAATGGGGCGAGCAGTGCCTGGACAAGCTGGAAGGCATGTTCGCCTTTGCCGTATGGGACGCGCAACAGGAAGTGCTCACCCTGGTGCGCGACCGCTTCGGCGTGAAACCGCTCTATTACCACACGGCAGGGAACCAATTGGTGTTTGCCAGCGAGCTGCGCTCCCTGCTGGCCTCCGGGCTGGTGCCCCGCAAGCTGGACACTGCCGCGCTGGCGGACCACTTGCGCCACGGGGCCGTGCATGCGCCGCGCACCATTGTGCAGGGCGTGCAGATGTTGATGCCCGGCCACTTGATGCGCTGGACCAAGGCCGGGGCGGAAACCAGGCCCTGGTGGAACATGGTCGAATCCGCCGCGGCGAAGGACGTGCACCCGGACCGGTTGCATGGCGAAGTGCGCAACCGGTTTGTGCGCGCGGTGGAAAAGCGCTTGGTGGCGGACGTGCCCTTTGGCGCCTTTCTCAGCGGCGGCATCGACAGCAGCGCCGTGGTGGGCGCCATGGCCCAGGTATCCGCCGCGCCGGTGCACACCTTCACCGTCACCTTTGACGAGGCTGAGTATAGCGAGGCGCGCTTCGCCAAGCTCATCGCCGACAAATTCGGCACGCGGCACACCGAAATCCGCCTGCGGCCCGATGACATGCTGAAGCTGCTGCCGCAGGCGTTGGCAAGCATGGACCACCCCAGCGCGGACGGCCCGAACACGTGGGTAGTGAGCAAAATGACCAAGGAGGCCGGCATTTCCATGGCGTTGAGCGGACTGGGCGGGGATGAGGTCTTTGCGGGCTATGAAGTGTTCAAGCGGTCGCTTGCCCTGCTGCGGAAGCAGGGAGTGATGGCCATGCCACGGCCGTTGCGCCAAGCTGCGGGCACGCTACTGCGGAAGTTGAAGCCGGGAGCCGCAGGATGGAAGGCGCAAGAACTGCTTCGGCTGCAGGGCTGGGGCATTGCCGATACGTATCCACTGGCGCGGTTGGCCTTCAGTGATGCCGAACTGGCGGGCTTGTTGGAAATGCCCCGGCCCGTGCCCGACGCGGTGGCCGAAGAGGTGCACCGGCTGCTTGCATCACCAGGGGCGCAGCGCTTGCCGTTGCTCAGCCAGGTAAGCGTGGCGGAGCTCAGCACCTACCTGCCCGATGTGCTGTTGCGCGATGCCGACCAGATGTCCATGGCCCATGCGCTGGAAGTGCGCACCCCGTTCCTGGACCATCACCTTACCGACCTTGTGTTGGGCATTCCGGATGCGGTGAAGTACCCGCACACGCCGAAAAAGTTGCTCACCGATGCGCTGGGGGACCTGCTGCCTGTTGAAGTGACCCAACGGCCCAAGATGGGCTTCACCCTGCCGTGGGACCACTGGATGCGCGAGGAGCTTAGATCCTTTTGCGCCGCCCGCATGGAGCAACTTTCCAAAAGGCCCCAGTTCAAGGCTGAAGGGATCAAGCGCCTGTGGCAACGCTTCTTGCGGCGCGACCCCGCGATCACCTGGGGCCGGGTGTGGATGCTGGTGGTGCTGGAGGAGTGGCTGGCAGCGAACGGCGTGGAGTGAGCATTGCTTCACCCTGCACCGGTGGGCCGGAGATTATCAATGCCCGACCATGTGGATGTTCCACCAATTGGCCAGCGCAAAATGCGGCCATAGCTGCTTGCCGGTGATGTTCCCTGCGGCAAGTTCCTTGCGGAATGCGGGGCTGTAGATGCCCAATGCATCATCCATGGCCAGCAGCAGGTCGCGCTGGCGCAGTGCTTCCTGGGCATTGAGCACTTCCTGCAAGGGAATTTCAAAGCCCACCTTGGGCCGGTCAATGATGGCGGCAGGGAGCAGCCCGCGTGCAAAATCCTTCAAGGCGAGTTTCTCGCCACGCGGCCCTACCAGCAGTTCCGGGTTCAGTCGCATGGCCTGTTCCACCAAGCGGTGGTCCAGGAAAGGCACCCGCGCCTCAATGGAAGCGGCCATGGACATGCGGTCCACGCGGGCCAGCAAATATTCAGGCAGGTGGAAGTGCAGATCGAAGGCGCTGAGCCGCTGCATGAGGTCCGCGTTGTTGCACGCCGGTGCATCATAACTGGCGCAAACTATGCCGTAGGGTGCGCGGGCCTGTTCAAGGAAACCGGCGCTGAACCTTGCACCGGGGCTTTGCCCGGCCATTGCATCGATGCCGCCCCAGATGATGTACTGGTGGTGCAGGTGGCGCTGCATCCATGCGGCCCACTGGGGCTTCCGCTTGCGCAGCACCGGGCCGGCAATGGCCAATGCGTGCAAGGCGGGGCGCGGCATGGCGTGCAGGAATTTGTCCATGCGGAAGGCATCGTGCCAGTGCCGGTAGCCGATGAACAGTTCATCCGCGCCCTCGCCGCTCAGGCAAACCTTCACGCCTTCCGCGCGGGCACGCTCGCTCAGCAGCAGCAGTGGCCCGCAGGCGCTGTTGGCAATGGGCTCGTCCAGCATGCGGAACACGCGGTCCTGGGCGGCCAGATAGGCTTGCGGCGAAAGGGTGATGGGGTGGTGCCGTGTGCGGAGGTGCGCCGCCACTTGTTGCGCATGGCCCAATTCGCTTTGGTAGCCCGGAGTGCCTTCCTCAAAGCCGATGCTGAACGTGTTTACCTGGCGACCCTTTGAGGCCAATGCGGTGATCACGGATGAATCCAGGCCGCCGGACAGGTAAGTGCCGACGCCCACGTCCGCCACCATTTGCAGGTCCACCGCTTCCCGGAGCAGCTCCATGCAGGTGCGGGCATCACCAAGGTCGCGCCCGTTGGCTGCGCTTTGCAGTGGGTGCCACCAGCGCCGCGGGAGCGGACCGTCGCCATCGCGCAATTCCAGGCAATGTGCGGCAGGCAGCTTTTGCACGCCTTCGTGGAAGGTGGCCGTTCCCTCCACCTGCATGAAGTTGAAATAACCCAGCAGTTCCGGGCGGTTCACGCGCCGCGGTCCGGTAAATGCCTTGGGCTCGCTGGCAAAGCTGAACACGCCGTTGGCAAAGCGGTAATAGAAGGGCTTGATGCCCATGCGGTCGCGAGCGGCGAAGAGCGTGCCTTCCGCATTGTCGATGAATACGAAGGCGAACATCCCGTTGAGGCGCTCCAGGGCGGCCTTGCCCCATTGGATGCACGCGCGGAGCAGGGTTTCGGAATCGGAATGGTCCGTGGTGAACCGGTGCCCCAGGGCCGCCAGCTCATCGCGCAGCGGCTGGTTGTTGTAGATCTCGCCGTTAAACACCAGCCAGTAGCGCCCGTCCGGCGTGGACATCGGCTGGTTGGCGTTGGTCGCAAGGTCCAGGATGGAAAGGCGGGCGTGGGCCAGTTTCCACCGGATGCGCGCCGGCGGCTGCGGCAGCGCATCGGATGCAAGGGTCACCAGGGCATCAGGCCCCCGGTAGGCGAGCAGTGCAATGTCAACGGTTTCCAAGGAGGCTCCTTGGCCGCGCCATGTCACTGAGCCGGCAATGCCGCACATGTTTCAAGCACCGGAGTGTTTTACAGCCCCAGGGATCTTGGTTCCCTTGGCCGTGCCCTGCCGATCGGCAAGGAGCCAAAGGTAGTTGCGGAAGTGTTCCTTCTTTCAAAGGCAAAGGCCCAATGTGAAAGGGCGGATGAGCCTTCCGTGCCGCACCACGAAAAAGGGGGGCCGCAGCCCCCCTTTACCATAGGTTCCGCAGGTGATCAGAACTTCGCGCGGCTCTTGCGGCCGATGCGCTTTTTGCCGCGCATCCAATTGTAGCGCTGGCGGTAGAAGTTGGACTGTCCCTTCAGCACATAGCTGTACGTGAAGGTCATAGTGAGGTAGCTGTCGTTGTGCGTAGGGTCGCCGCGCTTCAGGCCGGTGCCATACTGCACAAGTTCCACCGGGTTGGGGGTGGTGCCGTTCGGCCCGTAGATGTAGCTGGTTTGGTTGGCCAAGTTGGCGGCGGTGCTGCCGGCGCCGCCAGGCAAGGTGCTGGGGTCGGCATACACGGTGCTGGCATCATCCAGGTAATCGCTGAAGGTGGTGCGCCAGCCGAAGTCCCAACCGATGCGGTGCCTGCGCTTGAAGGTGAAGTGGAAGCCCAAGCCCGCCGGAACTGCAAAGCCCAGTGAAGAATAGTCCGCCAGCTCGGTATCCATGTCGCGCAGCTTGTAGAACTCGCCCGTGTGGTTGATCTGGCCCTTGGGGTTGCTCATGTACAGCGCGCCGCCCACATAGGCAAAGAGGCGGAAATCCGTGCGGTAGCGCCCGCGCCCGCCCAGGTCGTTGTCCTGGAAGATGGTGAACTCCGGCCGCAGGTACAACTCGAACATGTCGTTGCGGAAGCTCAGGTTGCGGCCTACGCGTGCCGGGTTGGTGCTCAGGTAATCACCGCCTTGGATGCGGTAGTACAGGATGCCGGAGTTGATGGAGATGGTACGGTTGATCTTGTAGCGGGCAAAGCCGCCCACCGCCCAGCGCGTTTGGGACAGCTTCATGTCCCAAATGAAGTCCTGGCGCGTTTTTTCCTTTCCGCCCATTTCGCCGAGGTAGTTGGCACCGCCCAAGTGAACGCCCACGTCCCACTTGTATTGGGCATGGGCCTCATTGGCCAACAATGCCGCTGCCAGCACGCCCAGTGCGAGGTGTAGTCTTCCTGCCTTCATGCGTTGGTTCTCCGATTGACTGGCAAACATAGCGAACAGATTCTTTTTCAACGACAAAACCACCCGGAAGGGTTTTCAACAAGCGCCCGGAACCTTGCCGTTCTAACTTCGCGGCCCTTTACCACCAGCACCCGCGTTCCCTTGTCCAACCGCATCACCTCCCTTTTTGGCACCCGCTATCCACTGGTGCAGGCCGGCATGATCTGGGCCTCCGGCTGGCGCTTGGCCTCTGCAGTGAGCAATGCGGGCGGGCTGGGCATCATCGGCTCCGGCTCCATGTACCCGGAAGTGCTGCTGGAGCATGTGCGCAAATGCAGGGCCGCCACGCAAAAGCCCTTCGCGGTGAACATCCCCATGCTCTACCCGGCCGTGGAGGAGCACATCGCCACGGTGATCGCCGAAAAAGTGCCCATCGTCTTCACCAGTGCGGGCAACCCCGCCACGTGGACGGCCAAGCTCAAGGCAGCGGGCATTACGGTGGTGCATGTGGTGGCCAGCGCGAAGTTTGCCCTGAAGGCCGAGGCTGCAGGCGCGGATGCGGTGGTGGCCGAAGGCTTTGAGGCCGGGGGCCACAACGGGCGCGAGGAAACCACCACCCTGGTGCTGGTGCCCTTGGTGCGCGATGCGGTGAAGATTCCCGTGATCGCCGCTGGCGGCATTGCGGACGGCCGGGCCATGCTGGCCGCCATGGCCTTGGGCGCGGACGGCGTGCAGATGGGCAGCCGTTTTGTGTGCTCGGAGGAAGCCAGCAGCCACGCCGCCTTCAAGCAGTTTGTGGTGGACAGCAGGGAAGGGGACACGCTACTTACCTTGAAGGAGCTGGCACCGGTTCGCATGATGCGCAATGCCTTCTTCCAAGAGGTGCAGCAGGCCTACGTGCGCTGCGCCACGCCGGAGCAATTGAAGGAGCTGCTGGGCCGCGCACGTGCCAAGCGCGGCATGTTCCAGGGCGACTTGGAACAGGGCGAGCTGGAGATCGGCCAAGTGGCCGCAGGCTTGAAGGACATTCTGCCCGCAGCCGAGATCGTGCGACGGGTGATGGCGGAATTTGTTGAAGCACAAAGGCGGCTGGCTGCGCTGGACCTCACCACGGATGCTGCACAGTGAACGCATAGCACGCCTGATGCGTCATGTCATGTGCATACCGATCAGCATGGAAATGCGTTGGTGGAATGTGAGTGGAAAGGCCGTGGCCCTGTTGGTATTGCTGTGCCCGACGGTGCTGCGCGCCACCGTGCTGGACCCGCCTTCGCTGCGTTGCGTGGCCGTGGGCGCTGGCGGCGCGGCCACTGTTACATGGACCATTCCCGCCGACCCCACTGCCGAGTTCCTGCGCTACGAAGTGTACTGTTCCAATGCCTTGGCAGGCCCGTACAGCTTGGTGGCCCCTGTAGGCGTGTATGCACAAACCTCGTACACCGACGCGGCCGCCGGGGCCAACACCGGTGCGCGCTACTACTACCTCACCACCGTTTCCTCCTCCGGCCCGCCGAACACCTCGTTCCCCAGCGATACCCTTGCCTCCATCTTCATTCAGGTAACGCAGAGCGTGCCGCTGGGCAGTTCCGTGGTGGACTGGAACCTGCCATCCACGCCGCCGCCGCCCACGGCAACGCCGGAAACTGACCTGCGCATGGAGCACCCCGCCGGCATTTGGACACAAGTGGGCAGCGTGGCCAATGCGGTGCACCATTGGCAGCAGGTGGTCTCCATCTGCCAAGATTCGCTCAACTTCCAGGTGCAGCTCCTGGACAGCTCCGGCTGCAGCTCGGTGAGCAACATAACTGGCGCCATGTTCCAGGACATCACCCCGCCCTCCATCCCCGTGGTGGTGAACGTGAGCGTGGACACGGCATCCAATCTTTCCACCATTACCTGGAACCCGAGCCCTGAACTGGACACGCAGGGCTACATCATTGTGCAGAACACCCCCGGCGGAAACGTGATCCTGGACACCCTGTACGGCCGCTTGGACACCACCTTTACCTGGCTCCAAAGCACAGCGGGCGCCGGGGCTGAATCCTTCACCATTGCCGCCATAGACACCTGTTACAAAGGCACCCCACCAAGCCCCAACACCAGCGCCACCAACGCGCCCCACACTACGGTGTTCACCTCCACCGTGTACGACCGTTGCGCAGGCACCATCCTTATTACCCGCACCAACTACGGTGGATGGCCCGTTGGCCACTACGAGCTCTATGGCCGCTTGGACAATACTGGGCCTTGGGGCTACTTGGCCACCATGGACCCGGCCACCACGGACTTTCTGCAAACCAATGCCGTGCCCGGCCACAACTACTGCTTCTTTGTGAAGGCCGTGGGCAGCTTCGGGCAAACTTCGCTCAGCAATGTGGCTTGCCGCACCACAGCCTACCCACCGGTGCCGCAGTGGAACTACCTGCGCACCGCCACCGTTGCCGGCACCGGCACCGTGCTGATCACGGACAGCCTGGACCTGGGCGGCTACACGCGCCGCCTTGTGCTGCAGCGCACCAGTAACGGCGGGCCTTGGGAAGAAGTGTATGCCATGCCCGGCCCGGCCGTACCCGTGGTCACCTTCACCGATGATGCCGCTGCCACTGCGGACCGCAGCTACAACTACCGCGTGCTGGTGGAGGATAGTTGCGGCAATACCGTGACCTCCAGCAACCTTGGCACTTCCATCTTATTGGCCATAACCCCGGACCCCGGCGGCAACAACACCCTGCGCTGGAACGGCTACTTGCAATGGGCCGGTGCCGTGCTTGGATACACCGTGTACCGCAGCGTGGCGGACGGCCCCTTCCAGATCATTGGCGCCACCGCACCAAACCAATGGTTCTTTGTGGACAACGTGGAGGACCTCTACCGCTCGCCCGGCAAATTCTGCTACTACGTGCAGGCACAGGAAGCCGCCAACCCTTCGGGCATCAACGCCACTTCCGAGAGCAACACCGCCTGCGCCGTGCAGCAGGAGGAAGTGTGGGTGCCCAACGCATTCATCGAGGGCGGCCACAACAACACCTTCAAGCCCGTGCTGGCCTTTGCGGACGTGGCCCGCTATGAATTTTCCATCTTCAACCGCTGGGGCCAGCAGATCTGGACCACCAACAACCCGGACCTGCCCTGGGACGGCCGCGTGGACGGCACCATCGTTCCGCAGGGCGTGTATGCCTGGTACTGCTCCGTGCGCAACGGCGCCGGCAAAACCGTGGAGAAGAAGGGCACGGTGACCTTCATCGCGGGCAGGTAGGGAAAGCCGGTGCGTTCCGGCAGGCGCTCCCGTGATGTTGGGCATGACCGTCCGTCCGTAGATAAGAGACCTTTCGCGCACGGCTTGTGCAAGCGTTGAATTGAATGGACGTGCTGGATGGTACACCGGTGCACCATGGGGATCAATTTTACCGGTTACCAGAATTGGGGAGCTTGTGCGAACTTTGGCCTTGGCGTTGCCACGATAACGGACTGTCATGTTCATAGCCCTGGCCTGGACCAGTTCATCTTTCTTTGCAAGTTGCCGGGTTTGGGCGCTGGAAGGAAGAGGGAGCGTGCAGGGAACGGCGTGAAGTTGGAACGGCAATTGCCTTGATCCCACAAAAACACACCAAACCAAGATGCGTACCCTGTTTCTGTTCTTCACGCTGCCAATTCTTGGCCCGGCCTGCGCCCAGGCTGATGCACTTACCACCCTTACCGGGGCCAAAGGCCAACAATGGACGGTGATCGGCAGCAGCGACCAGGCTGGTGGTGCTTGCAAGGAGGGGGATGCCACCTACATGTTCAGTGCAAAGGATGTGGTGGTGAAAAAGTGCACCGGCGGCGCATGGAAGAGCAGCACGGAGGTCCTTGCCACGTGGGCAGCCGGAGGAAAGAACGGCGTGGCCTTCGGCGGGGAGAAATATGAAGTGAAACAACTGCCTGCAAGTGCACCGGCCTGCAAGGGCCATGAGCATTGCGTTCGCTTGGCCACCATGCCAGACGGCAAGACCGATGCCACACGCACCATATACCTCTGGCATTGATGCAGGAGCAAGTTCCCAAAAGGAGCTGGGACTACTCGAAGGCCGTGGCCCCGTTGCTCACCGTGCTCGGCATTTCCGTGGGAGCCTGGCAATTCACCAGCCAGATGAGCCATGAGAGCGACATGGAGTTTACCCGGAGCCTGTACAATAAGAAGCTACAGGCATACGAGGCCGTGGGCAAGGCCGTGGGCGACCTGTTGGTGGTGCCGCACGATGAGCAGTTGTGGATCAACGACTCCGACACGCTGGCGTTTGACAGTTGCCTGGAGCGCTTCCGCACCTGTTACTGGGGCGTGCTGCCCCTAGTGGAGGACAGCGCTGTGGAAAGCGCGATGATCCAGTTCAAGGACATGGCGCGCTTTTACCGCCGCGGCGAGAACGACTACCACGACCTTGCCCGTGAGGGCATGGCCCTGATGAATGCCTGCAACCATTCCTTGCAGGAGCATTGGTCCAGGAACCAAAAGCGGGATTAAGGCGGACGTAGCGGCGGTGTACAGGCAGCGAGGCCGTGCCGATGCCATGCACTTCACACGGTGCAGTACAAATTGTTCACGGCGCCGACCGCTGGCCGAAAGGGTGCCTCAAATTCATGGAGGCAGGGACCAGGTTCCTGTCATTTCCCCGCTCCGCTGTACCTTTGTGCATGGAACGATCCACTACCGCCTTCGCCCACAAGCGCGGCGATCGCCCGGCCCCCGCAGCCGCTCCCCATTCCGACCGTTTTGCCGTGCAAGGCCTCACCTACGATGATGTCCTGCTGGTGCCCGCCTACAGCGAGGTGCTGCCGCGCGCGGTGGACATCCGCACGCGGTTCAGCCGAAACATTGCGCTGAACCTGCCCATTGTGAGCGCCGCCATGGACACGGTGACAGGCAGCGCCCTGGCCATCGCCATTGCACAACAGGGCGGCATTGGCGTGGTGCACAAGAACCAGGACATTGCCACGCAAGCCAACGAGGTGCGCCGCGTAAAGCGCAGCGAAAGCGGCATGATCACCGACCCGGTGAAGCTGCAGGTGGGCGCCACCGTGGGCGATGCCCTGAAGCTGATGGCCGAGCACAAGATCGGCGGCATACCCGTGGTGGACGGCAGCCGCTTGGTGGGCATCGTCACCAACCGCGACTTGCGCTTTGAGAAGAAGCTGGACAAGGCCGTGGCCGAGGTGATGACCAAGGAAAACGTGATCACCGCCAAGCAGGGCGTTACCATGGCCCAAGCCTCGGACATCCTGCAGGAGTACAAGATCGAGAAGCTGCCCGTGGTGGACGCGCAAGGCACGCTGATTGGCCTGATCACCTACAAGGACATCATCAAGCTGAAGCAGCGGCCCAACGCCTGCAAAGACCAATTGGGCCGCCTGCGCGTGGCCGCGGCCATCGGTGTTACCGGCGACAGCCACGAGCGCGCCTCCGCCCTGGTGGAGGCCGGCGCGGATGCGCTGGTGATCGATACCGCCCATGGCCACCACATCGGTGTGCAGGACATGCTGCGCAGCATCCGCAAGGCTTTCAGCCAAGTTGACCTGGTGGTGGGCAACGTGGCCACGGGTGCCGCCGCCAAGGCCTTGGTGGATGCGGGTGCCGACGCGGTGAAGGTGGGCATCGGCCCGGGCAGCATTTGCACCACCCGCATCATCGCCGGCGTGGGCGTGCCCCAGCTCACCGCGGTGCACGATTGCGCGGCGGCCATAGCGGGCAGTGGCGTGCCGGTGATCGCCGATGGCGGCATCCGCTATACCGGCGACGTGGTGAAGGCGCTGGCCGCAGGCGGCGACAGCGTGATGATCGGCTCGCTCTTCGCGGGCACGGAAGAAAGCCCCGGCGAAACAGTGATCTACGAAGGCCGCCGCTTCAAGACCTACCGCGGCATGGGCAGCTTGGAGGCCATGCAGAAGGGCAGCAAGGACCGCTACTTCCAGGACATGGAGGACGACATCAAGAAGCTGGTGCCCGAAGGCATCAGCGGGCGTGTGCCGTTCAAGGGGCCGCTGCACGAGGTGATCCACCAGATGGAAGGCGGGCTGCGCGCCGGCATGGGCTACTGCGGTGCGCCAGACCTCGCCGCGCTGAAGCAGGCCACATTCATGCGCATCACTGCCGCAGGCATGAAGGAGAGCCATCCACACGATGTGTTCATCACCCGGGAGGCGCCGAATTACAGCGTGGGTTGAGCAATTTGCCAATTGGGGAATTTGCCAATTTGCCAAAGGCTGAAGCCGGTACGCGCCGCGCAATTTTCAGCCCGTAACGGGAGATGGAGGGGTTGTTCGTTGTCAGTTGTTAGGGTGTGGTTCGTAGTTCGTAGGGCATAGCTCACACCGCCACTATCAACTACGAACTACGAACTACGAACTACGAACTACATGGCGCTCACTCCCAATCCAAAAAGTGCGATATCGTATTTCACCGGGTCTTTGGGGTCGAACGTGCGCAGGGCCACGGTGAGTTCTTCCACCGCTTTCCAATCGTCCTGTTTGCGCTGAAGCAGGCCCAGTTCGCGGGCTACGCGGCCGGTGTGCACGTCCAAGGGCACGTGCAGCGCAGCGGCCGGTATGCGGTGCCACAGGCCGAGGTCCACGCCGCGGTCCGCAGGCCGCACCATCCACCGCAGGTACATGTTGATGCGCTTGGCGTTGCTGCCGCGTGCAGGGTTGGCCACGTGCTTTTCCGTGCGCGGCGCATGGGGCGTTGCGAGGAAGCGATGCCGGAACAGCGCGATCATCTCCGCCATGGGCGGGAGCGGAGCATTGGCTTCCTCCGGCAGAAAGGCCGCTTCCATGCTGCCATGCGCGGTGTACACGTGCCGCAATCCGCGCACGAAGCCTTGCAGGTCGGTGCCGTTGAAGGTGCGGTGTACGAAGCGTTCCGTGCGGCGCAGCTCTCTGGCGGATGCGTTCATCACGAAGTCATGCGGGGCGTCATCCATCAGGCGCACCAGCTTCCACGCGTTGGCGATGATGGTTTTTCGCTGGCCCCAAGCCATGGTGGCGGTGAGGAAGCCGATGGACTCGGCGTCTTCACGAAGGGTGAATGCGCGCGGCACCTGGATGGGGTCGTTGGCAATGAAGGCCGGCGTGGCGAAACGCTGGTAGGCTTCCTCCAATAAGTTGCGCAACTCGCTGTCTTCCTTGGGCGCACGGGGCATCGCGGCCAAACTTATCGCTTCAGCCGATCGGGATTGTGCCGTACCGGCGGTGGAGGAGCAGGATGAGGATTGCTGTTGCCGCCCGATGGCATGGGGCTTACACGGTCCGGCGAAGTCATGGGCGGATCCCGGTGCAAAGGCGGGTTTGGGCGGTCGGGTGTGCGAGTCCACGGGCTTCGTGAGGGCTCCTTGCGCGGCCCCGGTTTCCGTGGTGCCGGTGGCGGTTCATTCGGCAACTTCACAGGCGGCCGGTAGGGCTGCGGATCTGGCCGCGGCCCGCTTCCCGTTGTGTCCACCACGGGGCCCGGTGAAGGGCTGCGGAAGGGATCACGCGGTTTCACCTTGGTGGTATCCGGCGGTGGGGCAATGGAATCATGCGGGGTGGGCGCGGGCTTTAGCGGGCAGGTGGGGCATGCACCATTGCTGATGTTTTTACGTTTGCTACTTCCCGAGGTGTCCGGAGTGGTGGTATTGCAGTTCTCCGTCACGGTTTCGCTGGTGGTTTTGATCACCCCGCAGGCTTCGGCGACGTGACCATCAGCATCCTTCACCGTAACGCAGTTGGTGCCTTCCGCCGCCTGCAAGAGGGATACTACCCGGTAGGGCGGTTGGCCGCCCGTGGCATGCCAGGTGAAGCTTCCGTTGTGGACCACTTCGGTGCGGATCAGCAGGCCTTCATCATGGACGCCCGGCTTGGCCAATGATCCCGTTTGGACGCAGAAAACATAACGCAACCTGCGGTCCGTGGTGTGTACCACCACGTGGAAATCGTTGCCGCTTTGTGCGGGCGGTGCAGGAGTGGCATGCTCAGGTGGCCGTGTGTTGCCGGGAGCTGGGTTTTGCCGGGCGGTCACTGGATCTTGGTCCATGGTAGAGCGCGTTGCTGGCCATGCGGCGTCCGGTGCTGTTGCGGCCTTGTTGCTGCTTGGAATGGAAAGCCCTTCACCCGGCTGTGGCTCATCCGTGAATGTTCGGTGTGAAACACCGGAAGAAGCGGCGCTTTTCGGAGTTATGGAGCTGGCTTGCGCGGGTTCGCTGTGTGGTGGAGGTGCGGCAGCAATGCCCGGCATCATTTCGGGGGCAGGCGGCGCGGTGAACAGGAAGCTGAGCAGCAGGAGCAGCAGCGCGCCCACCGCCACCAGCAGGCTGTTCAGGCTGAACCAGCGGAAGCGGCGCACGGCGGGCGGCACAGGCGGAAAGCGTTCCACCAGCTGCCGCACGTCTTCCAGGGAAAGCTCCTCGGGCAGGCCGCGCAGCGGATCCTGAAGGTTGAAGGTGTTGTTGGTGTCCGAGGTCATGGTAGCAGGATCAAAAGGTGGACCAGGGTTGTTCGGAGCGGTTTTGCACGCCCTTGGAGGCGGTTGCGGAGCGCTGCCCTTGCGCGGCTGACGCGTGTTTTCACGGTGCCTTCGGAAGTGTGCTGGATGGCGGCGACCTCCGCCATGGACAGCCCGGAGACCTCGAACAGCACGAGGGCTTCCCGTTGCAGCGCGGGCAGCTTGCCCATGGCGCGGTACAAGATGCCGGCATCGGCGATCTGTTCCGGCGTGGCGCCCTTGGCGCGAAGGCGGTTGGCGTGCGCTTCGGCCAGCGGTTCTTTTGCGCGGCGGCTGCGCCAAAGGCTGATGGAGCGGTTGCGCGCGGCACGCACTAAGTAGTGCAGCAGTTCTTCTTTTTGCCGCACCTGTGCGAAGTGGCTGTAAGCGCTGAGCAGCACGTCCTGCATCAGGTCCTGCACGTCCATGCGGCCATACGCCAAGGCCGAGCAGTAGCGCACAAACGCCGCATGGCAGGGCGCGTAGGCATCCATGAAGGCGGTGCGGGGATCGGGATGCGGGGCCATGCTTGGCAGGATAGTCGCCCCAACGGCAAAAAGGTTACGGCACAGCCTTTCCGGACCGGATGGAAAGACGACCCAAGATACAACCCCGGGAAGTGCAGGGAGGGCACAGCGCCTGCGGCTATGCGTCCTGGCGCTGCCAGTTCCGCTCGATCACCTCCAGCAGTTCATCGTGGATCGCGGCATTGCTGGCCACGATCTCTTCGTCGAACACGGGGTCCTTGGTGGTGTGGAAGCCGCTTACCTGCCCGCCGGCCTCGCGCACCAGCAGCACACCGGCGGCCACGTCCCAACTGTTGAGGCCGTATTCGTAGAACGCCTCGAAGCGGCCGCAGGCCACGTAGGCCAGGTCGGCGGCGGCGCTGCCCAGGCGGCGGATGCCGCGCGTGCGGTGCATCAGCTCGCGCAGCAGGTCCATGTATTCGCTCTCGAAGCCGAAGTCGTCGTACGGGAAGCCCGTGGCCAGCAGGCTATCCTGCAAGTGGCTGCGCGTGGAAACGCTGATGGGCTTGCCGTTCATGTAGGCACCGCCGCCCTTCCAGGCGCTGAAACATTCGTCGCGGGTTACTTCGAGCACCACGCCCAGGAGCACATCGCCGCCTTGCACCAAGGCCACGCTGGTGCAATAGCTGGGCACGCCGTGCACGAAGTTGGTGGTGCCGTCCAGTGGATCGATCACCCAATTGAGGCCGTCGGCCCGTTCGCCGGTGCCTTCTTCGGCGATGAAGCCTGCATGGGGCAGCAGGTCCTTGAGGCCGTCCACAAAGCGCTGCTCGGCCTGCTTGTCCACGTAGCTTACCAGGTTGTTCAGGCTCTTGCTTTCCACGCTGGCCTCGGTGATCTTGGCGCTTTCGGCGCGAATGAAGCCGGCGATCTCGCGGCTTAGGAGCACCACGCGTTCAGTGAGTTCCTTCAAGTTGTCCATTGCTGTTGCGTTTGCGCAGCCACAGGATGCCTGCGGTGCCAAGTATGACGAGTGAAAGGCTGATCACTTCCGCCTGGGTCCACGTGCCCAGGAAGAGGTTGTTTACGCGGATGTGCTCAATGAGGAAGCGCTCCACGCCGTTCATGATGAGGTACACGCAGAAGAGCACCCCGGGCAGGCCGATGCGCTTGCGCAGCCACCAGAGCGCCGCGAAGAGCAGCAGGCACATGATGGTTTCGTAAAGTGGGGTGGGGTATACGCCCGGCACCAGGTGGGTGCAGTAGCCCTCGAAGCAGGTGCCGTTGGTGATGGGCTCGCCCACGTAGCCGCCGCGGTGGGGGCCCAGCACGGCGTTCACGTTGTTGGGGTAGTCGTAGCTCCATAGCCATTGCGGGATCCATCCCGGCTTGGGCGCGGTGTTGGCAATGCCCCAATCGCCATCGCCGGCCACTTGGCAGCCCAAGCGGCCGATGCCGTAGGCCAGCATCAGGCCAGGCGCGGCGGCATCCATGCTGGGCAGAATGGCCATGCCGTTTTTCCTGAAGTAGCGCACCACCATGATGCCGGCCACAATGAGGCCGCCGTACATGGTGAGGCCGCTGATGATGTCGCGGATGGAGCCGGTGGCCAACAGGTCCATGAAGTCCTTGGGGCTTTCCAGCCAGTGGAACACCTTGGCGCCGATGAAGCCCCAGAGCGCGGCGGTGAGCGTGATGTTGCCGCCGTGCTGTGCGGGGTGTACGATCACGGTTTCCTCCTTGGGCTCCTTGAGCTTTTTCTTTTCCTTCTCGCGCCACAGCAGCCACACGAACAGCGCAGCCAGGGCGATGCCACCGATGAAGTTGCCTTTGCCGCTGAGCAGGAAGCCGGGCGGATCGGCGGTTACTTCCGCCGTGTGCAGCAGGATGTAGAGGCCTTTCCAGCCCAGGATGAAGCCGGTGAGGCCCTGCAAGGCCAGTTCGCCGGGCTTGGCGCCTTCGCCCACGATCACTTTGCGCGTGCTGGCCTTGATCAGGCCGATGCCTTCCTTGCGCTTCAGCTCCAGCACCAAAGTCCAATAGGCCGCCATAAAGGCGATGGCCACGAAGAAGCCGAAACTGTTCAGGAATTTCAGCACGGGCCAGTCCAGTCCAGTGAGGTCCAGCAGGGCGTGGTAGAGGGTGGGGTACATGCGGAGGATCGGGTTGATCGGGAGATCAGATGATCAGACAATCAGACAATCAGACAATCAGAAAACTAGGCGATCTGATGCGTTGTTTGTCGGGATTTTGGTGGATTGCATGATGCTGTTGAAGATGTGGCCATGACCGAAGGCTCGACAAGATGGGCACGGGTGGAAGAGCCTGTAAGGTGACCATCGGCATCGATGCGTTCCAAGGCAACGGGTACAATGGTGTTGGCCGCCTTCGGTTCCTTTGGAAGCACCACGCGCAGGTAATTGTCCGTGTAACCGGCCATTTCATCCTGGCTGCCTTCGCCATCTTCACTGCCGTACTCGAACAGTACGGGGCGCATGGTGCCGAGGTGGCGCTCCTGAAAGGCGCGGTGCAACTTGGCCCCAAGGCTGCGCAACTGGCGGGTGCGGTCGCGGCGCACCTCCATGGGCACGCTGTGGTCCATGCGCACGGCGGTGGTGTTGGCGCGCTCGCTGTAGGTGAACACATGCAGGTAGTCCGGTTGGATGCTGCGCAGGAAGCTGTGCGTTTGCAGGAAGGCTTCCTCCGTTTCGCCCGGGGTGCCGGTGATGACGTCCGCGCCGATGCAGGCATGGGGCATCACGCTTCGGATGTGCGCCACGCGACCGGCGTAAAGCGCGGTATCATACCTGCGGCGCATCCGCTCCAGGATGGCATCACTGCCACTTTGCAGCGGCATGTGGAAGTGGGGCATGAAGCGCCGGCTGCCGGCCACGAAGTCGATCAACTCATCACTGCACAAGTTGGGCTCGATGCTGCTGATGCGGAAGCGCATGATGCCTTCTACACGGTCCAGCGCCTGCACCAGTTGTAGAAAATCCTCGCCGTGGCCGCGCCCGAAATCACCCGTGTTCACGCCGGTGAGCACCACCTCCCGCACGCCGGAGGCGGCAACGGCGCGCACGGTCTCCAGCGTTTCGGCAATGGTGCCGCTGCGGCTGCGGCCCCGCGCCAGCGGAATGGTGCAGAAGGAGCAGAAGTAGTCGCAGCCGTCCTGCACTTTCAGGAAGGTGCGGGTGCGCCTGCCCGCTGTGCCGGGGTCCGGTATGTTGTAGGAGGGGATGAAGCGCTTTACTTCCTTGATCGGCCCGGCAACCACTTCACCGGGGCCTTTTCCATGGCTTGCCAGCCGCCCAATGTGGGCGGCGAGGTTGAATTTCTCGTTGGCGCCCAGCACCAGGTCCACGCCGGGGATGGCAACGATCTCTTCGGGCTTCAGCTGCGCGTAGCAGCCCACCACGGCGATGAAGGCGTCCGGGTTGATGCCCCGGAAACGGCGCACGTGGCGGCGGCATTCGCGGTCGGCGTTTTCCGTTACGCTGCACGTGTTCAGCACAAAGACGTCCGGCCGGTCTTCTTCGCGCACCCGGGCATAGCCGGCATCTTCCAGCGCCAGCGCCAAGGTGCTGGTCTCGGCGAAATTGAGCTTGCAGCCCAAGGTGTGGAAGGCGGCCTTCAGCGGGGAACTCATCGGTTGGAGGGGCCGGGCGCAACCCGGTTCCGGCAGGGCGCGAAGTTATCCAACGCGCTTTGGCGGCTGGTTTTACCACGTTTTGGACAATGGCGCAGGCACCTCGGCGGCGGCCTTCCGCCATGATTGGATACACGGGGAGTACCCCCTTGCCAGTGTTCCCATTGGGGATCGGCTGAACGGGGGGGCGGGGGATTTTTCAACAACTGCGGCAACCCTTGGAAGGTGCCCGCGTCTTTTGGTTCCAGTCCCCCCAAACCCCATGTTCCGGACGCAGTCCCACCCCGGCCACCGGTCCACCGACCGCAGCCAGATCATTTTCTTCGGAGGCTTGATCAGCGCGGTGTTGGCGGTGGTGTTGCTGATGCTGGCGTACATGCCGTGGTAGCCCGTGGAGGCTATTTTCGGCCCATGCGCAGCTTTTCCCTTTCCCTTTTTCTATTGCCGTTGTTGGGTTGGGGCCAAGCCTCCCCCAATGCCCTGCTGTGGAAGATCGGTGGCCACGGGCTGCAGCAGCCCAGCTACGTGGTGGGCACGGTGCACAGCCAGGATGCGCGGGCGTACCGCCATGCGGGTGAGCTGCTGCAAGTGATCCAGGGGCAGGATGCCGTGGCCGGGGAGCTGGACCTCTCCGCAGGCAACGGCGACCAGCGCATGTCGCCGGCCCGCATGATGATGCCGGAGGGCAAGGAACTGGCGGATTTCTACACGCCCAAGGAGATGAAGCGCGTGCGTGAGGCGCTACAAGCGAACATGGGGCCCTTGGCCATGCTCTCCTACCGGATGAAGCCGTTCTTCCTGATCGCCTTCCTGACCCAGAACACCATGCACGAGGACAGCACGATGGTGCTGGACCAGTATTTGCAGGCCCGGGCCAAAGAGATGGGCAAGGAGGTGCTGGGCCTGGAAACCATGGAGGAGCAGCTTTCCGCAGTGGACCAACTGCCCTTGCAGCAACAGGCGGACATGCTGTACCAAACCGTGCGGAGCGGCTCCACGGGCCGTGTGATGGATCGTTTTCTGGATGCTTATGCCGCACAGGACCTCGGAAAGCTGGCGAAGCTGGTGGCCAAGGGCGGCATGCCGGGGCTGATGGAGCAGAAGCTGGTGAAAGACCGCAACGCGGTGATGGCCCAGCGCATGGACAGCCTGATGCAGGGCGGGCGCACCTTTTTGTTTGCCATTGGGGCGGCCCACCTGCCGGAAGCGGACGGGGTGCTGGCGCTGCTGCGGCAAAAGGGCTATGAAGTGGCGCCCATGCAGGACCGGCAGCCCGCGGGCGGGGAGCAGGCTCACTGAGCGCCTGCCGTGCGCAACCCCAAGTGGGTGATGATGGCGCGGTGGTCGCTCAGTTCATCCGGCAGGGTGCGGAAACCCCAGGCGGCAAAGCGTGGAGCGTGCAGGATGTGGTCGATGCGGAAGCTGGGCACATCGCCGATGTAGGTGTTGCCGATGCCTTGGCCGCTTTCCGTAAAGGCATCATCCAGACCGGCCTTACGCAGCAGGTGGTAGCTGTAGCTCATGGGCGTATCGTTCAGGTCGCCGCAGTATACTACCGGCCACGGGCTGGTTTCCATGTGCGCCACCAGCTTGGCCACTTCAACCGAGCGGCGTATAAAGCCGTTCTGCATGCGGCCCAGGATACGGCTGCCTGCCGTGGTGAGCGAATCCCTTCCGCCGCCTTGCTCCAGGTCTTTGATGAAGCGGTAGTCCTGGTCGCCAAAACGTAGACTGGCCAGGTGGGCCGTGTATACGCGCACCGTGTCGTTCCCCATGGCAATGTCCGCCCACAGGCAAAGGTTGTTCAGCTCGTCCGGGAAGTGGATGGTGCCTTGGGCAACGATGGGCTTGGTGCTGAAAATGGCGATGCCGATGTAATGGTCGCCCCGCGCATGCACGGTGTAGGCATCGGCACAGGCGGTGAAGCGGTAGCTGCTGAGCAGGCTGTCCTTCACCATCAGCGGGTTTCCGGGGCCCACGTTCAGGAATTCCTGCATGCAGAGGATGTCCGGGTCTTCCACGCGGATCAGCTCCATCATTTCATCGCGCGTTTGCTGGTTGTGCGTCCAGTTGTACAGGTCGAAGAGGCGCACGTTCCAGCTCATCAAGGTGAAGGGCGTACGCACGGCGGCGGGTGCGGCGGTGGTGCCTTTCAATTGGAAGAAATCACCCACATACCCCCAGCCCAGCAGGATGGCGATCAGTGAAGGCAACATCCGCTTGCGGCGGAAGATGAGCCACCACAAGATGCACAGTATGTTGGCCAGCAGGATGTACGGATAAGCAATGCCGAACAGTGCCAATGGCCAGAACACGGCGGGATCAACCCGCACGCTGAGGTAGGACAGCAGCAGCGCGATCACGGCCAGTCCGTTGGCCCACCAAATGGGCAGGTGCCAGCGCGACACGCGCCTGCGCACCTTGGCCGGTGCATCTTCAATGTCCATTGCCGCTGCGGAAGAGGAAGTCGCGTTCGGCCTTGCTCAGGCTGTCGTAACCGGAGCGGGAGATCTTGTCCAGGATGGCATCGATGCGTTCCTGCTGCTGTTTCTTGGAAGCGTTGAAGTCCGCATCGGTAACGGTGCCGCGGGCGTTATGCGGCGGACGCTTTTCAACGCGCATACGCGTTGTTCCGCGCTTGAAGAGTTTGGGGATGCGCTCCAGCCAGCCCACAAATGCACCGGACCAATCCGTTCCAGCGGCCAATTGCCGCGCGGCTAAGTAGCCGTAAAGCGCCCCGCCGAGGTGCGCCAGGTGGCCGCCGGTGTTGCTGCCGCCGCTGATGGCAATGAGGTCCAGCACCAGCACGGCGATGCCCACATATTTCAGGCGCACCGGCCCGATCAGGAACAAGTTCACCAACATGTCCGGACGGTAGCTGGCAATGCCGATCAGCACGCTCATCACCGCGGCGGAAGCACCGAGGATGGGGCCATTGCTGCCCAAGGCCAGGTGCGCGGGCATGAAGGAACCCAGCACATAGAACAAGTAGCCGGCAAGGCCGCCGAGCAGGTAGTTGCCCAACAGGCGTTTGCCGCCCAGAATGCCTTGAAAAAGCTGTCCGCTGAACCAAAACATGATCATGTTCCAGAACAGGTGCATGGGGGCCTGGTGCGTGAACATGTAGGTTACCGGTGTCCACGGGCGGGTGATCAACTTGGAAGGGATGTTGGTGCCCATGAGCTGGTCCAACAGCAGCGTGCTGAGCCCTTTCATGCCGAAGAGCCAACCGGCCAGTTCCACTGCCCAAATAGCCAGGAAAACGCCAATGTTGACGATCAGCAGCCGCACCAGCATGCCGCCGGTGTTCCACTGGTATTTGATGTCGTCGGCGATGGACATTTTTTTTCAATGGGTCAATTCGCCAATTTGCCAATGCTTCAAATAGTGGTTCAAGGGGTCAATTCGCCAATTTGCCATTTCGCCAATTCCTCAATTATTGGCACAGCCTACCAAATTGATCATTGTTGCATTGGCGAATTGCTGCATTGGAAATTTGGCGAATTGTTCAATTGGCAAATTGATTACAACAGGTGCTTTCGTTTCCAATAGCGGATCAGGAAGAAGCCGAAGATCAATCCGCCGAGGTGGGCGTAGTGGGCCACGTTGTCGCCGGCCTGCTGCCGTACGCCGCTGAATAGCTCCCACAGGCCGTACAGGGCCACGAAGTATTTGGCCTTGATGGGGATGGGCAGGAAGAGCAGCATCAGCTCCACATTGGGGAATAGCATGCCGAAGGCGATGAGGATGCCGAAGATGGCCCCGCTGGCACCGATCATCACGCCGTTGTAGTCCCAGAACAACGCCTGCACGGCGGCTTCGCTTCCGGGGTGCTGTTGGGCAATGTCGTTGAGCACCATGTTGGCATCGTCCATGGAGATGTGGCTGGCCTCCACCATGCGCTGCACATCGCCCACGGTGGCACCGGTGGCCTGCACGGCGGCCACGGTGGCCTGGGTTTCGTAGTAGCTCACGCCCATCTGCAGGGCCGCGGCGCCCAGGCCGCAGAGCAGGTAGTAGTTCAGGAAGCGCTTGGCGCCCATCACGCGTTCTATGGGCATGCCGAACATCCACAGGGCGAACATGTTGGAGAGGATGTGCCAGTACCATCCGGGCCCGCCGTTGGGGCCGGCGTGCATGAACATGTGGGTGATCACCTGCCAGGGCTTGAAATCCGGGGAGCCGATGGTGTGCAGGCCGAGCCAGTTGTCCAGGATGCTGCGCCCCATGAAGTCGTTGCCCATGGCGATCTTCAGCCCCAGCATCAGGCCGTTGATGATGAGCAGGTTTTTCACCACCACGGGCATTCGGTTGGTTTGTCCGGAGAAGTCCATCAGCGTTCAAAGCGTTCGTTGAGCTCGTTGAGCCCGTAGGTGATCAGGACCGGTTTGCCGCCCGGCGTGAAGTAGGGCATTTCGCAGGCGAAGAGGCGGTCTATGAGGTCGTGCATGGCAGCCGCATCCATGGCCTTGGCCGCGTGGGCCGCCGTGCTGCGCGCCATGCCCCGCGCAAGTGTGGCGTGGCGTTCGGCCTTCAGCGAGCCGCGCTCGTTGTGCACCTGTTCCAGCAGTTGGCCGAGCAGGTCGGCAGGGTCTTCCGCGCCGCATTCAGCGGGCATGCCGTTCACCGCAACGCTGCGGCCGCTGAGGGGTTCCAGCTGGAAGCCCAGCGCATGCAGCTCCGGCAACAGGGCCAGGAGCAGCGCATGGTCGGGGCCGTTGAATTCCATGGTGACCGGGAACAATTGGGCCTGGCTGGCGCCACTGCCCTTTTCCAGTGATTGCATGGCGCGCTCGTAGGTGATGCGCTCCAGCGCCCGCTGTGCGTCCACCACTACGAAGCCGCTCTTTACCTGGGCCAGGATGTAGTGCCCCGGCAGTTGGAACACGGGCCTGTTGTTGTTCCATTCCCGCGGGTCGCGGGCGGGCAGGTCCGGGGCGGTTGGCGCAAGCCCGGGTAGTTTTTCATCGTGCTGCACCACGGGATTTTCGCCCAGGTCGAACAATTGCTGCCAGCCTGCGGGCGATGGCCGCGAAGGCAGTTCCTGCGGCCGCCACCGCCCGCTGCCGATGGGCGGCTCTGCCGGTGCCGCACTGGTGGCCGCAATTCCTTGCAGCAGTGCAGGCTCCGGTTCAAAGTCCAGGCTGGGCGTAAGGTTGTGGCGCCCCAACGCGCGCCGCACCGCCGCGTGGATGATGGCGTACACCGCGCGCTCATCGCGGAACTTGATCTCTGTTTTGGTGGGGTGGATGTTGATGTCGATCCACGCCGGGTCCAGCTCCAGGAACAGGAACCAGCCGGGGTAATTGTCGCGCTGGATCAACTCTTCATAGGCACGGCGCACCGCGTGTTCCAGGTAGGGGCTGCGTATGAAGCGCCGGTTGACGAAGAAGTACTGCTCGCCCCGGCTGCGCTTGGCAAATTCAGGTTTGGTGATGAAGCCCTCCACGTGCAGGAATTCGGTGGATTCCTCCACCGGCACCAAACGTTCGTCCTGCTTGCGGCCGAAGATGTGCACAATGCGCTGGCGCTCGTTGCCCGGTTCCAAGTGGAATAGCTCCTGCTCGTTGTGCAACAGGCGAAACCCGATGGCCGGGTGGGCCAGGGCCACGCGCTGGAATTCCTCCAGCACGTGCTTCAGCTCCACGGGGTCGCCCTTCAGGAACTGGCGCCGCGCGGGCACGTTGTAGAACAAACTGCGCACCAACAGGCTGGTGCCCACCGGGCAGGCCACGGTTTCCTGCACCTGCACCCTGCTGCCCTCGATCAGCACGCGGGTGCCCAGCTCATCCCCGGCCAGGCGTGTTTTCAGTTCCACCTGGGCAATGGCCGCGATGCTGGCCAAGGCCTCGCCCCGGAAGCCCTTGGTGCGGATGTGCTGGAGGTCATCGGCCTGGCGGATCTTGCTGGTGGCATGCCGCTCAAAGCAGGAACGCGCATCGCCGGGGCTCATGCCTTGCCCGTCATCGGTTACCTGGATCAGCGTGCGGCCGGCATCCTTCAGCAACAGGATGATCTGCTTGGCCCCGGCGTCCACGCTGTTCTCCAGCAATTCCTTCACTACGCTGGCGGGGCGCTGCACCACTTCGCCTGCTGCGATCTGGTTGGCCACATGGTCGGGAAGAAGGCGGATGATGTCGCTCATGCGGTTGCGGGCCCCTGCGGAACGGATGCGTGTGCAAAGATGCGGGCCGGAGCGCAATGCCTGCCGGTTGCAATCCGGGCAAACGCATCTAAAGGGTCACCCCATCACGGTGTAACGCACACTTTGGTGCAACATGGTTGTAAAACCACTGATGCTGATGCGGTGTTGGCCCTTCGGCTCCTCGGATGTTATACATCCTTGCGGAGTGCCGCTTCGCTTATGCCCAGGGCTGTGTATCGATGGAGACTGCATGACGAACATGCCCTGCCCTGAGCGGAGCTGAAGGGCCAATCTCAAATCCCTGAGACTCTAATGGATGATGTGGGTGGTTGAATTTTGGATGCGTTTGCCCTGTGGTTCGCTATGCCCTTCATTCCACCCCCAGGCGCAGTTTAAGGTGCTGCTCCAGCAGCTCGCCCATGTTGCTGCACGCGGCCATGG
>JAFDZY010000325.1 GCA_018266685.1 Bacteroidota bacterium
GGCGCCATGGTGGCGGCGTTTGCGCTGTACCTGCACGCGCTGGGCTGGGGCGCCACCGACATCGGCGCCGTGCTGACGGCCGCGCTGCTGCTGGGCGCCGCGCTGACGCTGCTGGTCGGGCCGCTCAGCGACCGCGGCGGGCGGCGCGCCTTTCTGATCGGCTACGACCTGCTGCAGGCGCTGGCCGCCTTGGTGGCCTTGTTCACCGCCACGCCCTGGCTGCTGGTGGCCGCCGCCGTGCTGGGCGCGTATGGCCGCGGCGCCAATGGCTCGGCCGGGGCTTTTGCGCCCGTCGAGCAGGCCTGGCTGGCCATCGAGCTGCCGGTGTCGCAGCGCGCCCGCGTGTTCAGCGCCAACAGCGCCATCGGTTTTGCCGGCATGGGGGTGGGCGCGCTGCTGGCGGCGCTGCCGGCCGCCTGGCTGGGCGCGGACCTGCGCGCGGCCGACTACCGCTGGTTGTTTTTTCTGCCACTGGCTGGCGCGCTGGTCAGTGTCGCCCTGCTGCTGTGCACGCGCGAGCCCGTGCTGGCCAAGGCGCCGCCCGCCGCGCACCCCGCCGCCGAGCACCGTTTGCGCCGCGATGAAAACCGCCTGCTGGCGCGCCTGATGTTGGCCAACGCGCTCAACGGCCTGGGCATCGGCCTGACCGGCCCGCTGATCGCCTACTGGTTCGCCGTCCGCTTTCGGTCGGGGCTCGACCACATCGGCCTCGGTCTGGCGCTGGGCTTTGCGGTGGCGGCCGCCAGCGCCTGGCTGGCCGGCCGCGCGGCCGACCGCCACGGCATTCTGCGCACCGTGGTCTGGATGCGCGCCGCCGGCCTGCTGATGCTCGTCGCCATGCCGCTGGTGCCTTGGTTCTGGGGCGCGATGGCGCTGTACGTGCTGCGCGGTGCCAGCAACCGCGGCACCGCCGGCGTGCGCCAGGCGCTGGCCGCGGGCCTCACGCGCGCCGAGCGCCGGGGCCTGGCCAGCACCGTGCAAAACCTGTCGCTGCAGCTGCCGCGCGCCATCGGCCCGCTGCTGGGCGGCGCGCTGTTTCATGCCGGCCATCTGGCGCTGCCCTTCTTTCTGGGGGCGGCGCTGCAGGCGGGCTATCTGCTGCTGTTCGTGGTCTTCTTTCGCGGCACCGAGGCCGCCGTCATCGCGCCGGGAAAGAGCCCAGCACGCGATAGCGCGGCGGCTGCGCCTGCAAGTCCGACCAGACCAGGCTGAGCGCGCCCACGCGCCACGTGATGGGCGCCGCCAGCCGCGCCCCTTGCACGCGATCGGCCTGGCGCAGCGCCGTCAGGTGCGGCTTGTAGGGGCGCGCATCGGGCGCCAGGCCGGCCGCGCGGGCCAGCGCGTCGGTGGCGGCGTGCAGCGCATCCAGCGCGGGGCAGGGCGCGGCGCGCAGCACGGCAATGGTGCCGCGCGGCGCATGCCACAGCTCGGGGCGCGCGAGCGTGATGTCGAAGGCGTCGAAGCGCAGCCCCGCCAGCGCCGCGCGCCAGGCGCGCTCGCGCTCGGCGTCCACCGCGTCGAAGAACTGCAGCGTCACGTGCATGCGCTCGGGCGCCGGGCGCAGGCGCCGCGGCAGGCCGTCCCAGGCCTGGCGCGCGGCGTCGACGGCGGCGCGGGCGGGCGCGTCGGCAAACAGCGCGGTGAACAGGCGGCGCGGCGCGGGGTCGGCGGTCATGGCCGGCATTGTCGCGCCGCGGCCGCGCGAGCCGCGCCGGCCCTCGGCCACAATGAGGCCAGCCGGCGGCGCGGCCCGCGCGCCGGGGTTTCAAGCCAAATCGGCCTCCAGCGCTTGCGGGTCAAGCGCCAGCAGCTATCAAAAATACAGAATCCGTGTCTTGATGACCCCATCCGACTTCATCGCCAAATGGGGCCCCGGCGGCTCCGCCGCGCACCTGAACGAAGAGCAGGGCGCGCAAAGCCATTTTCTCGACCTGTGCGATCTGCTGGGCGTGCCCAAGCCCGGCAGCGCGGGCCTGGCCGACGAATACCTGTTCGAGCGCCGTTCGCTGGTGCTGGGCGAGGCGCGCGGCTACGCCGACGTGTTCTACCGCGACCACTTCGCGTGGGAGAACAAGGCGCCCGGCAAAAACCTCGACGCCGCGCTGCGCCAGCTGCAGCAGTACAGCCTGGCGCTGGCCAACCCGCCGCTGCTGGTGGTGTGCGACCGCCTCAGCATCCGCATCCACACGCAGTTCAACGGCCACCCCAGCGAGACCCACACCGTCCGCATCGAGCAGCTCGACCAGCCGGACCCGCAAGCCCTGCTGCGCCGCCTGTGGCTGGCGCCCGAGAGCTTTCGCCCGCGCACCACCAGCCGCGACATCACCGAGGCCGCCGCCAAGAGCTTTGCCACCCTGGCCGCCCAGCTGCGCGCGCGCGGCCACGCCGGCGAGGCCGTGGCGCACTTTCTCACCCAGTGCCTGTTCTGCTTTTTTGCCGAGGACGTCGGCCTGCTGCCCGGCCGCATGTTCGAGCGCCTGGTCGGCAACCGCCAGCTCACCAGCGACAAACTCACCGCCGGCCTGGCCAGCCTGTTCCGCACCATGCAAGGCGGCGGCCTGTACGGCCCCGACGACATCCCCTGGTTCAACGGCGGCCTGTTTGCCCACATCGCCGTGCCCCGGCTGGAGATCATCGACATCACCGAGCTGCGCAACGCCGCCGCCCTCAACTGGAGCGCCATCGACGTCGGCATCTTCGGCACCCTGTTCGAGCGCGGGCTCGACCCCGCCAAGCGCAGCCAGCTCGGCGCGCACTACACCGAC
>JAFDZY010000326.1 GCA_018266685.1 Bacteroidota bacterium
AAACGGGGGCAGCGGCGGTCGCCAACGCCACATCCACGATCTTCATGCGGTGGTCCATCTCAAATGAGGGATGGTGAGGCGTCTTGAAGAACTGGCCACGCCCGGTCGAATAGTTGACGGCTGGCACGAGAACACGGTGCTTCAAGTTGCCGATCGTGGCGTCTTGGAAACGATCGGTCAGCACCGACCGCAATCCCGCGGAGTCGTGCTTGGCGGTTAACCAGAAGCCCAGAAGGCGCCGAGCGAGACTGCGGCAACCAAAGATGCGGGAGCCCTGCTTCTCGAACAGTGCCTTGAGTTCAATGGCCGGGATTTCTGCTGCCAGTCCCAAGGCCAGCATGCCGCCTGCGGAAGTACCGCAGATCAGATCGAAATGCGAAGCGATGGGGCGGCCCAGCACGGCTTCGAGCTCGGCCAGAACCGTCGCTGTGTACAGGCCGCGATAGCCGCCCCCAGACAGGGCGAGCACATGGTAGGTGGGCACGCCCGTCATCGCACTCAGCCCTTCGGCGGGAAGGAGTCGTTGCCGTGGCTGTCCTTGTCACGGATGCGGCCATCCGGACGGTGGATGACCAGTTCCGACTGCTGGTTGCGCGCGATGTCTCGCCCAGCGTCAATGGCCTGCTGCTGTGTGTCGTGCACGGAGGTTGCCCGCTGATTGCCGGCACCCTTGACGGCCCAACCGTCCTGGTGAGGAACTACATGCTGATTCTTGCCTGTCATGGCGAATTTCCTAAAGTTGAACCATCGAGACCCCGGCCAGCCGGCCGAGTTGCCAATGACCACCTGCTGAAGCAAAATACGTTGCTCTTGCAGACAACGGGCGAGTCAAGCCAAGTCAACCTGCTGGAGTCGAAGAATCCATTTCTGTTGTCTGGCTGGACAACAATGTATCAGAGTTGGTGCCAGGCTGCAAATGGTGGGCTTGGTGCCGCATAACGCAGTAGCTGCGGCGGCGGGCGCATCGCGCCGTCCGTCGCAGTCGCAAGGAACGGAACGGATGTCACAAACAGGCCTGGGCGTCGCCCTCAAGACGCTACGCGAGCGCAGGACCCTCTCATTGCGCGAAATCGGGCAACTGTCCTCGGTGGACCATGCCTATGTCCACCGGCTGGAGTCCGGCGAGAAGACAAACCCCTCAACTGACTTGGTCGAGAAACTGCTGAAGGTCCTGAAACCAGGTGAAAGAGATGCTGCGCTGGTACTGTGGCTGGTTGACCATGCGGAGGCTGATCCGCGCCTCGTGGAATTCGTGCTGAACGATCCGTCCATCAGCATTGAGATCTTTTCGGCTGCAGCAGGCGTGAGGCATCGTGGAAATACAAGGCCCGATCCCGCGACACTGATCGCCCGGATACAGCGAGCATTCGAGGACGAGGACGACTGAACATGGATGAAGCGGATGTCACACAGAAAGCACGGGCCTTTGTTGCGAAGGTTGATGTGTCCGGCATCCGGGAAGACCTGACTCCCTATGTGGTCGCGGCCAACGCCAAAGTCAAGAAGGATGAGCTTGGTGAGGGTGAGTCCGGCTACACGATCACCAAGCCGAATGGCAGGCACGTGATCACGGTGAATTCGCTGGAGACAGAAGAACGCCAGCGCTTCACCATCTGCCACGAAATTGCGCATATCGTGCTTGCGCTGGAATCGAGCCATGAAGAGGTGCCGTCCTGGTCCTATGCGAAGCGGCATCCGAACGAAGTCGCCTGCGACACCTTCGCCGCCGAGTTGCTGATGCCGTATCAGCAGTGGCTGTCGCTTGTGCCCAAGGAGGAGCCTTCGCTGGAACTGATCCAGCGCATGGCGACCTTGTTCAGCACATCATTTCCCGCCGCGGCGTCACGGTTCGCCTCCCTCAGCGACATCCCGTGCGCCTTCGTAACCATGGAGCGCGGGGCCGTGCGCTACGCGGCACGCTCCACCAGTTTGCGACAGGCTGGAGCTTGGATATCTCCCAGATCTGTCATCCCCGTCGGCTCTGTGGCTCACCGTCTCCGTTCTTCAGGCAGCAGTGCTACCGACACGGATGAAGTTGCACAAGACATCTGGTTCGACAACTGGGAAAAGGGCCTTGACCTCTGGGAGCTCTCCAGGCACTACGCACGCACTGACACCACAACTTCGCTGTTGTGGTTCGACAGCGAGGATTTACCCGAGGTCGAACTGAACCGCTTTGGTGTGCGTGTCGAGGACGATGGTGGTTTGGCTGAACTTACGGGGCAACTGTCTTGGCCTGGGCGGAGCAGGCGTCGTTAGCAAAGCATGATCAACGGCGACGCCTGTTTCGCACACCAACCACAACCCAAACTAGTGAAGGAAGGCTGATGGGCCAAGCCTCGAAGCTGTTCAACGGAAACATCGACCAGACACTCATTGGACGCGTCACCCCGACCACGGAGCAGCGAGAGTTTCTGCAGCAACAATGGAATGACCTCGCTGACCACTTGAAGCAGGCACTTGCCAAGCACGGCTACACCATCTCCACGTGGCTTCAGGGCTCCTACAAGTACGCTACGCTCATCAAGCCGGTTCACCTCGGTGAAGAGTATGACGTTGACGTCGGCCTGTACTTCGAGTGGAACAACGACCAAGACGCAGAACCAACACCTAAGCAACTCCGGGACTGGGTTCAAGCCGAGCTTCTTGAGTACGAAAGAGTGTGCGCAGAATTGAAGAAGGTCGAAGTTCCGCCCAAGGAGCGCTGCTCCCGCGCCTCATACATTCAGCAGTTCCACATTGACACGCCGGTCTACCATCTCAATACAAACTCTGACGTCCGACGTTTGGCCTGTTTGTCTGGGAAGTGGGAGCACAGCGACCCAAAAAAGTTATACAAGTGGTTCAAAGAAGCAGTCAGTGGCGACGATCGCGACCAGCTTCGACGGCTTGTTCGGTATCTCAAGGCTTGGGCAGCAGTCTCTTTTGATGATGCTCCCGGGTCGCGGCCGACATCCATTTTCCTGACCGTCATTGTCACTGAGGCCTATCAGGACTTGTGGGCGCAGCGCCTGCTCGGCTTGACTGATGACGATGCGCTCCTTGCGGTCATTAAGAAGATGCACGATCGATTGTTCGATGACCCTAAGGTCGAGAATCCGATCGACAAAAAAGAAGATCTGAATCGAATGACGGTGGAGGCATGGGACGGGTTCCTGCCTCGGCTGTCTGCGCTGCAGGACATTGCCGAGCGAGCTGGCGACGCCAAAGACGAAGCATCGGCTGCGCTTACTTGGTCGGAAGCGTTCTCGTTCCTTATGCCATTACCTGAGGCAGACCAAGTTGAGATCGTAGACGAAGGCTCCGGGCGAGCAGTCATGCAGCTACCAGAGATCGAGGTGAAGGTGTTCACTGGAACGCCTCCTCGCACCGTGGCTACATATCGTAATGAGGTGCCAGGCGTTGCAAAAGACTGCACGCTCTCCTTCGTCATTGTCAATCCGCATGTGGTGCCAGAGTTTGCGACGGTCGAATGGACTGTTCGCAATGAGGGGGTTGAGGCGGACCAGCGCAGCGACTTGGGACATCGACGCGTTGGAATGCGGCTACTCAGCGCGGAGGAGCACACCGCCTACGTGGGGCGACACTTCATGGACTGTGTCATCCGCTTGAACGGGCAGGTTTACGCGGTACGGCGTGTGCCTGTCACCATTCGCAACGTTCAGCACGTGGCTCGCAACCCTCCAAGGCCTCCATATACAAAGCTCCGAAGCTTTTTTCGCCGGCGCAGGTAATAGGTCGTTCGGTATTGGGAGGGAGCGGCCGCGGGTAAAGTGTGCACCACCGCCGCGAGCATGATTTTTCGGTAGCTTTAGGAAATTAGTCGATCCCGCCGGCACGCAGTAAGGGCGGAAAGCTGAATCGCGCAGGGCGGTTCAAGTACTCATGACTTCTATATAGAATCCGACTTCAGTTCGAGACGTTTTTTGTTCCTTAGAGCATCCTCGAACGAGCGAATGTCATTGCAATCGCGGGTCAGTAACATAAGGCGAATGCGACCGGAGGACGGCGAATTCGTCCAGTAATGACCTGTGAGCTCCCTGTCCTCGCCACCAAGCACCAAATCCCCGTAGCCGAGGGTGGCCTTGTTCTCTGCGTTAGCCCGTCTAGTCATTTGATAGGCGTAGCGGAGGTTCGCATCACCGGTCACTGGATGCGCATGAAGCGTTTCAAGGATGGACTCACCCGGTAAGGCGGACGTGTATGACTTAATCGACAAGGTTAAGTAGGTCTGCCTGATGACGAAGGCGATAGGAATGGGAGGAAGTGAGGCATCTCCTGCATTCTTGACATAGTCCGAATCAAGCTCTCCCCACCACAGTCCGTGAGCCATACGGCGACCAAGGAGCTTCGAAAGCCATGGATACTTCCACTCAATCTTTCTCACTATCAAGATGACCAGCGTAGGGGCCGCTAAGGCAGCAGAAATCGCCGGCCCAATCACTGAAAAGGGAGCAGTTGAAAGCGCATCCCACCGGGCCGTAACGGCTAACGCAGCGGCAATGGTTCCCAACACCGCTGAAAGCTTAGCAAGCCGCTCTAGGTCAGACGAAGTAACGCTTAAAGGAATCACCGCAGCCGCTCCTCGAATATTTTGATTCCGTCCTTGTAAACGACACCATTGCCATCCTTTGCCATGAGAGCCGTTGCCTCTATACCTTGGGCTCTAGATGCCAATTGTGCAGACATGTGCCTTGCACCTGCGGCGAACTGGACATTCGATAAATCTGAAGGAATCACTGGAGCAATGAATTGGCAAACGTGAGTCAACGCAAAGCCCTGAGCTGCGATGAAATGAAACCCATCGTGAAGCGGCGAGGAGCCTCGCGACGCCTCTGCGAGGAAGGCCCCGGTAGCGATCACCCCAACAACGGGCAGTGCGCGGACCGAGCATGGTGGAACATTTAACGCCAGATGGGGCAGGCCTGAGAGGTCGCTATAGCAAATGAATCCCACGCCGGAGAAATCGGCGTCTGCATCCTTGGCAACGCAATGTAGTAGTTCGATGCAAAACGAGCAGGTGTTCATTATGGACATGGCAGCCCCATTGATTTTAGTCGTCAGCAACTGTCTTGAATGTGAACCCTGGCGGCGCAAGTCTGGCGGCTGATGGCGTGTTCCACGGATCACGGTGGAGTGGTCGGTGGGCTGAATTTAGTCGGGCTGGCTCGGCCAACGCCTGCACACCGCTGAACAAGGGCAATCATCACCAAGGGCGCCACCATGGCCGCGACTCTCCGCGTGCCGACAGCGGCCGCATGTCCAGCACGACTTGCGTTGCTTCGTTGCTGCTGCTCCTGCCCCGGCGTCTCAATTCGACCTCGTACAGGTGCGCAGTTCCCCGCGCATCCTTGGAGCCGCGCAGCGCCTCACCGCGCCAACGCCGCGCCAAATCGGCCAGTTCGTCGTCCGGTATCCCTTGCAAGTCCGTCATGCGTCAACGAGTCCTGAGCGGCCTCGGCCGGTCAGATGCACGAGCTTCCTTTCAGATGATGGCCTGCAGGCCCTTGTCCGCGATCACGTTGAGCAGCTTGAGCGCAGGCCCCGCCGGCCGCGTCTCGCCTTGCTCCCACTTGCGCACGGTCGAAGCCGACGTGTGCAGGTGATGCGCGAACACCGGCTGGCTGAAGCTCAGTGCTTCGCGAAGACGCTTGATGTCCATCGCGCTGAACTCGCGCACCGGCGGCGGGCAGATGGCGTCGAACTCGCGCATGGTCACCTTGCCGATCGCGCCGGCCTCGTGCAGCGCGGCTAGGTCGCCGCGCAGCGATTCAATAAGCTTGCTCGTCACAATGCACCTCCAGTAGAACGCCTGCCTGCAATGCCTTCACAAGCGCTGCCGCGGGAAGGTCCAGGAACACCTTGCCCGCGTACTGCAGCGCCTTCTTTTCATCCTGCGCGATGTTCGCCGTGGCGCTCTTGGGAAACCCGTGCAGGAACACGTACCGGGTGCCGATGCGGGCCGAGAGCAAGGTGCGATAACCAGCACTCTTGCCGCCACCGGCGCGCGCCACGCGCTTTTTGTAGAGGTGGCCGCCCAGATCGGCATCGATCAGACCGCTTTCCATCTCCCGCACCGCTTTGCACAGGGCGGCATCGGACAGTTTCTCGCCCGCCTGCCACCGAGCGAAGTCCTTGCGCTTGAGAACCTGCGGCAACGTATCACAACTATACCCGAGACGGGTATAGTTTTCCAGTGTGGCCGTCACGGTGCTGCCACCAGTTCCGTTGCCAACCGCGCGCCCACCACCGTCTTGCGCCGCTGGGCCACCAGTTCGGCCGCCTCGCGCACCGGCTTGTCCTCGGTGTGGACGTAACGCATGAACATCGCCACGGTCTTGTGTGCCGTCAGCGCCATGCCGACCTTGACCGGAATGCCGGAGTTGGCGATGTCGGTCGCCGAGCGATGGCGGATGCCGTGCGTGCCAACGTGGGACACGCCGGCACGCTTGAGGATGCGGGTCCAACCACCGTAGTACTCGCCCGTGGTCATGTGCTGCCCGGGATGGTTCGGGGAAGGGAAGACATGCGGGCAGTCGTCGTGACGAGGTGCGGCGGACAGCAGCCGCCAGGCTTCCTCGCTCAGGGGCTTGGACATCCCACCGGTCTTGCTGTCGGGCCAGACCACACGCCGGTGCTCCAGGTCAACCCAGTCCCATTGCAGCGTGACAACCTCGGAGCGGCGACCCGCGAACTCGAACTGCAGCCGGATCGCCAGAGGCAGGACGGCGTGGTCCAGTCCCAGCCCATCGGTTTCCAGGAAGTCGAGGTATCGGAACAGCTTGCCCATCTCCTCGTCGCTGATGAGGTGGGTGGCCTTGCCGTTCGGGTACATCGGGACATGGCGGCAAGGGTTGGTGCCGTCAGGCCTGTAGCCCCAGACTTCAGCGAGGTTGAACATCTTGCGCATCACGCTGAAAGTGCGGTTCGCGTCCGCCGGCTTGTGCGCCATCTTCTTCATCGCCCCGGCCACGTCCGGGCGCTTGACGTCCTGCACCTTCATGCGGCCCAACATCGGAATGATGTTGTTCCTGATGCACTTCTGGTAGCCAGCCTGCGTGCTGGGCTTGTTGCGCTGTTTGGAGTGCTCCTCCATGAACTTGTCGCACAGTTCGGCAACGGTCGGGGCTTTGCGTGCAGCAGTCTTGGCCGCGCCGGGATCGCCGCCCCGACGGACCTCGGCCAGCCATTCCTGGGCCAGCGAGCGCGCCTGCTCGACGGTCAGTTCCCCGTACAGTCCGATTGCCGGCTTGCGGCGCTCGCCAGCGTTCGTGCGGTACTGCAGCATGAACACCTTGCGGCCCGCTGGGGTAACCTTGCACAGGAAGCCGGGCACCAGGGTGTCGCGCAGTTCGACCGGCTGCGCCTGGGGTTGCGCCGCATCGACGGCGGACTTGGTGAGCTTGGTTTTTGCCATGATGACTCCTCGGAAAGACCCGGTTTCCAGGGGCCACATGGGAGCCATGCGGGCACAAGCCGGGTCAGGTTTCGGAAAGCACCGGCATATGTTGAACGCGCCTAAGTGATTGATAAACCTGCTGTATCGGGCTTGGGCGTAGTTCAGCGAGATGCGGTACTGGAGTCATGGTGAAATGAAAAATGGCCCCCACGCTGCCTCGCTGCGCGTAGTCCGCTGCCCCCCGAGGGGGCCGCTTTTCATCTTGGGGCGGCCCGGCGATGAAAAAAGCCCGCAGGCGGCG
>JAFDZY010000327.1 GCA_018266685.1 Bacteroidota bacterium
TCATACATGAGACGGACGATGCAACTGGACTTGGTCACAAACTGAGCACCGACGCTGCTGCGAGACACAGCAGACTCGAAGATGGCGACAGCCACTCCCGCGCTGTTGAGCTTTTTCGTCAGGGTCGAAATGTTGCTGTCCCGATCCTTGGCGTGAGGGGACAAGCATGCGGCGAGGTCGGGAATCACGATGAGTTTGCAACCCACAGGAATGGATGCGAGCAACGCTGCTTGTCCGGCAGCCGTGTCAAGGTAAGTTGCTTCGTCTGCTTCTGCCTGTGCGTGATAAAAGTGAAAGTTTCCAAGCACATCCTTGGGTACATTGCCGTCTGAGCAGGCTTGGTCAATCCGGTGCAGAGTTTTCATCGCCTGCTCAAGATCCTGTCTGGGCCCGTAAATGACCAATACAGGAGACGCCTTGGGCGAAGCAAACGGCTCCACCGGCAAGCCCCGGGCGGTTCGAAATGCCAGCAGGTTCGCAAAGGTCTGCGCGTCCACATCGGGATCTGCCAAAAACAATACGGTCTCAGCGTATGGAATCAGGCAAGGGATCAGAAATCGGCGCTCACGAAGCTTCCATTGGGAGGCCTCGGCCCAAGTATGAGTGTTGTACTTGGCAAGCTGCTTCCATTCATTTTTCGGCGAGGTCATTTGTCTGTCCTTGCATCAACGGAGGAATTGAGTGGTCGCAGGCATGGCTGCGGTACTGCGACGTGCCATAAGCTTTTCGCACCAGGCCAAAACCTCCGCTTCAATCCAGCGCACCGCTGAACGACGGGAAGACCCCAGGCGCACAGGCTCGGGGAAGTCCGGCTGTGCATAGATGAAAGATTTGGCAAAGCCCACGATGGCCATGACCCGCTCGATGCCGATGAGCCGGAGGGCGGGCGGGTCCTCCGGTTCGCGTTCAATGGGGACGCCCACGGTGAGCAACGTCGAGTAACGGGGTGCCTTCTTCCTGGGCTTGCCGGTCAGGTCTTTGACATGCACAGAGACCTTGCCGGAGAAGCCAGGGCAACGCTGCGGCTGCTTCTTGTCCAGAACGACGTGCGTGCCATCGTGCCGCATCCAGTGGTGCACCCACGGACGCGCAGGGTCTTGAACGATGTAGGCGTGCCCGTCCTTCGGGGCAGGCTTGAAGTGGCTGGCGTGGGATGCGCTGACCAGCACCGTGCAGGGCTGGCGCAATGCGCAAAGATAGGCGTTGAGGCGATCTGCCTCGGGGGAAGTTTTCACAGGGGACTCCTTGGGTGCGAAAAACGAAACTGCGAACAAGCATCGAAGCCTTGTCGGGCTTTAATGCAACGTTGAATTCGTACTCGTACCTCAAGCATCTGCCGCTGCTAGCACCAGTCAGACGGTCAGGAAATCGACCGGGCTCTGCTGGCAAACGACCAAGTCGTTTGGCTCACCGTTAACCCATGACGTGTCACAGGCACAGTTGGGGGAATATCAGGCTGATGCCTTCTCAGAACCGACACCGGCCTTGCAGCCGTGCCCGCCAGTTGCTACCGGCGCCCTCTTGAAAGTGACTGGATTCTAGCTCGGCAAATTGCTGCCTCGCAAGAGCCGTCAATGCTGCGTGCAAGCGGAACGGCAGTATTTCTCCCAATCAGCCATGAGCAATGTGCGCTTGGCAAAAAAGTCCGAGCGCAGGTACGCCGCTGCGACGGCATCAGAGAGTCGGTGTGCCAGCGCGTGCTCGCACACCTCGAAGGGATAGCCAGAACGCTCGCCGGCCCAAGTCCTGAATGTCGAGCGCATGCCATGGACCGTGACATCCCCATGGTCCATGCGGCGCAGCAGCATCGACATCGCCATGGTGGACATGGCCACGTCCTTCTTGCCGGTGATGAAGATGAACTGTTTGCCAGAGAATGGCTTGACCGTGGCGAGAATTTCCAGAGCGCGCTTGCCCAGCGGCACCCTGTGTTCCTTGCCAGCCTTCATGCGCTCGCCAGGGATGGTCCAGATGGCTTTGGCGAGGTCGATTTCATCCCAGCGTGCGCCGACGACTTCACCGGTCCGGGAGGCACACAAGATCAGGAACTCCAGTGCGTAGCGGGCCATGCCGCTCTCGCCTTGCAGCTTTGCCATGAATCTCGGTAGTTCCTCATAGGGAAGCGAGGCATGGTGGTTCTTCGTACCAAAACGCACCTTGGGCAGAAGGTATTCCATGTGGCCTTTGAGTCGTGCAGGGTTGTCACCCTTGCGCCAACCCTTGACTGTTGCCCAGTCGAGCACAGCCTCAATGCGGCCGCGCAGCCGGGTAGCAGTTTCTGTTTTGCTTTGCCAGATGGGTGAGAGGATCTCAACGATGTGGTCGGAGTCCACGTCTCCGATGGCGCACTGACCAATCACGGGATAGGCATACTGCGTCAGAGTGTTGGTCCACTGTTGGGCATGCTTGGCGTTTTTCCAGGCAGGCCTGGAAAACTCGATGAACTCAGTGGCGCAGGCCTCAAATGTCTTGGCTTTGGCTTGCTGAAGTTGCTGTTCGCGGGCTTCCTGCCGCTTGGCTGCAGCCGGGTCAGTGCCATTCGCGCGGGCATCGCGCAGTGCCTGGGCTTTCTCACGGGCTGTTTTGAGAGAAGTGGCAGGATACGCCCCGAGGCCAACCGACTTGGCCTTGCCATGATCCATGTACCTGAAGAGCCAGCTTGCGCTACCGTTCTTGGCAATCGCGAGGGTTAGGCCCTGACCATCGCCGAGCAGTGCATTCTTGGGGGTGCTGAAGGCGAGTTCTTCGATCTCTCGGATCTTGGCTCTGATCTTGAGGTCAGTGAGTTTGTGGATAGCCATGCTGGAATTGTGAGTCAGGAAGGGTTGATGAATCCCCTTAGCTATCAACTCGCATATCAAAATCAGCTGCTACTTCGCGGAATCCTTCGGAGAATGGCGGACAAACGCTTCAGCGTAACCCGTTGAATTCATTGGATGAGCGGCTGTTTTGGAGAATGGCGGACTAAAAATTCAGTGACGCCCTCTCCGCCAGATCATCAGCAAACAAGCGGCTTTCGGGCCGCTTTTGTTTTTCTACCCACCTTCAGTCCCACCATCCCGCCGGTCACTCCCATTCCCTCCGTGATGCCCGCCGAACGATCGGTCGGGGCCGGCGGGCTCTCACTTAGGGCGCGCGCCCGCTTCCGGGTTGGCTGATTCGGCGCACGGGCTGCGCGTGCCGAACGATGCCCGGATGTGCTCGTGCATGGCCGCCACGGCCCTGGATCGCCGGGATCGCTCGCTGCGCAGCAGCACCACGTCGACCGATGGCAGGTCGGGCAGGCCTTGCCGGGCGTCCAGCACCCTGAGCCCGCCGGGCTGGGTGCAACGGGTGATCACGGCCACCGCCAGTCCGCTTTCGGCCATGGCCAGCTGCCCGGTCACGTTCGGGCTGTTGTAGACCACGCGGTACTCGCGCTGCTGCGCGGCCAACGCGGACAGGATGGCGCCGCGCAGCTGGCTGCTCAGGCCGTGCACCGCGATGGGCAGCGGATTTCGCGTCCACGCGGCATGCTGCGGCGCCGCAACCCAGATCAGGTCTTCCTTGAACAGGAATTCGCCGGCGCCCGGCCCGTCGCGCGAGGCCAGCGTCAAGTCGATCTCGCCGCGCTCGAGCCGGGCCACCAGCACCGACGAGGGCTCGCACACCACCGTCACCTGCACCTCGCTGAAGCGGCTGGA
>JAFDZY010000328.1 GCA_018266685.1 Bacteroidota bacterium
CTCCCGACTCAAGACTCCCGACTCAAGACTCCCGACTCAAGACTCCCGACTCAAGACTCCCGACTCAAGACTCCCGACTCCGCATCTTCATCCAAAACTTCCAAACCTACATCACACCATCACCCTCGCCACCAGCTCACGCAGCAGCTCCCCGCCGTCGGCGCTTACATTGCCCACGCCCTTGCTGCGCAGGTCCACCTCACGGAGCAGGTGCTGCACTTCGCGCAGTTTTGCAGGAGGATAGTTGCGCGCTGCGGAAGCATAGTCCTTCACGAAGAACGGCGGCACCTTTAATGCGGAAGCCAGCTCACTTTGGCCTTTGCCGGCGTTTGCGTGCACAATGCCCAGTTTGGCAAAGTAGGAACTGAGCAGGCCCACGGTCAGCACCATGGGCGACTCCTTGTCCGTGGCCAGGAAGTGTGCGATGCGCTGGGCCCGCACGTGGTCCTTGGCGCCCATGGCCTTCTGAAGCTCGAAGATGTTGAAGTCCTTGCTGATGCCCACGTTGCGCTCAATGAGCTCGGCGGTGATCGCAGCGCCTTCATCCACTACGATGCAGAGTTTTTCCACTTCGTTGGTGAGCTTGCCCAGGTCGCTGCCCAAGTGGTCGGCCAGCAGCTTGGATTCCACCGGCCCGATGCGCCGTTTGTGGAAGGTGACGTACTTCTGGATCCATTCGGGAAGCTTTTCCTCCTTCAGCTTGTCGCTCAGGAAAACGACCTGCTTTTTTCCCAGATCCTTCAGCCAAGTCTTTCGCCCGTCGGCCTTTTTGTGCTTGTGGCAGATCACCAGCACCGTGGTGGGCGTGGGTTTCTTGAAGTACGCTTCCAGCTTGTCGAAGGCATCGATGCGCCAGCTCTGGGCTTCCCGCAGCACCACCAATTGCCGCTCGGCCATCATGGGGTAACGCAGGCAACTGTCCTTTACAGCCTCGGGATCGGAGTCCTTGCCGTATAGTACCGTGAGGTTGAAATCCTTTTCGTGTTCCTGCAGCCCGTGCAGGGTGATCTCCTGCTCAATGCGGTCGATGAAATACGCTTCTTCGCCATGCAGGAAATAGATGGGCTTGAAGGCGCCGCCGCGAACGTCCTTGACGATCTTCCGGAAGTCGTCGATCACGCTCATTCAAAGCGCAGGTGCTTCACGGAACGTCCCTCGTTGATGATGTCGCGCAGCGAGGCGATGCCCACCTTCACATGGTTCTCGGCGAAGTTGCCGGTGACTTTCTTGTCGCTGTCACTGGTCTTCACGCCTTCGGGGATCATGGGCTGGTCGCTTACCAGCAGCAGCGCGCCGGTGGGTATTTCGTTGTGGAAACCGGTGATGAACACGGTGGCCGTTTCCATGTCCACGGCCATGCAGCGGTCCCGCCGCAAGCGCTCCTTGAATTCTTCGTCGTGCTCCCACACGCGCCGGTTGGTGGTGTACACGGTGCCGCTCCAGTAATCCAGTTCCATGTCGCGGATCACGCCGCTCACCGCGCGGTGGATCATAAAGCTGGGCAGGGCGGGCACTTCCGGCGGGAAGTAGTCGTTGCTGGTGCCTTCGCCTCGGATGGCCGCTATGGGCAGGATCAAATCGCCCAGTTGGTTTTTCTTCTTCAGGCCGCCGCATTTCCCCAGGAAAAGCACGGCCTTGGGCATTACGGCGCTCAGCAGGTCCATGATGGTGGCTGCGGTGGGGCTGCCCATGCCGAAGTTGATCATCACCATGTCTTCTGCAATGGCCACTTGCATGGGCTTGCCCTGGCCGTGCAGCGTGGCACCGGTCTGCTTTGCGAAGAGGTCCAGGTAGTTGTCGAAGTTGGTGAGCAGCACGTACTGCTTGAAATCCTCCAGCGCCACTCCGGTGTACCGGGGCAGCCAGTTCTTCACGATTTCCTCCTTGGTGTGCACTTTTGTTGAAGTTTTTGGTGGATGCAAGCGTTGAACCTGCCGGACCACGGTGTCAAAACTAAACATGCCCCGGAGGGCGACCGCATTTTTGATCCCGTGCGGCGAAGTTGGGTTGCTTTAACGCCCGAGGAATGGGTGCGGCAACACGTGCTGAATTTCTTGGTCAATGACCTCGGATGCCCTCCATCGCTGATCGCCGTGGAGAAGCAGATGGAGCTGAACAGGTTGGTGAAACGCACGGATATCGTGGTGCACGGCACGGATGGCATGCCCCTGCTGCTTGTTGAATGCAAGGCGCCGCATGTAAAGCTGGACCAAGCGGTGTTTGAACAGGCCGCGCGCTACAACACGGTTTTCAAAGTGCCACTGTTGCTGGTTACCAACGGCATGTTGCACTATTGCTGCAAGGTTGCCCACGGCGATGGGCGAATTGAGTTTCTGCCCTCGCTGCCAGCATACCCTGAAATGGCCCGGGTGCTTTCCCTTTAATTTCAACCCCATGAATCGTCTGCGGTGGATCCTGGCATTGCTCGTTCTCTTGGGCATTCGGGCATGGGCACAAGGCCCGTCCAAGTTGAACTTTCAATTGCGGGCCTGGCTGGCCGGTGCACAACCTGCCGACCGGGTGGACCTCTTCCTGTCCGGAAACCCGGATGAAGTTGCCAAGGCCGTGGAAAGCGAAGGCGGGGAGGTGCGTTGGATCATCCCCGGTTGGGTGCTGGCATCCATCCCCGCGGAAGCCGCGGATGCGCTGGACCGTGAGCCTGCCGTCCGGAGCATCGTGTTCAGCCTTTCCAAGGGCAGGCTGCTGAACGACAGCATGCGGGTGAAAGCACACGTGAACGGGGCGCACCAGGGGCTTCCTCCGCTGCCCGCACCATACACAGGCAAAGACGTGCTCATGGGCATCATCGATACCGGCATGGATTTCCGCCATCCGGATTTCCTGGACAGCCTGGGCCATACCCGCGTAATGCGCTATTGGGACCAGAACTATCCCTACGATGAAACGCTCACACCTGCCGGTTTCGATTACGGCCAGGCATGGGACAGCACGGCCATCAATTCGGGCAACTGCCCTGCAACCGACCCAGTGAACCAATATGGGCATGGCACCACCGTGGCCGCCACTGCGGCGGCGAAGGACCCCAACGGAGGGAAGTTCACCGGCGTGGCGCCGGACGCGGACTTCATCATTGTGGCCAATGACCTGGACCGGCCGAATTGGAGCACTTCCGTGGTGGATGCGGTGCGTTATATCGTGGAACAGGCTGATACGCTGGGCAAGCCCGTGGCCATCAACCTGAGCCTCGGCGACTACTACGGCAGCCACGACGGCTTGGACCCCGCCGCGCTGATGATCGATCAAATACTTGTGGCGCAACCGGGACGTGTGCTGGTGTGTGCTGCAGGAAACAGTGGTGCACTGCCGCCCTACCACCTCCACACGGCAGTAATGCAGGATACATCGTTCTCCTGGTTCACATACAACCCCAACAGCGTGCTGAACCTCGGTGCCGTGTACTTCGAACTGTGGGCGGACACGGCGGACTTTAACCAGGTGCAATACAGCATCGGCGCGGAAAAGTATATGGGTGGCTATGCCTTCCGGGGGCGGATCCCTTTCCGCAATGTGCAGGGAACGCTGGGACAGATCGTGATGGATACGCTTTGGAGCGTGGACGGCAACAAGTTGGGCCGCGTGTTTACCCAGGCAGACCTCAGGGACGGCCAGTACCACATGGAGGTGTACATCCCCGAACCCGATTCCGCAGGCCAGCTCTTTTACAGCTTCATCACCACCGGCACGGGTGCCTTCGACGTATGGAGCAGCGATGCATTCGGTACCTCGAAGATCATTGCCAACATCCCGGACAGTGCCACCTTTCCGCCCATTGCCAATTACGTGCTGCCGGACTCCATGCAAAGCGTGGTGGATTCCTGGGCCTGTTCACCGCAGGTGATCACCGTGGCCAACTATGCCAACCAGCAACAGTACGTGGACGTTACCGGCACCCCGCGCGACCTGGGCGGCATCGCCGGCGCCATTAGGCCATCCAGCAGCCGGGGGCCAACGCGCACCGGCCTGCTGAAGCCCGATGTGGGTGCACCAGGCGACGTAACCTTCGGTGCCGGACCCTTGGACGTGATGGCGTTGCTCCTGCAATTCTCCCCGGACAAAATGATCGACAGCCTGCACATGCGCAACGGCGGCACTTCCATTGCTTCCCCGGTGGTGGCGGGCGCTGCGGCGCTCTTGTTGGAGAAATGCCCGCGGGCCTCCAACCTCATGGTCCGCGATGCGATCAACTCCACGGCCTTTGCCGACGGCTTCACCGGTGCAGTGCCCAACCTGCGCTTCGGCCATGGCAAGGTGCACGTGTTCAATGCGCTGGTCTCCACCCATGTGAACGTGCCACTAACCGGCGATTCCACCGTATGCACCGGGGACAGCGTGCTAATTTCCGGGCCGGACTTCATGTACCGCTACCTGTGGAACACGGGAGCGGAACAACGCGACATTTGGACCGGGGGCGACACCTTGGTGCTCACGGTGGAAACTCCCCAAGGCTGCACGGGCACAAGCGATACGTTGATCGTTGTGCCATTGCCGCCACCCATCGTAAGCATTACCGTGGACGGCATTTCGCTCACTTCCTCGGCTGGCGTGGCTTTTCAGTGGTTTTTGGACAGCGTTCCCATTCCTGGCGCGAACGGGCAGGCATGGGAAGCCGAAAGCAACGGCAACTATTTTGTGCAGGTAACGGACAGCATGGGCTGTACGGCGACCTCCGATACAGTGCTCATCTCCACCGTTGATGTCGCGGAATTCGGAAATCAGGGCATCCAGATCTGGCCCGTGCCCGTGAAGGACCGGTTGCACATGGCCGGTGATGGGGCATACGGAGCAACGGAATACCGCATCCTGGACCTGCAAGGCCGCGCGGTACAGCGCGGAACGATCGCAACGGGTTCCGATGGCATCCCTGTCGGCAGGTTGGCCAGTGGCAGTTATGTGCTCAGGCTGGAAGGTGCACGCACCGGGATCCCGCTGCGCTTTCTAAAGGAGTGAACTCCTGCCGGAAACTACATTCGTGGCATGCAGACTGCACCGTTCGTGCTTTCCGGTGGCGGTGTGCGCGGTGCTGCCCATTTGGGCGTATTGCGCGCATTTGGGGAGCGTGGCCTGCGGCCGGAAGCCATCTCCGGCACCAGCGCCGGCGCATTGGTCGGGGCAATGGTGGCTGATGGCAGAACGCCGGAGGAAGTTTTGGAGCTGGTGCGGGCGGAGGTGAAACGGTCCATCTTTGTCCGTCGGCCGGCCTTGGCTTCCAAACGGATCGAGGCTTTCCTTGAAAAGACCTTGCGCCACCGGCGCTTCGAGGAACTTCCGGTCCCTTTGTTTGTCGCTGCTACCGATCTTGAGAAGGGAGGCCAGCGCATTTTCCATGCTGGCGACCTGATCCCCGCGCTGATGGCTTCCTGCGCAATTCCGGTGGTATTCCCGCCGGTGCTGGTGGATGGCACCTATTGCGTGGACGGCGGCATCAGCAACAACCTGCCCGTGGAGCCGTTCCAGGAAGACAGGGGCCGGGTGGTGTGCGTGCATGTGAACCCGTTGCCGCCGTTTGTTCCCGGCCGCCGCAGCATGTTGCGCACCATGGACCGCATCTGGCACCTGAACTTCCGGGAGATGGTGGTGCGCTCGGCACACGGTTGCCGCCTCTTCGTGGAACCGCCGGAGCTGTCCCGCTTCAACATGTTTGAAATGGGCAAGCTGGATGCGATCGCGGAGATCGGATACAACTGGGCCTTGCAAGTGATCGATGGGTTGCCCCAAGGGCTTTTTCAGTCCCCGTAAACCTGTTCCCCGTCAATGAAGGTGGCGACCACCTTGGTTTGCGGCAGCTCCGCTTCCGGCGTGGTGGACAGGTCGCGGTCCAGCACCACGAAGTCGGCGCGCTTGCCCGGCTCCAGCGAGCCCAGGTCCTTGTCCGTGAAGGTGGCCATGGCGTTCCAGAAGGTCATGCCGCGCAAGGCATCCGGACGGCTGAGCGCATCGCGCATTTGGAATCCCTCCGGAGGCACGCCCTCTGCATTCTTGCGCACCACGGCTGCGTAAAAGGTCTTCAGCGGTTCCACGCCCTCCACCGGAAAGTCGGTGCCCAAGGCGATCATCCCGTTCTGCTGCATCAAGCGCTTGTTGGCATACGCATTGGCCAGCCGTTCCGGGCCCAGTCGGTCAATGGCCCAGAGCATGTCGCTGGTGGCATGGGTGGGCTGCACGCTGGGGATGATGTTGTACTTGCCGAACCATTGGAAGTCCGCGGGATCCATGCACTGCGCATGTTCAATGCGCCAGCGAAGGTCGTTGGTGCCTCCGAGCACCTGGCCGTACACGCCCAGCAGGAGCCGGTTGGCGCTGTCGCCGATGCAGTGCGTGGCCATCTGGAATCCATGGGCCTTGCACCATTCGGCAACTTTCAGGAAGTGGTCCCTTGTGGACAATTGCAGGCCGTGCCCGGCGGCAGGGTCATCGCTGTACGGCTTGATCAGCAGGGCGCCGCGTGAGCCCAGTGCGCCGTCCGCGTAGCATTTCACGGCACGCACCACCAGTCGGTCCCCGATCTCAGGACCCTTTTCATAGCGCCTGAAGTTGGTGCTGTCGTCGGCCAGCATGGCGTAGATGCGGATCTTCAGGGCGCCTTCCTCCTGCATGCGCCGCATCAGGTCGATGGTGCCTGCGTCCAGCCCGGCATCGCAAACCATGGTGAGCCCCGCTGCGATGCAATCGCGCTGCGCATCCAGCAGCGCCTTGCGCTTGGTGGTTTCATCCGCATCGTTGAAGATCTTTTGGAACACGCCCACGGCATTGTCCATCAATAGCCCCGTGAGCCTGCCGTTGCGTTTCTCCACCAAACCGCCGGAAATGATGCTCTGCACGTTCAGCCCGGCGGATTCCAATGCCACCTGGTTCACCATCGCCGCATGGCCATCAATGCGCTGCAGCAGCACGGGGCGGTCCGGGAAGAGCAGGTCCAGGCTGTCCTTGTCCGGATTTTCCTTCACCTGCCACAGGTTCTGGTCCCAGCCGCGCCCCAAGATCCAACCTTTGCCCGGATGGCTTTCACCGTACGCTTTCACCAATTGCAATACGGCGCTCCAACTTTTCGCGCCGGAAAGGTCCACTTTCTGTTTGTTCAGCCCGTAACCTAGAAAGTGGCAGTGCCCGTCGATGAAGCCGGGATAGATCACGCGCGTGCCGGCATCGTACACCTTTTTCGCCCGGTAGCGGTTCAGGATCTGGTATTCCGCGCCAAGCTCCAGGATTCGCCCGTCCTTGATCGCCATGGCCGTGGCCACGGTGTCCCGGCCATCCATGGTGATGATCCGGGCGTTGCGCACCACCAGGTCAGCCTCCTTGTTTTTATAGGCACATGCGTTCATCAAAAGCACAACAACAAGCAGGAGCGGAGTTTTCATGGTGTTCACAATAGGGGGAAGCGGCGCAAGCGCTGCGGGTTGGCGATCAGCAAGGCAGCCAGCGACCAGAACGGGATCAACGGAACCCGGTAGCGCATCAGGGCGCCTACTACGGGGGTGGTCCAGCCGATCAGCAGGCCCAAGGACAGGCAAAAGCAGAGACAGAACAGCAGCAGGGGGAGGTCCATTTCACGCCAAGGTCTTCTCCAGGCCAGGGCCAACAGGAGCATGGTGAGGAGCAAAAGGTTTTCGGCGGCGCCCAGGACGCCCAGCGCACCGATGTCCCAAGTGGCCATGGGGGAGAGAAAGGCCAGGAACAGGGCGTGGGGCGTGGCTTTCAGCAGGCCCCATGCGCCCGGCCCCATCAAGCTGGTGGGCAAATAGCTGCCCGGGTCCGTGGCGGCCACCACGCCCAGCATGTCGAACAGCTTTTGATGGATCATCGCCACCACGTCCAGGCGCGGCGAAAGCCGGGGAACCACTAAGATCAGCAGGGCGGCAGCCGCGTGGACCGCCACGAATTTCAGCAGGGCATGCCGTCCGTCCGTGCGGCGGCACCACCACAGCGCGGAAAGCCCGGGCAGCATGCAGGCGAGCACGTAAGACTTCAGGCCCACTTGCACCAGCAGGCCGAGCAGCAACAGAAACCATTCCCTGCGGCCGATGGAACCCCGGGCCATGCGCGCCAAGGCCAACAGGAACAGCCCCAGCCCGAAGAACAGCAGCGCCTCCTTGATGGGCGCACTGCTCCATAACAGTATGCTTGGCCACAGGAACAGGCCGGCCGCCAAGAAGCGCCCCATGCCCGGCAGGAAGCTGATGAACGCCTTGTACAAGGCCACCAGGCCCACCAAGGAAAGGAAGGATGCGAACACCGTGTGCACATGGTAAACGCCGAAGGAGAAGATCCGCACCAGGGCGTTGAACCGGATCATGGTATGTGCATCGTTGTAGTAGCCGGTCTCCCAGCGCCGGTACCAATTGTTCATCACCTCGTAGTAGTGCTCGCTGAAATAGGGGTTGCGGGTACCGATGCCGGTGAGCATTTGCAAGTAATCAGC
>JAFDZY010000032.1 GCA_018266685.1 Bacteroidota bacterium
CACGAGCGTGGACGCTTATTCTATGACAAAAACAAGCGGGCGTAAAGGTTTTCTTTAGGCATGCGGAACTCCGGATGATGAAAAGGAGAAGGTTGCCCTTCCCTTGCCATCATCATCCGTCGTTCACCGGGTTTATCCCTGGCGGGTTGCTCCTCTTCCGCCGTACGGCGGACCGCTTCCGTTTGGCCAGGCAGGCAAAGATGTCACACTGCTTGCATGAACCGGGCGTACGGCACGTAGGGTTCATTCCTGCGGAGCACGGCCAGGATGCGGTGAACGATCTTTCCGCGAACGGCATTGATCGCACAGAGCTTCGGTTTGCCTTCAGCCACCTTGCGCCGATAATAATCCCCCAGCTCCTGGTCGTTGCGGATCGCGACCAGTGCAGCCATGTGGAGCAGGCTTTTCAATCCCGCATGGGCTTTCTGGGACGTACGGGTCCTTCCACGGACGCTCGATCCCGAAGAGTGCTCAAAGGGTGCCACCCCGACATGGCAGGCCAGTTGCCTGGGAGTGGAGAAGCGCGTGAACGCATCGGTCAGGGCCAACATGTTGGAGGCCAGCACCGGGCCCACGCCGGGCACCGAGGCGATCAGGTCGTACTGCTGCTTGATCACGGGGTCCGCACTGATCTCCTGGTCGATCATCAGCTCCACCTTCTTGATCAGCCTGTCAATGGTGCGCATATTGGCCTGGTCGATCTGGTCGAAGGTTTTGCGCAGGTCCGCATGCATGCGGCGGTTCACGTCCTTGAGCTGGATCTTCAGCCTCACCTTGCTGTCCACCAATTGCCGGCGCTTCATCAAGAGCTGCTTGAGCTTGCCCATGCGCAAGTGGTCCGCCGTGAACAGGCGTGCCTGGTCCCGGTACCGCCGGGCGAACTGTGCGATCCGGAGGGCGTCCACCTTGTCGTTCTTGCCCCGCGCAATGCCCATGCCCTGCTTGATGTCCATCGGGTGCGCCAGCCAAACAGCCACCTTCATGTCCACCAGCACCTCCAGCAGCAGGTGCGAATAGTGCCCGGTAGGCTCCAGGCAGAAAAGGCTCGCTGCCGGATCGAGCCCGTGCTTCTTCATCCAGCTTCGCACCAGCGTCTTGATGGCCTTGGTTTCATTGGCCACCTGCGTGCTGGCCTCATGTGTTCCATCGCCGTTCACCATGGCAAAATCCAAGTGGTCCCGGCTCACGTCTATTCCCACGTACTTCATCTGCATTAGTTTTGGGTTTGATTGATGATCCTGGAGGGGCTGAGCAAAGGACCCTGTGCTTGATGACTCTAACAGGCCTGGAAGCCTCAAATTCTATCCGAGCCTCAGGTCCGAGGAGACAACAGGTCCCGATAAGCGTCATAGGCCGTGAGCCTTTCGCGCCAGCTGGTTCACCTGTCGTCCCGCTCAGTACCCTTCAGTGATCTGTCGGTGCAAGTGTAGAGTCGCGCAAGGGGAGGGAATCATATCGCACGGCAACCTGGCCGTATACCCCTTCTCTGGCGCGAGCGTCCTCCGCTCGTGCCCATCCTCCAAGAGCCTGCACCTTTCCAGTTCCCAGAACACACACTTGGACTTTGAACGCGATGCTGTGCAGTGGGAATACGGCACGAGCGTGGTCGCTCGCGCAAGGGGAGGGAATCGTAGCGCAGGGCAACCTGGCCGTACATCATTGCGGACAGCATTATTGCTGCCGCAAGCATGATGCTCCTGCCAGGCTTTATTGGTTATGCTGGATCTTGCGTGGCTCGATCATTTACCGCCGCATGCCCTGCGCCTGCTGCGCTTGCTGCATGCGCTGCATCATGGCCTTCATCTTGGTCTTGTCGCCCATCACCTTCATCATCTTGCGCATTTCCTCGAACTGCTTCATTAGCTTGTTCACCTCCTCTATGCCGCGGCCGCTGCCCTTGGCCAACCGTGCGCGCCGGCTGCCGTTGATCACCGAGGGGGACTGCCTTTCAATGGGCGTCATGCTTTTGATGATCGCTTCGATGCCCTTGAACGCATCATCGGGAATGTCGATGTTCTTGATGGCCTTGCCGATGCCGGGGATCATTCCCATGAGGTCCTTCATGTTGCCCATCTTCTTGATCTGCTGGATCTGCTCCAGGAAATCATCGAAGCCGAACTGGTCCTTGGCGATCTTTTTCTGCAGCTCGCGCGCCTGCTTCTCATCAAACTGTTCCTGGGCGCGCTCCACCAGCGATACCACGTCGCCCATGCCCAAGATGCGGCCGGCCATGCGATCGGGGTGGAACTCGTCGATGGCCTCCATCTTTTCACCGGTGCCGATGAACTTGATGGGTTTGTCCACCACGCTGCGGATGGTGAGTGCTGCACCGCCGCGGGCGTCGCCATCGAGCTTGGTGAGCACTACGCCGTCGATGTTGAGCCGGTCGTTGAAGGCCTTGGCGGTGTTCACTGCATCCTGGCCCGTCATGGCGTCCACCACGAAGAGCGTTTCCTGCGGACTGATGGCCTTCTTGATGCGCGTGATCTCGTCCATCATGGCCTCATCCACGGCCAGTCGCCCGGCGGTGTCGATGATCACTGCGGTGAAACCGTGCTGCTTGGCATGCGCAATGGCGTTGCGGGCGATGCTGACGGGATCCTTGTTGTCGCGCTCACTGTACACCGAGATGTCCAGTTGTTTGCCCAGCGTTTCCAACTGGTCGATGGCCGCGGGGCGATACACGTCGGCGGCGGTGAGCAGCACCTTGCGGCCCTTCTTGCGCAGGTAATTGGCCAGTTTGCCGCTGAAGGTTGTCTTGCCTGAACCCTGCAAACCGCTCATCAGCACTACGGTGGGATTGCCGCTGAGGTTGATGCCGGCATTCCTGCCGCCCATCAGCTCCGCAAGCTCATCATGGGTGATCTTGGTGAGCAGCTGACCCGGGCTCACTGCGGTGAGCACGTCGGCGCCCAATGCCTTGGCCTTCACGCGATCGGTAAAATCCTTGGCGGTCTTGTAGTTCACGTCGGCATCCAGCAGGGCGCGGCGGATCTCCTTCACCGTTTCGGCCACGTTGATCTCGGTGATCTGGCCTTGCCCCTTGAGCACTTTGAAAGCGCGCTCCAGCTTGTCGTTCAGGTTCTCGAACATCTTGTCGGTATGGGGCCGCGAAGGTAGCGCCGGCCATGTGCCCGGTAAGCCTTTCCCGTCCTGGAAACCATCCATTGGCGGCCTGCGTATGAGGCAACAGGGAAAACCGCCCATTTCCCCTATCATGCTCCGAAGGATCTCCGCTTCCCTTGTACCGGTTTTGGCTGCTGCGATACCCGCGATGGCCACCCATATTTCAGGCGGCGAGATCTATTACGACTGCTTAGGGGGCAACCAGTACCGGATCACCTTGGTGGTGTACCGCGACTGTGCCGGAATCAATCTGAACACCTCCTACCAGCTGGATGTTCAGAGCCCTTGCGGCAACAAGACCGTAACGGTGACTTCGCCGGGCGGCACCGAAATTTCACAGTTGTGCCAGGCCCAGATCGGCAACAGCACCTGCAACGGAGGCGCGCTTCCCGGCATGCAGCAGTACGTATACACGGGTACCGTGACGCTTCCGCCATGCGATTCGTGGACCGTGTCCTGGAGCGACAATTGGCGGAACGGGGCCATTGCCAACCTGGTAAACCCGGGCAACAAGGACGAATATGTGGAGGCGAAGATCAACAACCTGGACGGGCCATGCGATGATTCGCCCCAGTTCACCAACACCGCCATTCCGTATGTCTGCGCCGGGTATCCCATTTCATACAGCTACGGCGCCTTCGATCCGGAGGGCGACTCCCTGACCTACACCTTCATCAATGCCATGAACACCGGGGGCGTGGACCTTCCGTACGTGGCGCCTTACAGCGGAACGGAACCCATAACTGGAATCACCTTGGACCAACAGAGTGGACAAGTGAACTTCACGCTGAACCAAGTGGGCAACTGGGTGGTGGTGGTGCGCGTGGACCAGTTCGACAGTACCGGAACATGGATCGGTTCGGTGATGCGTGACATGCAGTTCATAGCCTACCCGTGCACCAACATCCCGCCCGACCCGGCCTCCGGAACAGTGGCCAACCTCACCGGCGATGCAGTGCAAACCGGCCCGCGGTCCGTGGAGATCTGTGAATCGGGCGATTTCTGCTTTGATGCCGTGATCACGGACCCGAATGCAGGCGACATCCTGACCATTACCAGCAACATAGCACAAAACCTGCCGGGCGCCACGGTTACCACCAGCGGCACCAACCCGCTTACGGCCCACATCTGCTGGACCGGCAACCCGGGGACAAACGGCTTCTTTCCGTTCATCATTACCGCCAATGACGGTGCCTGCCCGATCCCGGCATTGCAGACTTACGTGTTCTCCATTCATGTGCTCCCGGGAATCACTTACTCCGGGCCATTGATCACCAATGAGTCGTGCGCCGGAAGCGGCGACGGAAGTGCCTACGTGAGTGTGGATGTGGGTTTGGAGCCGTTCCATTTCCTGTGGAGCACGGGGGACACCACGAACGAGATCATTGCGGGGCCAGGGACATACACCGTGTCCATTACGGACGGCAACGGTTGCCAGAACGGCCCGATTACCGCTGTTATCGGGGCCGGCCCCTTGCCCGGAACGGCCCAAGGGGGGGCTGATCTTGTGGCATGTCCAGGGGAACTCCCGGTTAGTCTGCAGGGTGCGGTGACCAATGCACCAGACGGCTACTGGTACGGCGGGAACGGAACCATCACGGGAACCAGCCTTTCAGCCACCTACATGCCCACTGCGGCGGAGGTTGCCAGCGGTGGAGTGGACGTGATCTTGATCACCGCTGGTGAATCACCGTGCGGCGCTGCGCGTGATACTGTGCACATCACTTTCGCCAACAGTTTCGCCAACGCTGCGATCGGGTCCATTGACCTGCTATGCAGCGGAACAGCCACCGGCACAGCCGCATTCACTCCTGATGATCCGGAATTCACCTATCTGTGGAACGACGCTGCTGCGCAAACCACCGCCACCGCCACGAACCTGGCGGCTGGCACCTACAGCATTACCGCAACCGACGCGGCAGGCTGCGATACCACCTTGTCAACAACCATCACCGCCCCTGCCGCCCTCGCTATTGCCAACCTGGCCGTTGTGGATGAAGCTTGCGCTGGTAGCGGAAACGGACAGATCACGGCCACGGTTGCCGGAGGCACTCCGCCCTATCACTATGCATGGAGCAACGGCGATACCACCGCATCCATCACGGCTGAAGCGGGCACTTACACGCTTACCGTTACCGATGCCAACGGCTGTGCCCCCGTGCAAGGCACTGCCACCATCCAGGCGCTGGGCCAGCCCAACGCAGCCAATGCCGGCGCGGACCTCATCGCCTGTTTCGGCTCGTGGCCGATCCAGTTGCAAGGTAGCGTGACCAATGCCACGGATGGGCTTTGGTCCGGCGGTGGCGGTTCCTTCACCGGATCCGGGCTGCAACAATCCTATACACCAACGCCGGATGAGGTCCTGGCCAACGGCGTGGACCTCGTGCTTTCCACCATCGGCAACACGGGATGTCCACCAGCCTCGGACACCGTGCACATCACGCTTCCCACCGGCTTTTTTGGTGCAGCCGTGGCCAGCACCATGGTTTCCTGCAATGGGGACCATTCCGGCACGGCCCAGTTCACGCCGGACTTCCCCGGCTTTACCTACCTCTGGAACGACCCGGCTGCACAAGCATCGGCCACTGCAACAAGCCTTGCAGCAGGGAGCTATTCCGTGCTAGTTACGGACAGCTTTGGATGCGACACCACGGCGACCGTGAGCATTACAGAACCTGCAGCGCTTGTGCTGTCCGGAATTTCCGTTGTCAACCCCACCTGTGCCGGTGCAGCAACCGGCAGTGCCACTGCCAGTGTTTCCGGCGGCTCGCCAACCTACACCTATCAATGGAGTGCCAACGCAGCTTCACAAACCACGTCAACCGCTCAGGGTTTACAAGAAGGTGAGTATACGTTGGTTGTAACAGACGTGAACGGATGCCAGGCACAAGGCACCGCTACACTTACCGGCCCGCCCCCGATCACTTTGACAGCGCAAGTGAATGACACCGTGTGCGTGAATGCACTTGTGCCGCTAACGGCGGAGGCCTCTGGAGGAAGTGGCGCATTCATCTTCACCTGGGCCGGAATAGGCGTGGGGAATTCGATCACGCATGCTTTCGCGGCATCGCAGGTGGTGCAAGTGTCCGTGATGGATGGAAACGGTTGCCAAGGCCCTGTGGCGGAGCTTCCCGTTACGGTGCTTGATCTTTCGCTGGCCGTGCTTCACACTTATGGCGATACGGCATTTTGCCCCGGCGGCACCGCAACGGTGGGAGCCTACCTCACGGGCTATCCAGGAACGTACACCATCAATTGGCCGCAACTGCCCGGGGTGGGCGATGGTCCTTTCCAAGTGCAGCCCCAAGCCACAACAACCGTGGGCATAACAGTAACGGACGGCTGCGCGAATTCCGTGCAGGCCTCCATTCCCATCACCGTGGAAACACCGCCTGCGATCAGCTTGCCGCCCGTGATCGCCGAAGGGTGCGCGCCGCTCACGGTGCATTTTCCCACCGGCCTGTCCAACCAGCCGGTTTCCTACCTCTGGCAGTTTGGTGACGGAACCACCAGCACTTCCATGATGCCGGTGCATGTGTATGCCGCAGGAGACTTTGCCGTTTCACTCACGGTGACCACCCCGCTGGGTTGCACGGCGGATGCGCTGAACACAGGCATGGTGCACGTTTACGCGCCACCAGTGGCGGCTTTCACGGCCAGCACATGGAATGCGGACGTGGACCAGGCCAATGTGCAGTTCACCGACCAGTCCACGGGGTCGGTTTCCTCCTGGGCCTGGACCTTTGGTGATGGTGGGTACAGCATCATGGAGAACCCGCTGTACCACTTCATGGATCCTGGCACCTGGCAGGTAACCCTTGAAGTGACCGATGAGCATGGCTGCACGGATGCCACGGACCATGCGGTGACCATTAGCCCAGTGTACGACATTACCATACCCAATGCCTTTACCCCGAACCCGAACGGAGGCAGCGGCGGCAGCTACGACCCCACCGACCTCAGCAATGATGTGTTCTATCCGTTCGTCCGCTTTGTCAAGGAATTCCGCATGCGTGTTTTCAACCGGTGGGGTGAACTGGTCTTTGAAAGCGATGATGTAAAGCAAGGCTGGGACGGCTATTACAAGGGCCGCATCAGCCAGCAGGACGTGTACGTGTACCAGCTCTGGGTGCGCTTTGTGGACAACAAGGAGGTACAGCGCATGGGCGACCTCACACTTTTCCGCTGACCCATGCTGCCACGCCGAAGCCACCTGCTATTGCCAGCCTTGATGCTGGGGGCCTGTGCCTTTGGCCAGGACCCGCAGCTCTCGCAGTTCTATGCTGCACCGATGTACTTGAACCCGGCGCTCACGGGCAACACCAACCAGGACCGCCTTGCGCTGAACTACCGGTTGCAATGGCCAGCCATCGGGCCGGGCTACAAGACCTACGCAGTGGCCTATGACCACCGCAGTGCCGGCCTGAACAGCGGCTTCGGTGGCATGGTGATGCACGATCGCGCCGGCACGCAAGGTCTTTCCTTCACCCAGATGGCCTTCAACTATTCCTATGAGGCACGGTTGAACAGGCGGCATGCGATCCGCGGGGGAATAAGGGCAGCATACACGTTGCGGACGGTGGACTGGGGCAACATGCTGTTCGCCGACCAAGTGATCCGCGAAAACGCGCTGACCTCGGTGGAACCGCTGCTGGTGCAGAGCATCTCCTACTTCGACTTCTCTGCCGGAGTGCTGTACTACTCCGAGCAACTGTGGGGCGGCATCTCGGTGAACCACCTCAACCAGCCGCAACAAAGCCTGTTCCTGGAAGGCGATGCCCGGCTGCCGATGCGTACCAGCGTCCATGCCGGTTACCGCTTTCCAGTGGACGGCCAGCCCTTTCGTTCCAGCAAGACCAAGATGACCTTGGCGGCACATTACAAGGCACAGGAAAAGTGGGATCAACTGGACCTGGGCGGCTACGTGGACCACGATGGCATCTCCATGGGGCTCTGGTATCGCGGGATCCCGGGGCTGAAAGCATACGAGCCGGGCCAGCCCAATGATGAAGCCGTGGTGTTGCTGCTGGGCTACGAAACACCCTACCAGTTGCAACTGGCCTACAGCTATGATGTCACGATATCCAAACTGACCATGAAGAGCGGCGGCGCACACGAACTTTCGGTGATCTACGAGTGGCCCAAAAAAGGCAAGAACCGCAAGTACCGGTCCATCCCCTGCCCCAAGTTCTGAGCTTGGCCGCGCTCACATGCGTTCGGGCGCCTCAATGCCCAAGCACCACATCGCCTTGGCCACAGTGGCCGCGACGGTGGAACTGAGCGCCAGCCGGAACGTCCGCCTTTCAACGTCCGCTTCCTTCAGCACAGGCACCGTTTGGTAGAAGGTGTTGTACGCCTTCACCAGGTCGTAGGCATGGTTGGCCACCAGGTATGGCTCCAGTTTGCTGGCCGCCTCGTGCAGCACGGCCGGGAACTGGTGCAGGAGCTTGAGGACCGCTTTCTCCTCTGCTAAGAGTTGGTAGTTGTCGGTTGTCAGTTGTCCGCGCTGCCCCGGCATCTCCGCAGCCTTCCGAACCAGGCTCCTGATCCGCGCGTAGGTGTATTGGATGAACGGCCCTGTATGGCCTTGAAGGTCAATGCTCGCCTTGGGGTCGAAGAGCATGCGCTTCTTCGGATCCACCTTCAGCAGGAAGTACTTCAGTGCGGCCATGCCGATCATGGTGAACAAGGCGGCCTTTTCCGTTTCGCCAAAGTCGTCCAGTTTGCTGAGCTGCTCACCGGTGCTGCGGGCCTCCGCCACCATGTCGTCCATGAGGTCGTCGGCATCCACCACGGTACCCTCGCGGCTTTTCATCTTGCCGCTGGGCAGGTCCACCATGCCGTAGCTCAGGTGAAAGAGCTCATTGGCCCAGGAAAAGCCCAGCTTCTTCAGGATGATGAAGAGCACCTTGAAGTGGTAGTCCTGTTCATTGCCCACGGTGTAGATCATCCGGGACAAGCCGGGGAATTCCTCGAACCGTTGGATGGCCGTGCCGATGTCCTGTGTGATGTACAGGCTGGTGCCGTCGGCGCGCAGCAGCACTTTCTCGTCCAAGCCATCGGCCGTGTTGTCCACCCATACGCTGCCATCGGGCTTGCGGAAGAAAACGCCTTTCTCCAAGCCTTTCAGCACATCCTCCTTGCCGAGCAGGTAGGTGTTGCTTTCGTAATAGCTCTTGTCAAAGCCCACGCCGGCGCGGGCGTAGGTAGCGTTGAAACCATCGTAAACCCAGCCGTTCATTTCCGCCCAAAGGGCGCGTACATCGCTATCATTCGCTTCCCAGCGCCGCAGCATGTCCTGCGCGTCCAACAGGATGGGTGCCTTCTTCTCGGCTTCTGCCTGGGGCTCGCCGGCAGCAACCAGTCCGGTCACTTCAGCCTTGTAAGCCTTGTCAAAGGCTACATAGTACTTGCCCACGAGCTTGTCGCCCTTCAGTCCGCTGGTGGCCGGGGTTTCCCCGTTGCCGTACATCCGCCAGGCCACCATGCTCTTGCAGATGTGGATGCCCCGGTCATTTACCACCTGCACCTTCACCACTTCGTTTCCGGCAGCCTCCAGGATGCGGCCCACGCTCCAGCCCAGGAAGATGTTGCGCAGGTGCCCCAAGTGGAGCGGCTTGTTGGTGTTGGGGCTTGCGAACTCCACCATCACCTGTTTCCCCGTGGGCGAAAACGTCAGAATGTCCTTTCCGTCCGCTTCCTTCAGGAAACCCAACCAGTAGGCATCACTGATCTCGATATTGAGGAAACCCTTGACCACGTTGAAGCCCGCCACCTCGGCCACGTGCTTCACCAAATGCCCGCCCACGGCCTGGGCGGTTTGTTCCGGCCCCTTGCCGCTCAGCTTCAGGAAGGGAAACACATTGATGGTGGTATCGCCTCCGAACTCGGGGCGCGTGGGCTGAAAACCGATGGAGCCTGCATCGGGTGATCGGCCGAAGCAATCGTTGAAGGCTGCTTGCACGGCCGGTGCGAGAATGGCGCGAAGGCGATCTTGGAACATCTGGGTTGATGCGGGAATGGACAGTACGGAAAGGGGGCAATCGCTGTGCTTGCCCCGGTGATCGGTTAGCGGGACCTGAGGATCGGGAACAAGGGTTCCAGCACGGTGAGCACGTTCTCGGCCATGGCGTTTTTGGTGTCCAAGGCCGGGTTGATCTCCACCACGTCCAACGTGCAAGTCTTGGGATCGGAACAGAAGCCGGTGAGCAGGTCACGGGCTTCATCCAGGAATAGGCCGTTGGGCACGGGTGTGCCGGTGCCCACTGAAATGGAGGGGTCCAGGCTGTCCACGTCGAAGCTGATGTGTAGTTTGTCACAACCGCTGAGGTGCTTCAGCGTTTCCTGCACGGCGGTCTTTGCGCCGTTCTTGCGCAGGTCCTCCACGGTGATCACCTTGATGCCGTGCTCCTCAATGATGGCGCGCTCCTCCTCTTCATAGTCGCGCAGCCCGATGAACACCAGGTCCTGGGGCAGCACCTTCGGGCCGCTGGAGCCGATCTTCCGCAGGCGGTCCCACACATCCAAGGTGAACATGCGCGGGCGGTTGTTGCCCTTCTTCTCGATGTTCATCAGCAGTGCGAGCGGCATGCCGTGTACGTTGCCGCTGGGCGTTGTCCAGGGGCTGTGCAGGTCGGCGTGTGCATCGATCCACACCACGCCGATGCGTTCGTGCTGAAAGGCCATCTTGGTGCCTGAAACCGAACCGATGGCGATGGAGTGGTCCCCGCCGATGACAATGGGGAACACATTGTTGCGCAGGTACTTGTACACCTCGTAAGCCAGGTCGCTCTCGAAGCGGATCAGGCCGTCGATGTGGTGCGCGTTCGGCGAGGACTTGTCGTCCTCGTACAGCACGTCATTCTCGTCACGCAAGATGCTTTCCTCGGCGTGGCCGAACAACTCGCTGCCATTCTTCCAAGCCGCCACGCGCAGGGCGCTCATGCCCATGCTGGTGCCCCGCGTTCCCGCCCCGATCTCCGAGGCGGCTTCGATCAATCTCACTTCCATGCGATCACAATTGCTCGCCGCGAAGGTAGGACCGGCGCGCCGAGGCGGCTGGTGGCAGCTGTGTTCACCGCCGTTCCGAGCGCTGGCCAGCATGTGCCGGAAGCACCGCCCATAGCCAGCAGTAGCCAATGATGCCCGCCACGGTGGAGGACACCAGAATGGTGGTTTTGGAGGTAAGTACATGGCCGGCATCATCAAACGCCAGCATGGTGACGAAGATGCTCATGGTGAAGCCGATGCCCGCCAAGGCCCCGGCACCCATCAACTTTTTCCAGGAGATGCCCGTGGGCAGCACGCACACGCCCAGGCCCACTGCCGCTGCGCAAAACAAGCTGATGCCGATGGGCTTGCCCAGCACCAAGCCAAGGAAGATGCCGTAGCTGTTCGGGTTCAGCAGGTGCCCGTACCAGTCCGGGCCGAGCAGAATGCAAGTGTTTGCCAGTGCAAACAAGGGCATGATGACAAAGGCAACGGGTTTGTGCAGGAAGTGCTGCAGTTTAAAGGATATGCTGTCGCTGCTGCCGTTGCCAAAGGGAATGGCAAAGGCCAGCAACACGCCGGAGATGGTGGCATGCACACCGGAATGCAGCATGCACCACCACATCACCGCGCCCAGCAGCAGGTATGGCGCCAATACATGTACCTTAAGCCTGTTCAACACAAGCAATACTGCAAAGATCCCCAAGGCCCCACCGAGCCAAGCCCACTGCACGCCAGTGGAGTAAAAGAAGGCGATGACCAGGATGGCACCCAGGTCGTCTAGTACAGCCAGTGCGGTGAGGAACACCTTGAGCGGCATGGGCACGCGGTTTCCCAGCAGGGAAAGGATGCCGATGGCAAAGGCAATGTCGGTTGCCATGGGAATGCCCGCCCCGGATTCCGTGGGCGTGCCATGGTTGAACAACAAGTGGATCCCTGCGGGCACCAGCATGCCGCCCAGCGCAGCGATTGCGGGCAGCAGTGCCTTCTTACGGTTGGAAAGCTCCCCGATGTACACCTCGCGCTCCAGCTCCAGGCCCACCATCAGGAAGAAAATGGCCATCAACCCGTCATTGATCCAGAATTCCAAGGAACCTGTGCCGAGCTGGTGGTGCCAGAGGCCGGCATAGCCGCTGCCCGGCGCTGAATTGGTGAGGATCAGGGAAATGGCAGTGCAGACCACCAACAACAGGCCTGAGGTCCGTTCATTCTCCAACAAGTCTTGAAAAAGGTTCACGGACTTCTTCAGCATGGGGCCAAGGGTGCGGTAGTGGTGTGGCAAGTTTACGTCCCGCCCGCGACGGCTACCTTGGCCGCATGACTGGGAGGGTTGGGAATATCCGCGTGCAGGCGTGGGTGCTGGTGGCGGGCGCCGTGATCATGGCCGTGAAGTTCATCGCGTGGCGCGTAACGCACAGCAACGCAGTGCTGAGCGATGCACTGGAAAGCATCGTGAACGTGGTGGCGGGTTCTTTCGCACTGTACAGCTTGGTGCTTGCGGCCAAGCCCCGCGACCGCGACCATCCTTACGGCCACGGCAAGGTGGAGTTCATCAGCGCTTCTTTGGAAGGTTCTTTGGTGGCCTTGGCCGGATTGTTGATCATCTACGAAGCAATCAGTGCCTTGGTGGCCGGGGTCCGCATCCATGAGTTGGGGCATGGCACCGTGCTTGTGGCTTCCACTGGTGTGGCCAATGGCCTGTTGGGCTTGGTGCTGAAAAGACGGGGCAAGCGCTCACATTCGCTGACCATGGAGGCCGGCGGCACGCACCTGCTCAGCGATGCATGGAGCACGGCTGCCGTGGTGCTGGGGCTGATCGTGATCCAGCTCACCGGTTTGGAATGGTTGGACAGCGTGTTTGCCATGGCCTTTGCCGTGTTCATCCTGTGGCAGGGCGTGAAAGTGGTGCGGCGCAGCATCGGCGGCATCATGGATGAAACGGACATGGCCGTGGCGGGGGAACTGGTGAAGATCGTTGAGGACCACCGTAAGCCAGCCTGGATCGACATGCACAATTTCCGCGTGATCAAGTTCGGCAGTACCCTCCACATTGATTGCCACGTCACCTTGCCGTGGTATTTCACCGTGGACGCCGCGCATGCAGAGATCACCGAACTGGCCCGTTTGGTGAAGCACCGTTCAGGGCGGGATGTGGAGTTTTTCATCCACATGGATCCCTGCGTGCCCGTTTCCTGTTCCGTATGCCAGATCATGGATTGCCCCGTGCGGCAAGCACCCTTTGTAAAGCGGGTGCCATGGACCTTGGGCACTGTTCTCGCCGACCAACGGCATGGTGCGCAGGCCAATGAAAAAGCCGGGTAAACTTCGATCCTACGTCCACTTCGTGGCCGTTGCCGCTGCGCAGCTGGTCTTCCACCCAAGTAAAAAGCCCCTCACGGGGCTTTCTTGGGTGGAAGACCGGGCTCGAACCGGCGACCTTCGGAATCACAATCCGACGCTCTAACCAACTGAGCTACATCCACCATTTCCGCATGACGGCTGCCAAACGGGGCGCAAATATAATCGGAGCGGTGCCTCCGCGTTACTTTGCCGCTGCATGCACGTCCTCGTTCTGCCCAAGTGGTATCCCGGCCGCAACGACCCACAGTTGGGCGACTTCATCCGGAAACAGATGCTTGCCGTGTCCGCCCTGCACCAGATCAGCGTGGTGTACCCGTGCCCGGTGAAAAACATGGCCGTTGCTTATGAGGAAGTCCTGGAACAAACGGATGGAGCATGGGAACTCCGTTGCTATTACAGGCCCAGCCTTTCGGGCCTTGCGCCGCTTCGCAAGGCGTTGAACTATGCCCGGTACAAACGGGCGCTGCGGAGCGGGACGCAGCGCGCCCTGCGCGAGCGCGGACGCCCGGACCTGATCCATGCGCACATCCTGACCCGGCCTGTTTATGCAGCATGGCGGTTGGCAAAGCGCTGGGGCATTCCATTCCTCATCAGCGAGCAGAGCAGCGGCCACCTCAACGGAACATGGGGCCGAAGACCCAGGCTGGCAAAGGCACTGGACCGGTTTCTGGTACAGAAGGCAGTTGCGGTGGTGGCCGTGAGCCCCTATTTGGCCAAGGCATTGGAAGTGCTTCACCCGCCTCATCCCGTGGCCGTGGTGCCGAACGTTTTGCCGATCAGCCCAACCCCGCCCGGCCCTCCCGGTCCCGCAGGGCACTTCCTAATGGTGGCCGACCTGGTGGACAGAATTAAGAACGTGGGCGGCGTGCTTCGCGCCTTGCGGTTGGCAAAGAACCAAGGGCACGAATTCAACTTGGAAGTGATCGGCGATGGGCCGGACCGTGCAATGCTGGAACGCATGGGCGATGTACTGGAGTTGGCGGGCTGGGTCACTTGGCATGGACGACTGCCGAATACCGCCGTGCTGGAACATATTGCCCGCGCGGGAACAGTGATCATCAACAGTCCAGTGGAGACCTTCAGCGTGGTAACCGGTGAAGCCCTTGCATTGGGCAGGCCCGTGATCGCCACGCGCTGTGGCGGACCGGAGGCTTTCATTACGCCCGCCAATGGCCTGCTGATCGCGGTGGGCGATGATCGCGCCTTGGCGGAGGCCATGATCACCTTGTGGCGGGATCACGGGAATTATGCCCCGGAGCGCGTAAAGGCCACGGTGGGCGGCACATTCAGCAAGGAAGCCGTGGCAGCCAGGTTGGATGCCGTGTACAAACAAGCCGCTGGCCATGGCTGAAGGCAAGCTCCGCATCGGCGTGCTCTGCAACGGCATGCAACTGCAGCGTTGGCAACTGGAATGCCTGCAAAAGTTGGCTGAAGTGCCCGGCGTGGAGTTTTGCATGGTGGCCATAAAGGCTGCGGAAAGCATTACCAGCCCGAAAAAGCACCCATGGTCCACGGCGTTCTACCGTTATTACCGCCACCGGCTATGGAAGCCGCATGCCATGGACCCCGTGGATGCTTCCGGCCTGCTTGGGCAATTGCCCCAAGTGGTGTGCATTCCCGTGCTGCAAGGCATTGCGGAACACTTCACCCCGGCAGACCTGGAGCGCATCGGCTCTTTCAGGCCGGATGCACTGCTGCGGTTCGGCTTCAACATCCTCGGCGGCGGAATCCTGCAGCTGCCCCGCCACGGGGTTTGGAGCTTTCACCATGGTGATGAACTGAAGTATCGCGGCGGCCCTCCGGGATTCTGGGAGATCATGGCCGGCGATCCCATTACCGGGGCCATCCTTCAGCGGCTCACGGACAAATTGGACGGTGGGCAAGTGCTGCGCAAAGGCTGGTTCCAAACCATAGACCATTCCCTGAAGGAAACCGTGGACACCGTGCTGATGCACAGTGCCGTGTGGCCCGCACAAATTTGCAGGGAGCTCCTTGCGGGAAAAGCATTGGCCGCCGATGGTAAAGCGGGCTACCCGGATGCCCCACTTTACAAATACCCGCGCAACTGGCAGTTCATTCAGTTCCTGTGGCTGCAATGGCGGAACAAGCTCAGGTTCCACCGCGCTGAGCTGAAGGACCATGAAGAATGGAACATCGGTGTGTACCACCAACCGATCACTTCCTTGCTTGATGAAGGCCACAACACTTCGGTGCAATGGTTGCCGGCACCGGCGGAAGGTCAATATCGCGCAGACCCGTTCGGCTATTACATGGATGGCCAATTGCACGTGCTCTATGAGCGGTTTGACCAGGAAGATGGCCAGGCACGGATCGCACGCTTGAGGCCAAAGCAGGACAATAACTTGAAGCGTTCACGCACCATGCTGGACCAGGGGAAGCATCTCTCCTACCCGTACATCGTGGAGCACGAAGGCATGACCTTGGTGCTGCCTGAACAAGCTGCATTGGGGCGCGTGGAACTCTACCGCATCTCTGCGGGGAACGACGGCATGGAGCCCGTGGCGGTGCTGCTGGACGAGCCGTTGCTTGACCCCACCCTGTTCATGCACGGCGGGCATTGGTGGCTGATGGGCACCAAGCCCCCGTTGACCAATGTGGAGCTCTTTGCCTATTGGAGCGGTTCGATCACGGGGCCTTTCCGGCCGCATCCGCTCAATCCGGTGAAAACGGACATCCGCTCGGCCCGTCCTGCGGGCACACCGTTTGTGCACGAAGGCACGTTGTGGCGGCCGGCACAGGACAGCAGCCTCACCTACGGCGGGCGCATCAGCTTGAACCGCGTGCTGGAACTGACACCCACTGCTTTTGTCGAGGAAACGGTAAAGCACATTGAGCCAATGACCGGCCGCTGGTCCAAAGGCATACATACGATCAGCGCTGCGGGAGAGGTCACCTTGTTGGACGGAAAGCGCTTCCTGACCGATCAGGCACAGCGAAGCAGGGTGCGGCGGCGCAAGCTTTCAGGGCTCTTAGGCAAACGCGATCATTGATGCTCAGGCAGATCACCGGCACCGTTGCAGCGCGCATAGTCATTACCGTGATGGGCTTGCTGGTTGCGGTGATCGCCGGGCACCGCTTGGGCACGGAAGGCCTGGGCACCATCGGCTTGATCACCTTGGGCATCACCCTGATCCGCCTGGGCACCGATCTGCTGGGCGGCGGTGGTTTGGTGTACCTGGTGCCCCGCGTGCCATTGGGCCGCCTGCTGCCTTCGTGTTACTTCGGTGCGCTTGCGGCAGCAGTGTTCGGCTTCGGTATTGTACAGTTGTTCCATTTGGTTCCGGAAGGATATGCCGGGCACGTTGCCCTGCTTGCATTTCTGCAAGGTTTGAACGCGGTTCACCTCAACGTGCTTGTCGGGCAGCAGCGGATCCATGCGAACAACTTGGTGGGGATGGCACAGGCCATCGCATTGGTTGCCGCCTTCGCACTGTTGGCAAGGCTGCCCGGCGCGGATGCCCATGCGTTCATCATGGCCTCGTACATCGCGGTGGCGCTCGCCTTGGTTACGGGCATCTTGTCCATGCGCCGCCAGGCACCCGTGTTGGCGGATGTTCCGCACCATGTGCTCAAGCTGTTGATGGGACAAGGCGGATACGTACAAGCTGCCAACGGCATGCAATTGATGAATTACCGGTTGGCATATTGGCTGGTCGAGCGGTTCCGCGATACCGCAAGCCTCGGCATCTATACCGTGGCCAACCAACTGGCGGAGGGCTCCTGGCTGGTGCCGAAGAGCTTGGCCCTGGTGCTATACAGCCGGATCAGCAACAGCCGGTCGGCGGATGGACAGCGGTTGCTGGTCTTGGCCTGCCTGAAGCTTTCCATGGCCTGTGCCTTGGCGGTGATCGCGGTGCTCCTCCTGCTTCCTTCCTCCTTTTTCCAATGGGCCTTCGGGCCTGAAGTGAACGGCATTACGCCGCTGATCGCATTGTTGGCACCGGGCATCCTGGGCATGGCGGCTTCACAGGTGTTCAGCCATTACTTCAGCGGCACGGCGCGAAACGTGCACAATGTGATCGGCTCCGGCTTGGGGCTGGCCATCACCGTTGTTGCGGGCCTGCTGCTCATTCCTGCATATGGCTTGCATGGTGCGGCCATTACCGCCACGCTGGCCTATTGTGCCAATGCCCTGTACCAGGCGGTGATGTTCATGCGCATTACGCATTCATCCTTCCCGGACCTGTGGCCCAAGGCGGCGGATGGCCGCAGGCTGTGGGAAATGTTCATGCTTTTGCGCTCCGGTGGGCAAAGGCAATAGACCGATGGCTTATTTGCCATTCACGGGCAGTGCTGAGCACCGGGCCGGTCTTCTTCCCTAGTTGACCGGGCGCGCTGCGCACCGTTGCGTAACATCGCGCCATGTTCCGCCTCACCTTGCGTTTTCTTTTCTCCCTGGCAACAACCCTTCCGTGCGCACTTTATGCCCAGCCCCCCATGGCCGAATTATCGGGAAGGGTGTTGGATGTGCGCTCCTATCAACCCGTTCCCGGCGCTGCCGTCCGGTTGCAACCGGGCAATGTTTCGCTCGCCGCCACCACGGATAGCACAGGCCATTTCCGCATTGCGGCCATTCCGGTGGGCCATTATGCCTTGGTGGTCTCCGCCCTGGGATTCGATTCGCTGGAAGTGCCTGAACTGTGGCTCCGCGCGGGCAAGCAAGGGGAGCAACGCTTGCTGCTTTCCCCTTCCGCGCATGAACTGGGCTCCGTTACCATCAGCCCTGGCGCACGGGAGCAATTGCTGCCCTTGGGCTTAAGGCCCTTTACCGTGGAGCAGGGCCTGCGCTGGCCTGCCACCTTTTTCGATCCCGCACGCTTGGTAATGGCGTTGCCTGGCGTGGCCGGCGTGAACGACCAGGCCAACCACCTCTCCATTCGCGGCAACTCGCCCAATGCCAATGCATGGACCCTGGAAGGTGCGGAGATCGTGAACCCCAGCCACACCGGCAATGCGGGCACCGCCAGCGATCTGCCCACGCTCAGCGGTGGCGGCGTGAACATCCTCAGTGCGCAAATGCTCGCCACGTCAAGCCTGCTCACCGGCGTGCTTCCCCCGGATCGCGACAACGCCCTCGGCGGCATCTTGGACATGCACCTGCGAAACGGCAACATGCAGCGGCAGGAATGGACCCTGCAAGCCGGGCTGCTCGGCATTGATGCATCCACCGAAGGGCCCATCGGAAAGGGTGGCAGATCTTCCTACTTGGTGAACTACCGCTACTCCACCGTGGGGCTCCTGGGCGCCATGGGCGTGGACCTCGGCGATGAGGCCATTACCTTCCAAGACCTCGCCTTCCACGTGGCCCTGCCTGCGGGCAAACGCGGCGAAGTGCACTTGTTCGGCATGGGGGGAAACAGCAGCAATGTGTTTGAGGCCGTGCATGACACCACTGAATGGAAGGTGGACAAGGACAGCCGCAATATTGACTACAGTTCCGGCATGGGGGCCGTGGGCGCACATTTGCGCTTACCCATGGGCAAGCGGACCTCGCTCACCGCCGCCCTGGCACTATCGGAGATCGACCAGGAACGCAGCGAGGACCTGCTGCGTTCGGACTACACGGTAGGGTACCATGCCGAAACGGCCCTGAGCGAGCGGAAGCTTTCCGGAACGGTAAAGGTGGAAGGTGCCGTGGGCGCACGTTTCCGGTACAGTGCCGGTGCCAGTGCCACGGAGCGGCGGCTCACCTCCTGGCTGAACAGCGATGAGCATGGCTGGTTGCTGCGTCCGTGGGCCAATGCCGGATGGAGCCTGACGGAACATTTACAAGCCATGGCAGGTCTTGGCGTGGCATACTTCACTTTCACCGGGGAGGCTGCCGCAGAACCGCGCGCATCCTTGGAATGGCGCATGCGGCACGGGCGCAAATTGGCATTGGCGGCGGGTATGCGCTCGCAATTACCCCAATGGCAATCGTTCGGCGTGGGCGTTTGGCCACTGCTCCTCCAGCAGCCCATCGGCCTTACCCGCTCACAGGACATTGTGCTCGGGTACGACCACCCCATTGGCGACCGCTTGGTGCTGCATGCCGAAGCTTATTTGCAACAACTCACCGACGTGCCTGTGGAAGCGGCCAATTTGCCCTTCCAAACAGTACCCACCTACAGCATGGTGAACGCTTGGGATGAACCTGCACCGGTGCCGTTACAGGCCACGGGCAAGGCGCAAAACGCGGGTGTGGAGCTTAGCGTGGACCATCATTTCGCCAACAACCTGTTCTGGCAAGCCAATGCATCCCTGTACAGCAGCATGTACGCGGATGTTGCCGGGCATGAGCACCGCACCCGTTGGGATGGGCAATACCTGTTCAACCTGTTCGGCGGAAAGGAGTTCAAAAAGGTAAAGGAAGATCGCGTGCGCACTTGGGGCGTAAGCGCACGTGCCAACGTGATGGGAGGCCCATGGAATCCGCCCCTGCCTGCGTACACGGACGTCAATGGCAGTGTGATCTATGCCGGGAACCCCGATTGGGAGCAGCTTCCCGGCTATTACCGCATCGACCTGCGGGTGTACCTGAAGAAAGACCGCAAGGGCCGCACCGGTCTGTGGGCCGTGGACCTCCAGAACCTTACCGGTGCACAAAACGCCGCATTCCGTTACTTCGATGTCCGAAAGCACGAAGTGGTCACCAAGTACCAGCTCGGTCTGATCCCCAACCTCAGCTACCGCATTGAATTCTGAACCGCATGAAGAAGTTCACCTACCTCCTGCTCACCGCGATCTTCCTGGTGTTTGCCTACCTCCAGCTGAACGACGTGGACCCGGTCCATTGGACGCTGGGCTATTTGGCCGTGGCCGTTTCCTGCGGCATGGCGGCGTTTGGCAAGTACCCAAAATGGTGGTTGTGGGGCATCACCGCGATCTTCGGCGTGTGGATGCTCATCGCCTTGCCGGGGGTGATCGATTGGGAGCAGCAGGGCTTTCCGGACATCGCCGGGGAAATGAAGGCCTCCACGCCGGTCATCGAAAACTCCCGCGAGTTCTTCGGCCTGCTGATCGCCTTTGTGGTGATGCTGGTGATGGCCCTGGCCAGCAGGAAACGATAGATCCCGCCCGGCGTTATGCGCCGTTCGGCTCACCTGCCCGAGATCACCAACGGCAACGCCGCGAGGCGTTTCCCTGCGCGTTCCACCAACACGGTGTAGTGGCCATTGCCCAATCCGGCCAAGGACAGTTGGATCCTGTTGCCCTTGCTTGGAACCTGGTTGCTTACCAACCTTCCGGATGCATCAATGATGGAAATAGCATCCGGCCTTGAATCCCCTACCACCAGCGTTGCATTCCCTTGCGCCGGGTTTGGGAAAAGTTGGATGTCCGGCGAGGTGGTTGTTCCGCCTGGCTCGGTCACACCCATCACCAGTGCGTTCGGATAGCCGGTGCAATCCATGCAGGGAAGCGTCCCCGGCAACGTGTAGGTCTTGGTGCCCGCATCAATGTTCCCACTATCATAGATCACCATGTACGCTTGTCCGTCATGGGAAAAGATCGGCGCCTGGTCCGAAAGCCCGCCACCGGTACTTGAGGATATCCCGCCCGGATGTTGCCCAAAGAGCTGGGTGCCATCCTCACGGAAGACAAATACCGCATTGTCCGGTCCGCCGGTTCCATAGGCATCCAGCATGAACTCAACCGTGGCCGGATCGGTATCGAACAATTCCTCCGTAACGTACCAAATGCTTCCCCAGACCATGCCTGCCGGCGGAGCAGGGTAATTGAGCACACGGTACACGGTGAGGTCCGGGTTATAGATCGTACACGTGGTTGCACCCGGATTGAACGCTTCGATGAGCTTCGTTCCTGAGTTCAATGAACGGATCGTGGCAAGGTGGCTGCTGCTGGAGCCTATTTGCTGGAATTGGGCCTGGCTGAGGCCTGCAACTGCAAGGGTAGCCATGAAACAAGCGGTCCGGTAGGTGTTCATCGTCGTCTTGATGTATGGTATTGTCAAATGCAGACGCTTTGTCCAGGCCAAATGCTGCTTCACCGGTTGATCGGGTCGCGGTTCGGGGTATAGGTCTTGGTTACAGGGCTATCGCCACTTGCGCGCCCTGCAGTCGCGACTTTCCCGAATTCTCAACCACAGATGCACACCGATGGACACGGATAATACCATTTCGCAATAGAAGGGCACCCAAAGATGCGCCGCTATTTTTTCGCAGGGCAAGACGTGGGGTTCGTTGCGTCCGCCGGACGGCGGACGGAACGAACTGCACGGTGATGCGATGCGGAAAAAGTGTTTTCATCCCGCAAAACGGGGAGCAAGCAGATCGGATGATTTTCTATTGCGAATTGGTATAAATGCGCGATGCAGGAAGTGGGCCACGGCTTTGCGTCCGATACCTGGAGAGGCTCTCGATCCGTGTCCATCGGTGTGCATCCGTGGTTCGCCCAAGTATTGAAAAAGCGCCGCCAGGCGCAGTATTACTAGATGCGGTGCCGAAGATCCGGTCGGTGCAGTTGTCGGAGAGTGAAAGGGTGCGAGGGCGAAAACCGCGTCCCTCGCACCCTTTCACTCTTTCACCCTTCAACACAAGAACCACCTCGACACCACTTCTTCATCACCGTCTGAGTAAGAGGCGATGCCCTGGTCCTGGTTGTTCTCCATCCGTGCTTCGGCCCCATATTTGCACCAGCCGCACGCATCATGAAAAAGTCTTCCTTATTGCTGGTGGCCGCGTTGATCGGCCTCGCTTCGGCTGTTTCAGCCCAGAACACCATTTACAGCTACGCCATCGGCAATTGGCGCAACGGGCCCACGGTGGAAATTTCACCGTTGTTCCGGACCACGGAAATGTTCACCACGCCGCAGCTGATCGCCTGGGTAAGGCAACAGTGGCCCAAGGAATTCACGGACACCACGGACATTGATGTGCAGCGCTTCGCCACCGTGGAGGAAGGAACGGAAAGCCGTACCGTGCTGCAAGCCAAGTACGGCCGCAGGAACTTGGCGGTCCATCCCATTGAGGCGGCGGCCATGCCAAGCACACCTGACAAACCTGCGGCATTGCCCCCCAAGAAGGTCCTGAAGTAGGCCGGCATGCAGGCACGTTGGTGGTTGTGGGTGGTCCGCCACAAACAGTGGCTCACCGGTACGGCCGCCGCACTGATTCTGATGTTCGCATGGGCACGTTGGTGGCCCATGTCGCCCCTCTTCCGCGATCCAAGCTCCACCGTGCTGCTGGACGCAAATGGAAACCTGCTGGGTGCTGCGGTTGCCACGGACGGGCAGTGGCGCTTCCCTGCTTCAGGCCGGGTGCCGGAACGCTTTGCCGAGTGCATCATTCAGTTTGAGGACCGGCACTTCCGGGATCATTTCGGCATCCGCCCACAGGCGTTGGTGCGGGCTTGGCGGCAGAACCGGAACGCCGGGCGCGTGGTCAGCGGGGGCAGCACCATCACCATGCAGGTGGCACGCATGGCACGCGGCAACCGCAGCCGCACTTATGGCGAGAAGTTGATTGAAGCATTGCTGGCACTGCGCATTGAATTGCACCACAACAAGGAGGAAATCCTGGCCCTGTTCGCCGATCACGCACCGTTCGGCGGCAACGTGGTGGGCTTGGATGCAGCGGCTTGGCGCTATTACCGGCGCCCCTCCAACCGCCTTAGCTGGAGCGAGAGCGCCACGTTGGCCGTACTGCCCAATGCGCCCTCGGCCATCTATCCGGGGAAGGGGCATGAAGCCTTGCGCGCCAAGCGCGACCGCCTCCTGGACCGCCTGCTCCGCATCCATGCCATCGACAGCACCGAGTGGTCGCTCGCAAAGCAGGAACCCTTGCCAGAGCAAGCGCTGGAACTGCCCCAGCGGGCACCCCATCTGCTTTCCACCTTGGCCATGCAAGGCCACCAAGGGCAATTGCTGCACACCACCCTGGACGGCCATTTGCAAGACCGAGCCACGGCGGCTGCGGAGCGCTATGCCCTCCGCCTCAACGCCAATGAGGTGCACAACGCTGCCGCCATAATTTTGGACGTGCCCACCGGCAATGTGCTTGCCTACGTGGGCAACTTGCAAGGCGCCGGCAGCGGCCATGCCGGCCAAGTGGACCTGGTCCGGTCGAGGCGCAGTACCGGAAGCGTGCTGAAGCCCTTTCTCTACGCGGACATGCTGCAAAGCGGGGAACTGCTTCCCAACATGCTGCTGGCCGATGTGCCCACACGCTACAACGACTTTGCACCGCGCAACTACGATGAGCAATACGCTGGCGCCGTGCCCGCATCCGAAGCCCTTTCGCGTTCGTTGAACGTGCCCATGGTGCGCGCCCTGCGCACCCATGGCATTGAACGCACGTTGCAATTGCTTCGCGCCATGGGCCTGCACAGCATTGATCGCAGCGCAGACGATTACGGCCTTTCCTTGATCGTGGGCGGCGCCGAATCCACCCTCTGGGAATTGGCCGGGGCCTACGCCAGCATGGGCCGTGTGCTGGGCAATTACGGGCGCATGGGACTGCATTACCGGGCCGGTGATCTGCATCCTCCCCGGATCCTGGGTGACAGTTCCGGAACCACCGTGCCGGAACCGTTGGTTGGCCAACCTGTGCTCTCAGCCCCGGCGATCTATTTCACCCTGAAAGCCCTGCGTGAAGTGGTCCGCCCCGCGGATGAACAGGGCTGGAACAACTTCGCCGGGCAGCAACAGGTCGCTTGGAAAACCGGAACCAGCTACGGCCACCGGGATGCCTGGGCCATCGGCCTTACCAGCCGCTACTGCGTGGCCGTGTGGACCGGCAATGCCAGCGGCGAAGGGCGCCCTGGGCTTACTGGAACTCTGGCCGCCGCCCCGCTCCTGTTCGACCTGTTCAACTTGCTGCCCGCCGCCCCCCCCTTCGAGCCACCTTATGATGGCATGGTGCGCACCACCGTGTGCCGCGCCAGCGGCTTTCGTGCGGGAATGGATTGCCCGGAACAAGACACCGTGTGGATTACGCCGGAAGGCATGCGCACGCCTGTTTGCCCATATCACCAACGCGTGCTGCTGGACCCAACCGGCACTCAGCGGATCACGGGTGGCCAAGGCAACAGCACGGTGTGGTTTGTGCTCCCGCCAGCCATGGAACACTACTACGCGGTGCGGAACCCCGGCTATCGCCTATTGCCTCCGTGGAAGCCGGGCGCGGGAACCACCGATGAACCCATGGAGATCCTCTATCCCGAACAGGGCGCTACCTTATTAATCCCCGTGCAACTGGACGGAACCAAGGGCAACATGGTGGTGGAAATAGCGCACAGGAACCCACAGGCCACGCTATTTTGGGACCTGGACGGCACCTTCATCGGCACCACTACAGGCGAACACCGCATGGCCCTTTCCCCGCCGCCCGGTCCACATCGGCTAACTTTGACCGATTCCGAAGGCCACGTCCTCCACCGCAATTTCACCGTTGTTTCCGGGGCTGCCAACGCCACCACCCATGCTCCGTAAGCTCCTTCCGCTCCTCGCCTGCCTGTGCACGTTCGCCGCCGCTGCCCAGCCGGATTCGCTCTACATCACGGAGAACGGCACCACCACGGCTTATGCCGTGGTGTACCCCCCACTGCCCGAAGGCATGGCCCCGTTCATCCGCGTGGGCAAATTCGCCTTCGACACCACGCGCACCGCCGTCACCATCAACTACAAGCGCGGCAAGCCCAGCGGAATCTACCGCGCCTTCTACCCCGATGGCAAGCAGCTCCTCTTCGCAGTTTACGGTTGGGGCAGCCTGCACGGCGACTGGGCGGAGTACGACCCCACGGGCCGCATCACCGTGAAGGGCCAGTACCGCCAAGGAAAGCGCGAGGGCACTTGGGCCTTCCGCGACCAGGGCATCGTGGGCCACTACAAGGACGGCCAGAAGCACGGCAAGTGGAAGTATTATCAGAATGGCAAGTTGGTGCGCAGCGAGAAGTGGCACAAAGGCCAGCTGAAACAGGGCGGGACGTTCTTGTTTGGGTTGTGAGGGCGCTCGTTGGCGTACTGCTATCCACACCTGTTGTACATCGGTTCGCTTTTACAGGTGAAGGGATGAGGTGGTAGCTGTTCGACTGCCACGACCTTGGACCAAACCTATGGCATTGAGGTAAATAGGGGCAGGTGAAGGCGCAAGCGTCCTTTCCGGGGTGATGTAAAATACCTATTTGTGGGTATTGCGGCCGCGTCAATAGGCCCCTTGCTTCGTCCCTGCACTTTCTCCACACTTCCAACCCTCAACAACCACCCTTGAGCCATGAAGCCAACCTCCACCCTATGCCTTAAGCTGTGCTTTGCATGGCTGTGTACCCTGCTACTGCCTTGGGCCGCCACCGCCCAAATGGACATCACCGCCGTGGAAACGGCCATAACCCAGGATTTTTCATCCATGGGCACAACAGCCACAGGCACTACTGTATCCAATATCCCGGCAGGTTTCCGGGTGGTGGCCGGTGCGGCAGCCGCCGATTGGAACAGCGGGGGAAGTACGGTGGCATTGGCCGCCGGCTCCAGTGGAACAGGCGTGTTCTCGGGCACTTCCACGGGCGGTGCGTACAATATGGCGCAGGGTGCCATGGCCTCGTCCACGGACCGCGCCCTGGGCTTCCTTACCAGCAGCGGATTCACTTCACCACGCTCCATCATTTTGAAACTGCACAACAACACGGGGGGCATGATCGGTTCCCTTGACTTGGCATGGGACTATGAAAAGTACCGCAACGGTACGCGCGCCGTGGGCTGGACCTTTTTCCACGGCAATACCTCCACGCCGGGCATTTCTGACGGCAACGGGGATTTCAGCTACGGCACGGATGCCAACAATACGTTTGTGAACAATCCTCCGGCCAGCACGTCCATGGCCAATACGCTGAGCGGGCTTGCCATTCCAGCAGGTGGCGATTACTACTTGCGCTGGACCTACACCGGAACCGGAGGAAGCACCAATGCAAAGGCACTGGCCATTGACAATTTCACCGTAACGGCACATGAACCTCCACCTCCGTACAACGATGAATGCGACAACCCCACGTATGTGGGTACATACGCATACGGCACCTGCGCAGGCAACGAAACCACGGGTACCACGGCAGGGGCCACGCCCAGCGGTGGCTCATGCAACGCCACGGACAACGATGTGTGGTACTACTTCTATGCCTCCACGGGCTCTTCCACCTTTGTGAACCTCACCGAGGCAGGCGCGAGCGGCATGGGCATTGAAGTCTTCGAGGATGCCTGTGGCGGCACCAGCGTGTACTGCGGAAGCGGCACTAACCACACCGTGCCAACTACTTCAAGCCACGTGTACTACATGCGGGTGTCAAGCAGCGTGCCAGGCAGCTTCACGGTATGCGTGAGCGCCAGCACCCCGAATGATGAATGCGACAACCCGACTAATGTGGGAGTGTATGCCTACGGCACCTGCGCAGGCAACGAAACCACAGGCACCACGGCCGGAGCCACGCCCAGCGGCGGCTCCTG
>JAFDZY010000329.1 GCA_018266685.1 Bacteroidota bacterium
CACACGTGCTGCAGTAGGGTTCCGCGCGCCGTCCGGATGTGCCGCAGCCAACGCCCCCCTCACAACGTCGCCAGCGCCGCCGCCCCCAGGATCGCCGCATCATCTTCGGGCAGCGCTGAGGCCACCAGGTCCACGCGGCCGTGGTAGATGTTCAGCAGGCTTTCGCGGAAGCGCTCGCGCAGCGGGGCCATCAACAGTTCGCCGTTGCGGGCAATGCCGCCGAAGAGCACGATGCGCTCCGGCCCGGTAATGGCCACGGCATTGGCTAAGCCCACGGCCAACCAGCAAGATTGTCAGGAAAGTACAGCGACACCCGGAGAGGGGAGGGGCAAGCAGATGGCGAAAATAGGCGGCAAGCTATTGGTCAGAGCGGAAATGGCTCAAGCTTGCGCGCAATCAGCTCGACGTGGATTGCAATGCCTTCGCCGCAGATACCGGCTTGCCATTCATGCCCCTTTCCATGCCATCCCACTCCCCCAAATGCGCCCGCATCAAGCTCTTCCACAGCTTCCCGTGGTTGGGTACCCTCAAGTGCAGCAGTTCATGCACGATCACGTAGTCCTGGAACTTATGGTCCTGTTGCAGGAGCTCGCTGTTGAAGTTGATATGCCCGTTCGTGGAACAGCTGGCCCACTTGCGCTTCATCGGTCTGATACCCAGCCACACCACCTCCACGTCCAGCTTCTGCGACCAGTCGTGAACCCGTTGTTTGAAGGCAGCCCGTTGCTGATATGTGATCAGTTCGCGCATACAATGAAAAGTCCTGTGAGAAGCGCCCCGAGCATACCAAAGCAGATCAATACCACTTCTGATGTGGTGGCATTCTTTTGCGAGCCGATCTTGTGCTGCGTGCGCACAAACATCCGATAATGACCCAGTATCGCGAACGGATAGGTGCCAAACAATACCAAGCCCGCACCGAACAAGGCTAGTGACACTCGGCCATCCCCTCCCAAGAGCATCATCAACACGGCAAAGACGTTGAGGATGATGGAGAGCACGCTGAGCCAATCGGATGGTGCGATCCCGTTCGTCACGAACATCTCTTCATTGTTCTTTCTCAGTTCATCCGCATCGTGTTTGTCCCTGAAGGATAGTTCTCGGCTTATGCGCCATGAGAAGGCGGTGATCTGAAAGCCCAGTAGCACGCCGATGGCAGAAATGATGTCCTCTGGTCGGAGCATTGCAGTACGTGTTACGTCAGATTGTATTGGCCTTTTCCAGCAACGTGAACAGGTCCTCCACCAGCCTCGTCACCTTCTCCAGGTCTTCCTCCTGCGCATAGATCGCGAAGGTCACCTTCTTCCGCAGTTCGCGCAGGTCCTTCTCGCTCTGTTTCCAGTGCGGCAGGGCCACAAAGGCCTCCTTGATCTTCCGGCTCACGGCCTCGGCATCGCCCACCTCGGCGTCCAGCAGCGTGCGGTACACGAAGTAGGTGAGGCCGTCGAAGCCTTTTGCGGTCTGCTCCTTCCTGCGCTCTTCGTTGCGATCCACCTCCTTCAGCAGGTCGGCGAGTGCCTCGGCGGTGCCGATCTGGCGGTTCTCGAAGCTCTCCTGCACGGCCTTGGCCCGCTCGGCCATGGCGATCAGATAGGGGTCATCACTTTCGTTCTCGGCCTTTTTCTCGATGCTCTTCACCAGATTGATCACCTTGGTGCCATCTCCTGCGTTTTTCTGCTTGATCAGCTCGATGGTGCGCTCGTTGATCTCCACCAGGTCCAGCGGTCCGTTCACCTGATAGGTGCCGATGTGTTCCTGCACCAAGTTGTTCGTCTTGCGCTGGAACTCGCGGTCCACCTCCACGCGCCTGGCGTAGGCCTTGCGCACCACATGGTAGATCGCGCTCAGCGTGGCGTAGGTGTCGATCCAGGGGCGCAGGAAGGCATCGGGGCTGATGATCTCATAGAGCATCTCGACCTCCTTGTACTCCTTGAAGAACTCCTTGCGGCGCTCGGGATCGCGGAAGTGCTCGATCAGCGTGTCCACGTCGCGGTCGTCGAAGCGGCCGCCCACCAGCGCGAGCCAGCCGGGCACCTTCTGCTCCATCTTGCTCTTGAACAGGCCCTTCAGCAGGGCGATGTCCTTCACGATGGCGTTGATCTCTTCGCTGTCGAAGGCCAGGGCTTTCTCCAGCTTGTCGAAGATGCCCACGAAGTCCAGCACGAAGCCGTGGGGCTTCACCATGCCTGCCTGCTCGTTCTCGTAGGGGCGGTTCACGCGTGCGATGGCCTGCAGCAGCGTATGGTCCCGCATCGGCTTGTCCAGGTACATGGCGTAGAGGACAGGCGCGTCGAAGCCGGTGAGCAGCTTCTCGGTGACGATGAGGATCTTGGGGTGCTGCTCCAGCTTGGTGAAGGCCTTGCGGATCTGGCGCTCCTTCTTCTCGTCCAGGTGGAAATCCTTCAGCGCCGCGCTGTCGTTGTTGTTGCCGGTGTAAACCACGGCGCTGTACTCGGGGGGCAGGTACTGGTCCAAGGCGTGCTTGTAGAGCGCACAGGCCTCGCGGTCCACGCCAACGAGGAAGGCCTTGTAGCCGAGCGGCTCCACGTTTTCCTTGTAGTGCTTCGCCACGAACTCGGCCACCTTCTTGATGCGCTCTTTGCCCTTCAGGAAGTTCTTCAGGTTCACGGCGCGGTCCAGCACCTTGTTGAGGTGTTCGATGTCGGCCATCCCCTCGGCCTCGGCCAGCGAGAGGAACTCCTTGTCCAGCGTTTCGTGCGGCACCAACAGTTCGTTCGGCGCCAGGTTGTAGTACAGCGGCAGGGTGGTGCCATCGGCGATGCTGTCGGCAATGCTGTACTTGTGCAGGTAGCCTTTGTCGTCCTCGCCGCCGAAGGTCTTGAAGGTGCCGCGCCCGTAAGCCGTCCTGTCGATGGGCGTGCCGGTGAAGCCGAGGTAGCTGGCGTTGGGCAGGCCCGCCATCAGGAAGTTGCCCAGGTCGCCGCCGGTGGTGCGGTGTGCCTCGTCGATCAACACATAGATGTTCCTGCGCGTGTTGATGTTCGCGGGCATGTCGCGGAACTTGTGTACCATGCACACGATGATGCCGCGGTAGTCGTCCTTCAGCAGCTTGTTCAATTTGCTGATGCTTTCCGCGTGCTCCACGTTGCCGAGGCCCAGCGCGGCCAGGTTCTTCAGCATCTGGTCCTCCAGCTCGTTGCGGTCGATCATCAGCAGCACCGTGGGCTTGTCGGCCTCGGGTGCCTTGAAGAGCAGCTCGGCGGCCTTGATCATGGTGAAGGTCTTGCCGCTGCCCTGTGTGTGCCAGACCAACCCGCGTCGCCGCTGCGGGTCCAGCGCGCGATGCACCACGCGCTCCACGGCGGTGGTCTGGTGCTGGCGCAGGATGTACTTGTTCAGCTCCTCATCCTTCTCGGCGAAGATGATGTAGTCCTTCAGTAGCGCCAGCACCTGCGGGATGGCGCAGAAGGCTTTCACCTTCGCCTCCAGCCGGCCGGGGGTGCATTCGGATGGCGGACCTCCCGGTCCGCCTGAGACCCCCGCCGAGCTGTGCAGCGAACCGCCGGCAGTATCTGGCGGGCTGCCGGTAGTATCGGGCGGACTGGAAAGTCCGCCCACTGTCAACTCGTCCTTCTCGTAGAGGAGATACTCACCCTCCTTCAGCCCGCTCTCCAGCGGGTTGTTGCGGATGTATTCCCGCACCCGTTCGAAATGCTTTTCGTCGCGGATCAACCTATCCCAATACTCATCCATCCACAACGAACCGGTCTTTCCCAGCCGCTTGTTCACCTCGCGGGCGCTGAAGCCCTTCCACGACTTCACGATCTCGCCCACGGTGTGCTCACCCATCGGGAGGAAGAGCACATGCACGTGGTTGGGCATCACCACGTAGCTCACCAGCTCGAAGTGCTGACCGTCGAAGTGCTGGAGCGTGTTTCCTACGATACGGGCCAGGGCCGGATCACGGAACGGGCACGAACCCCTTCCGGCATCGAGCCATTTGTCCATGCGGCGGCTGAAGCGGTCGAAGTATTCGAGCTCGGTGGCTTCGGTCCACGGTTCGGGATGTTGGCGAAGCCACGCATCGCGTTCCGCGCGCCACTCGTCCAGCACTTCGCGCGGCAGCGAATCGCCCATGCGCCACGTGACGAAGCAGTAGACACCGGGTTGGTGCCAATGCGGTACGCGGTGCGCGCGCGGGTTCACCGAAGCGTATGGATCGAAGAAGGGGCCGGTGGGCGGACCTCCCGGTCCGCCCGTGCCCCGTGGCGGAACGGGGGTTCCACCCGTGCCTTCCACGCCAGTGCCGCGTGGCGGACAGAAATGTCCGCCCACCTGGGGTTGTTTCCACTCGAAGATGTTGCGATGTACCGTGTTCCACGTAACGCCGTAGCGGAAGCCGATGGCGTCGGTGGCGGTGAAGAGCTGCTGCGGCACCATCACATCGGGCGTTTCGCGGTGGTACCGCCGGATCTGGTCGATGCCCAGCGCGATGCCCTCGTCCTTGGTGGCGTTCTTGCATTCGACCACCAACACCGGTATGCCGTTGATGAGGAAGACCACATCCTCCCGCGTGGTGTGGTGGCCGTTGTTGGTCACCCACTCTTCGGTGACTTCGTAGGTGTTGCGATCCCAGGCGGGCGGACCTCCCGGTCCGCCCGACACACCACCCGCAACAGTGCCTACCTGCGAACCTCCCGGTCCGCCCGACACACCACCCGCAACAGTGCCGGCCAGCGGACCTCCCGGTCCGCCCGACACACCACCCACAACAGTGCCCACCTGCGGACCTCCCGGTCCGCCCGAAACCTTGCCCGCGCCGGTGCTTACGGGTGGACTGGAAAGTCCGCCGACCGGGGCGCCGACCTGTGCGTAGTCGATGAGAACCAGATCGCGCTCGCGGTTCTCTTGGTGGTCGAAGAACTTGCCTTGGTTGCGCAGGTGCGCCAGAAATTCGCGGTTGCCATAGATGTCCGTGTGCAGCAGGCGCAGTTGGGCGGGCAGGGCGCCGGGGGCATCGGTGTAGCGCGGGTTGAACCGCCGCACCTGGGCATCCAGCACTTCATTGAAGAAGAGCGAGGCGTTGCGGGCCTGCTCGCTGCCATGGGCCTCGGCATCGAAGCCCCGGCGCCGCTCGGCCTCGGCGCGCGGCACGTACACCCAGCCCAGCTCCTGGGCGTAAGCCAGGATGCGCGCTTGTACCGTGCGGTGCTCGGTGGGGGTGGGCATCTTCACCGAACTCGTTTACTGTTGGTCAGGAACTTCTTTTTCGAGAAGTATCCAACGTAGAGTTCCTCATCCAGGAAGTGCAGTAACTCCTGCATCTCCTTCGGGTCTTCAGGCATCACGACCTTGCCCTTGTTCATGACCAGGTCGTACTCCACGTTCTTGGCTATGCCTTTCAACTCCTTAGGCGGCACTGCGTCCAGATAGCCTGATGCCAATATCATAGCGACCTTCTTGCGCGTCCAGAAATTGTTCGAGTCGACGAACTTCTCAATATCGGAACATTCGATCAGCTTGTGCTTGGCGAACGACTCCAATTGTTTGTCGCTTGCCGCTTGGAAGTATTTGGTCAGGTCTACCATTTGCTTGGCAAGATGGAAGCTCTTGAAGAGCAGCTTGCCGTCCATCCAAATGGCTGAGACCTTTGAGTCCAAGACGAAGACCGGCCTCTGTAGTGTCTGGAAAGTTGACGTGTCCGCCATTGCCGTTAATGCAAACCGCCGGCCGGGGACAAGAACGCGACGACCATCGAAGTTCTGGAGAAGCAATGTCTGCGATTTTCCATCTTGCTTGTACCCCACCACAGCTTTGAGTTCGAGTGAGCCGACCTCACTGGCCTGCACTCTTTGCGTTGTCAATGGCTGATCACAGGCAGCGAGTAGATCTTCTTCGATCTTGAAGTCATCGATCTCAAAACACTCACCTTCCTTCACTGTATATCCAGCGTCAAAGGGAATCAGCTGCTTCACCTCTTCCATGAAATCCTCAGCAGCCTTGTCGAAGAGTTCTTCGATCTTCTTTTCCGCTTTCGGCTCCAGGTCCAAGCGGAGAAATGCTGGATCAGCCTTCTTGGTCCACAGGATCGGATTCATTGCGTTCGGTTGTTGTATCGAGGAGCATGTAGTTGGTGATCTGAGCTACCTGCTTGATCACTTGAACATTGTGCAGATCCCGTTTCGAGATCAGTACGTAGCCAACACTTGCGATGGTCACCTCATAGAAGTGATAGCCTAAGAACCCCAAAAGCGGGTTGGTATGGTATGCATTCGAGGTCATGATGACCATGAAGAAGACAATGAGAACCACGAGCATGGGAAACCCTTCAAAGCCACTCCCGCGAGCAAGTGGCAGCAGATACGCAAGCACGAAGCCGATGATCTCTTTATCCGCAGGTTTGATTGCCGTGACCTTAACTGGATTGGACGCCAACTCCTTTGCCGATCGCCGTATCACAACGTCGCAGAGCCAAACCAAAGCAAGAGCAAGAAAGACCAGGAGAGCACTCGGGCCTTCCATTTCTGGTTTCGCGTCGTATATCCACACTGCGGCCTGTGTGAGCATCACAGGTGCAAACGCTGTGCACACGAGAAGGAACTTGGGGAGGGACCTAAGCATTGGCTAGTGCTTTGTCACCCACCCTCACCTTCCCCGTCATCAGCTCATGAAGCAGGGTGCGGAAGAGGTCTTGGAGTTTAGTACGTTTCTGTTCGGCCTGGTCTAGCTTCTGTTCAAGCGCATTGAATGCCTCAATGATCTGGCGTTGTTCATCCAGCGGTGGTAGACCGACAGGAAGATTGGCGATCACGCTTGTGCTCAAGTTTGGCATGATGGCCCCCGCAGCATGCGAGTTGAGCCAATCAACAACCGGCTTGATCGAGCAGAAGTAGGACAAGTACTCATTGTTGAGGCGCGGGTCGTTGGCTCTTACCAAGAAGCAGCCTGTACCACAAAGCCACCCTACCTCAGCCTTGCCGACCAGCCCATGCCTTCCGATCTCGCCCCTCCTTGCGAATAGGATATCACCCAGCTGTACATAGTGGCGCCCCAGTCTATCCGCAACCTCTTTAGGTACACGCGGAACGTCCTCGTGATTGACGCGGTTCCCCGATAGGTGCGTTGGGTTCACGACAGGTATTCCTTCGCTTGTATACTCGTGGCTGTGTAGCTGACTTCCGAAGGGACCCGTCTGTATCAATCCATCTGGTCGTTGACAGAACTCCTCAAGCTTCACCACCTCCCAACTCTCCGGCACCCTCCCTATCTCCGTTTCCTTGAGCGCTTCGCCGCGCAGCCCTTCGGTGAAGAGCTTCTGCATCAGGGCCTGCTTCAGCTCGGTGGTGGTGCATATCAGGCGCTCCTGCTGCGCGATGGCCTCCTGCACCGTGCTGAGCACTTTGGCGATGAGCTGTTGTTCGGGGAGCGGGGGGAGCGGAACCCTGATCTTGTAGAAGCTCGTTGGGTCAACACGCTGTCGGCTCGGCGTAGAACCGCTTACCAGCGTCTTCGCCTTCGGCATCACGTGGTCCGACCACTCCAGGAAGTAGAGGAAGTCCGGATCCATGCGTTCGTCCGGCAACACTGGTATCCATTCCGTAGAGCCGATCTGTCGCAGGCCGTTCAGGGCGCCAACACGCCAAATCTTCTCGACTCGTGGATTGAGCTTTCCGAACAGAACGCTCTTGGGCTTCAACTGGAGCTTCGCACTGGCGATGGTCCTGCCGGCAACGCGTCCTGGCCGCTCTCCGTTCTGGTAGTCCGGTATGCTGTAGTATTCGAACACTTCATCGGGGAACGTCCCGGGCACAAGCGTGCGCGACCTTAAGGTGTTCACCTCGCCGAGCGTGGTCACATCCCAATCCACTGGTATGTCCATCACCTCGTCGCTCATCCTATGATCGCCTTCAAGATCCGCTTCAACTCCGCATCCGTTCGCTGCGCCTCGGCTTCGATAGCCTCCAATTCCTGCACGATCTGCGGGATGGGGCGGTAGCTGGCGGCCTCGCCGGTGTGGATGTAGCGGCTGGGCGAGATGTTGTAGTCGTTCTTGGCCAGCTCCTCCACCGGTACGATGCGGCTGAGCTTCTCCACCTCCTCCCAATTGCACAGCACTTCGGCGATGCGGTCCACGTGGGGCGGCGCGAGGAAGTTCTTCGGCTTGCCCTTCTCGAAGAGTTGTCCGGCATTCACCAGCAGCACCTTGCCTTGGCGGGCCTTGGGCTTGGCCTTGCGCAGGAAGAGCACGATGCCCGGCGCGGTGGTGTTGTAGAAGAGGTTGTCCGGCAGGTAGAGCACGCTTTCCACCAGGTCGTTCTCCACGAAGTAGCGGCGCACTTCGCGCTCCTTGCTGTTGCCATCGTTGCCGCTGCCGCGGCTGGCGGCGCCGGTATCCAGCACCACGGCGGCGCGGCCGTTGGGCTTCAAGCTGGCGAGGATGTGCTGCGCCCAGCCCCAGTCCGCACTGGACTTACCGGGGAAACCCGCGCCGGTGGGGAAACGGTCCAGCTCGTCGTTGGTGTAATCGGCCTCAGTGAACCAGTCCTGGTTCCACATGGGGTTGGCCACCACGCGGTCGAAGGTCTTCAGGCGGCCCCGTTCGCGGAACTTGGGGTTCTTGAAGGTGTCGCCGATCTCGAAGGTGGCCTGCATGTCGTGGATGATGGCGTTCATGTTCGCCATGGCCCAGGTGTTGGCGGTGTACTCCTGGCCGTAGAGGTGGAGGGGGGCGTGGGAGGGCGGACTTTCCTGTCCGCCCGATACCGCAGGCACCCCTCCGGTCCCGTCGGGGTTTATCGGCGGACCGGGAGGTCCGCCTACCGAATGCACCATCTCTGCTTTGCAGTTTATCGGCGGCCCGGAAGGTCCGCCTACCGAATGCTCCATCTCCACCTCGCAGCGGATGAGGAGGCTGCCGCTGCCGCAGCAGGGATCGTACACTTCCATGCCGGGTTCGCACTCCAGCACGCGGGCCATGATGGTGCCCACTTCGCCGGGGGTGTAGAATTCGCCCGCGCTCTGCCCACCGCCCTCGGCGAATTTGCGGATGAGGTATTCGTAGCTCTTGCCGATGATGTCAGCCTCCACGTCGTTGAGGCCGAGGCGCTTGGTGCTGATGCGTTCGATGAGGTCGCTGAGGCGGTCGTCGGCCAGGTCGCGCTGGCCGTGGGTGGTGGCGTTGAAGTCCACCCGATCAATGATCCCCCTTAGGCGCGGGACTTCATGTGCAATGGCGCGCAAGTGCGTGGTGAGCTGCTCGCCGATGCGGTCGCTGAGGGTGCGGACCACGCTCCACACGGGCTGGTCGGGGTCTTCGGGCAGCAGTGGCAGGTAGAAGCGCACGAGTTTCTTGTCGGCCTTCACCAGCTTGAAGGCTTTGGCGCGCGAGCCCACTTCGGCGGCGATGCGGTCCAGCTCATCGTCGAACACGTCGCACAGACGCTTGGTGAAGATGAGCGGGAGGATGTAGTCCTTGTACTTGGGCGCATCCTTGGCGCCATGAATGGCGCAGGCGGCATCCCAGATCCAGGTTTCCAGGCTCTTGGAGGGATCTGCGGCCTTGGCCTTTGCTTTTTGGAGTTTGGGGCCGCCCTCTCCGTTGGTCGGTGCCGTGCTGCCCCGTGCCCGCCTGGGCATCGCATAGGGCTTGGACGCTGGCTGCCCGGGCTCCTTCGCACCTGGGGTCGTGCCGTCCACCAGGCGGATGCTTCCACCGCGCCCACGGCCGGTAACGATCAGGCCTTGGGCGATCAGCTTTTCCTTGATGGTGTTGTACCCGGTTTCATCCAAGCGGAGCAGTTCACGGGCTTTGGTGTTGCCCAGGCTTTGGTGTTCGGCCAATAGTTCGAGCAGCGCGGTTTCGGGGGATTCACTCATGAGGTTCGCGCCCACCAGGGAGGCAGGCTTTGGCCGCACAAAATACCGCACTATTCGATTTCTGGACCAACGCCCCCCTCACAACGTCGCCAGCGCCGCCGCCCCCAGGATCGCGGCATCATCTTCGGGCAGCGCCGAGGCCACCAGGTCCACGCGGCCGTGGTAGATGTTCAGCAGGCTTTCGCGGAAGCGCTCGCGCAGCGGAGCCATCAGCAGTTCGCCGTTGCGGGCAATGCCGC
>JAFDZY010000330.1 GCA_018266685.1 Bacteroidota bacterium
CACCGGCTATGAGGAAGGGTTCGGCATCCATGTCGATCCCGATGGGAACCTGCTCGTAACCGGATCATTCCCGGCTACGGTGGATTTTGACCCAGGCCCCGGCTCAGCTTCGCTCACCTCCGCCGGCGATGCGGATTCGTTCGTGCTGCAATTATCCGGCGAGGGCGACTACCTCCACGCAGTATCGTTCGGCGGAACCAATTATGATCGCGGTTATTCGATCACCCGGTCCGGCAGCGGTGCCATCTACCTCACTGGCTGGTTTACCGGCACCACCGATCTGGATCCCGGGGCTGGATCACAATCGGCCACATCCCAAGGAAGCAATGATATCTACCTGGTCAAACTGGTGGAGGCCAATACCACGGGCATCAGTGAGCTGCAAACAGGATCCGGCATGGGGATCGAACTGTTTCCGAATCCCGCCAAAGACAGGTTGAACATTGTCGTCGATCCTTCGCTCATCGGCCAGCGCGCCGTGATCGAAGTGTTCAACACCAGCGGCACGCGCGTGCATGCCGAGCAGGTGAATGCCTTCGGTGCGTTACAGACGCTTGACTTGTCCGGCGAATGGCCAGAAGGTCTGTACCTGGTGATGGTGCGGGTGGAAGGGCAGGCGCCGAAGGCGGCACGGGTGGTGGTGAGGCGGTGATCACTTGGCCTCCGATCCCTGCACCAGCACCTCCATCTTCAGCACCGTATTTCAGTTGCGTGCGGAGATCACCATGATGATCCACCTGTCGCAGGAGCAGAGCTATGGGCTTGTGCCGGTCCGGTGAAGGCGTATCGCGTTCACCCGGATGGAGTTGCAGGAAGAATACCTGACCTGCGCAAGGCTTCCTCCACATCATCGGCCAACAGCGGTCCGCGATACCACGGCTGCTTGCGGATCTCCGCCTTCACACTGCGCCCCACGTCGGTGAGGAACACCTGCTTGTGCTGCCGCTCCAACTGATGCACGATGTGCCCGATCCGGTGCATGCCGGTGGCATCGATCAACGGCACGTGCCGCAGGCGGATGATGACCACCTTCTCCCGGTCGTTGATCTGCGTCAGAGCATGTTGGAACATCTCGGCCGCCCCGAAAAACAGCGGTCCGTTCACCTCGAAGAGGCGCACCCCCCGTGGCAACTGCAATTCCCCAGGTTCTTCACCAGCTTCCTCGCCCAGCACATCTTTCAGGCCCACCACGTCGCTCATGCGCTTCATGAAGAGGAAAGCCGCCAGCACCATGCCCACCTCGATGGCCAATACCAGGTCGAACACCACCGTGATGAGGAACGTGGCCACCAGCACCAGGGCATCATAGCGGTGGCCTTTGAGGGCGCTGATGAAGTTGCGCCATTCACTCATGTTGTAGGCCACCACCACAAGGATCCCCGCCAGGCAGGCCAAGGGGATCCGTGCCGCGAGCGGCGCGGCCACAAGCATGATCAACAGAAGGGTGAGCGCATGCACGATGCCGGCAATGGGCGTGCGGCCGCCGTTCTTCACGTTAGTGGCCGTGCGCGCGATGGCACCGGTGGCGGGGATGCCGCCGAAGAGCGCCGATAGCATGTTGGCACCGCCCTGCGCCACCAGTTCCATGTTGCTGCGGTGGCGCCCGCCGATCATGCCGTCGGACACCACGGCACTGAGCAGTGATTCGATGCCTCCGAGCAGGGCGATGGCCACGGCGGGCTGCAGCAGTTCACGCAGGGTGGCCAGGTCCAGTGACGGCATGTGCGGTGCGGGCAGCATGTTGGGGATGCTCCCAAAGCGGCTCCCGATCGTCTCCACCGGCAATGCAAAGCCCCAGACCAGCAGGGTGCAGACGATGATGGCCAACAGGGTGCCGGGTATCAGTCCCGTGATCCGCGGAGTGAAGACGATCAGCGCGATCGACAGCGCGGAGATCGCCGCTGCCCAAGGGTTGACCGTTTGCAGATGTCCGCCGTACGCCGCCCATTGCGCGATGGCCCCGCTGGGCAGTTCGCCCATCCGAAGGCCGAGCAGGTCTTTGATCTGTGTGGTAAGGATGATCACCGCGATGCCCGATGTGAAGCCCACGATGAGGGTGTGCGGGAAATACTTCAACAACTGGCCTGCGCGCAGCAGGCCCATGGCCACCATCAGCACCCCGGCCATGAAGGTGGCGATGATGAGCCCGTCCACCCCGTGCTGCTGTACGATGCCGTACACGATCACGATGAAGGCTCCTGTGGGCCCGCCGATCTGCACGCGGCTGCCTCCGAAGACCGAGATGGTGAAGCCCGCCACGATCGCGGTGATCAGCCCTTTGTCCGGAGGTACGCCGCTCGCGATGGCGAACGCGATGGCCAACGGCAATGCAAGGATGCCGACGATGATGCCCGATATCACGTCCTTCCGGACCTGCTCACGGGGTATGCCGGCGCGCCAAAGACTGAGGAGCTTGGGTGTGAATTCCGCACGCATGCGGAGGCAAAAGAACGCAAACGCTTCACTTCCCCTCCAGCCCCCGCGCCAGTTCGTGTATCTTCACCACCGTGTTCCAATTCCGCGCGGTGTTCACCACGCCGATGCCCTTGTCGAACTTCTCGCCGAGCTTGCACGCGATGAGGCCGTTCGGGGTGTGCAGGTAGCACACGTGGTAGGCGCCGATCGGTTTATCCAATACGAGCAAGGTCTCATCGCCCACCGCCAATGCCTGCAACTTGGCCACCGCTTCGGCTTGGGGCTTTTCCGCCAGCAGCACGGCATGCACGTGCTTGCCCTCGGCCTTCTGCGGGAACGGATCATGCTTCAGCACCGCTGCCCATTCCGCCGCGGTGGGCGCGAAGATGGGCCGGTCGTATTTGAATTTCTTGAGGCAGAGTTCGGCCACCTTGGCCAGCGTTTCCTCGCGAGCAAGCGCACTCCGCACCAGCGCGTTGCCGCTGTTGATGTAGGTGGTGGCCTGCTTGAAGCCGGCCTTGGTGAGCGCCGCGCGCAGCTCCGCAACAGGCAGTTGCACGGGGCCGCCTACGCCGCGGAAGAGGAGGAGGAAGGTGGTGAGGGGCATTTATAGTGAACCACGGATGAACCCTGATGAACACGGATGTTGAACACAAAGATGCGAGTGGTGCGCTCACTCCACCACCAACCGCCCCACCTCAACCGCCTCCGGCGCAGCGATCCACACCACATACACTCCGCTCTTCAACCCGGAGACATTCAGCATGGCGGAAGGCCCGGTGATCGGCGTTTCCAGCACTGCACGTCCCTGCACATCCAGCACCGTAAACCAGGCTGCTGTGCCTTCTGCGCGCTCCACCCGCACCACGCCCGAAGCCGGGTTCGGCACCAGGCGGAACGACATGTTTTCAGCGGGAACGGCAATTCCCGTGTGGATCACCTGCACCGGTGCCGAGGTGTTGGAAACGCAGCCGAAACCATCGGTCACCACCACGGTGTAGCTGCCTGCTTCCGGCGCCGCGATGCACGCGGTAGTGTCTGCCAAAAGCTCGCCATCGCGATACCACTGGAAAATGCCGGTGCCGCTGGCACAAAGCGTATCAACGTGATCGGTGATCTCCGGGGTGAACGCTGCCAATGGACAGGCCACCTGCCCCCGATAAATGTCGCCCCAGCGGCTCACAGCGACGATGTAACCGTCCACGTAGGCGGCATCACCGATCTGTGCGTTGGTGATGCTCGGCAGCACGGGGATCCACGTGAGGCCGCCATCGGTGGTGCGCGAGGTTTGGCCGCCGCCGGTAACGGCGTAGCCCGTGTCCTCGTTGGTGAAGAACAGGCTCATGGTGCCTTGCGGGCTGTCGATTGGGATCCACGTATCGCCACCGTCCATGGTGCGGAAGTTCCGCATCCATCCGTGTAGCGTGTCGAGGAAGAAAACCGTGTGGCCGCCGGGCGTGCCGGTCATGGGTTGCCAGGTGAGGCCGCCGTCCATGGTGCGGTAGTTGTCGCCGTACTCGCCCACGGCATAGCCCTTCAGGTCATTCGC
>JAFDZY010000331.1 GCA_018266685.1 Bacteroidota bacterium
GCTACCTCACCCGTGAAACAGCGGGCAAGGCAGCGCCCTACGCCGTGCCCTACGATGGCCAGGAAGTGATGCTGCACTGGGCCAACCGCGACCAGTACTACATCAAGACCAGCGAGCACTTCGACCACTACACCTTCGAGCTGCGCGAAGCGGCCCGCCAACTGCGCGAAGCGGCCAAGGCCAACAAGGACCAGGAAGCCTTGGACCTGGACGAAGGCTTACTGGAAGGCGAACCGCTGCGTGTACACTTCCGCATTGTGGATGCCGCCGAGGGCGAGCACAACAACGTGAAGGAAAGCGACAAGCGCTACTTCATCGTGGATGCCAACGAGCCGCTGGCCTTCACCGAAGCGGGCGAGCTGCTGTGCCGCTTCACCTTCAGGCCCGATCCCGAGAAGCCTTCCAGTGCACATGAAGGGCCTTGGCGCCAGAAGCGCAACGCGCTGAACGAGGCCAAGCTGCTGGATGCCCTAAAGGCCCTTGCGAAAGCGGATAAACGCGCTGAACCCTACTTGGCCCTATTGGCCAGTAAGGCGCCCACCGGCAAGCAGACCGACCGCAGCCTGCTGGGCAAGTACATCGAGAAGTACAGCGCCACCAACAGCAAGGACTACTTCATCCACAAGGACCTGGGCGGTTTCCTGCGGCGCGAGCTGGACTTCTACCTGAAGAACGAAGTGATGCGCCTGGATGACCTGGACGGTGCCGAGGCTCCGCGCGTGGAGCACTACCTGGCCAAGCTGAAGGTGATCCGCCGCATCGCCCACAAGCTCATCGATTTCCTGGCCCAGCTGGAGAACTTCCAAAAGCGCCTCTGGCTGAAAAAGAAGTTCGTGGTGGAGACCAATTGGTGCATCACCCTGGACCGCGTGCCCCAGGCCCTCTACCCCGCCATTGCCGCCAACGCCGCCCAAAAGGCCGAATGGGAAAAGCTCTTCGCCATTGCAGACCTGCCCGGCTACGAGGCCACCAAGCCGCTGAGCGTGGACTTTTTGAAGGCCAACCCCTACTTAGTGCTGGATACCGCTTTCCTCTCCGAAGCCGAGAAGGCCGAGCTACTGAACGCAATAGACGAACTGGATGCCCAGTGCAACGGGCTGTTGGTGCATAGCGAGAATTTTCAGGCGCTGCGCCTGCTGGAAGGGCGCTACCGCGAACAGGTGAAGTGCGTGTACATCGATCCGCCGTATAATACAGAGGGAGATGATTTCATGTACAAGGACTCTTTCAAACGCAGCTCGTGGAGCAGTATGGTTCTCGATAGGGTCGCACAGGCCGTTCATCTGATGCCGCTTACGGGCGTGATGTTCTCGAGCATCGGCGAAGAGGAACTGGATTCGTACACGTTCTTAACAGGTGAGGCGTTTGGTCGAACAAACCTTCTCGAACGGACGGCGCGAGTGCAGAAGAAAGGGAGTGACAAAGGCAGCTTCTACAATCCATCCTTGGATTACGTTGTGACGGCTGTGGTGGACAAGACTCAACTGGACGGCTTTTCCATCAACATATTCGATGAATCGAAGTTCAAGAAGGTTGAAAGCGAAGGTGAACGGAAGGGAGAGAGGTACGAGGACTCGAAATCTTTATATCAGTCCTCTCTCGACGCTAGGCCTAATCAACGCTACTGGATAGAGTGTCCTGATGGGTCGTTCGCTATTCCTCCCGGAAGAACGTTCCCTGAAGAGCTTAGGGATGGTGCCTTTGTGAAGCCCAATTCTGATGATGGTTGCTTCCGGTGGAGCTGGGACAACTATCTCGCGAGGAAGGATCTTATTGTCATTCGTGAATCTGTTGGGTCTCCGCTGATCAATGAGAAGCAGGAACAATCGAAGTGGAACGTTTACACGAAGCGCTATTTGAAGGATGCCCTAGCAAAAGGCAATACACCAGTCAATTTGATTGGCGACTACCCAAACGCGCAGGGTACAGACGAACTCACCGCTCTCGGGCTCCCCTTCAGCTATCCCAAGCCAACAGGACTGGTCAAACATCTGGTGCAGATAGCATCGAAGGAAACGGACATCACTGTGCTGGACTTCTTTGCCGGATCTGGCACAACTGGTCAGGCAATCATTGACCTCAACCGCGGTGAAGGGGCATTAGGATTGGGAAACGGAAGCAGGAAATATGTGCTCGTGGAAATGGGCTCTCATTTCGATACCCTCATTCTACCTCGACTAAAGAGTGTTGCATACAGCCGCACCTGGAAAGACGGCAAACCCGTGGACCGCGAGGGCATCAGCCATTGCTTCAAGTACATCCGCTTGGAGAGCTACGAAGACACGCTGAACGCCTTGGAGCTGCGCAGCGATGCGGAGCGCGAAAAATTACTGGCCGCCCACAAGCCCCTGCGCGAAGACTACACCCTGCGCTACCTGCTGGATGTGGAGACCAGGGACAGCAGCAGCCTGCTGAACCACACCGCCTTCACCGACCCGCGCGCCTACACCCTGAACGTAAAGAAGCCCGGCAGCGAGGAGCGCACCACCAAGACGGTTGACCTGCTGGAAACCTTCAACTACCTGCTGGGCCTGCGCGTGCAGCACGTGGCCGCACCGGAGGCCTACACCGCCGCCTTCGAGCGCGTGCAGGAGCCCGATGTGCCCAAGGGCCAGCCCCAACGCTTGGTGGTGAAGGGGAATTTGAAGCCCGTGCAGGAACCTGTCCCGCCGAGCGGAGCCGAGGCGTATTGGTTCCGCCGCGTGCAAGGCTGGATGCCCCGCGACCGCCACAAACCCCACGGCGAACGGGACAAGGTGCTCATCATCTGGCGCAGCCTCACCACCGACCGCGAGCAGGACAACGCCGTGCTGGACACCTGGTTCACCAAGAACCGTCTGGAGATCCGCGATCGCGAGTACGACGTGATCTACGTGAACGGCAGCAACAACCTGCCCAACCTGCTCCAAGCCGGCGACCGCTGGAAGGTGCGCCTGATCGAGGACGACTTCCATAGGCTGATGTGGGAGGGGGCGGAATGAGGAGGGAAACACCGGAACTTTGAGGCCATGATCACGCGCATCGCCGCAAAAAACTACCGCTCGCTGCGGCA
>JAFDZY010000332.1 GCA_018266685.1 Bacteroidota bacterium
CCTTCGTAGATCTTGTAGCGGCCCAGGAGGTTGCTGCCCACCACGTACACGGCACCGGTGCGCCATTCACCGGGCGGCCAACCCTTTCTGCTGTATATGGTGGCGGCCAAGGTGGCGTGGGCTTTTGCCAAATTGGCTTCGGTGAGCGGTGTACGTTGGGCCTCACCGTACGCCCGCACCAGGTCCTCCACCTCCTGCACATCGCGGGTGCGGCGCTTTCCATTGCTGGTGGCTTCCACGTACTCATCCATAGTCACGCGGCTGCCCTCGATCTGGCTGCTGGCCACCGCCCCGGCCATGGTGGCCCAGCGCGTGGCATCACCGGTGCGCGCACCCTTGCGGGCCAAACGCGCCAAGTGCTTCTCCAGCGTTAGCCGCTGGCGCTTCGCATAGGCGGGCAGGTATTTCGGGCTCAGTGGTTCCACAGCGTGAAGATCGGGCTTAGTGTGCTTTCTGCGCAATGCCAAGGCCGTGGTGGAAGGCATAGCCAAGCTCGCGCAGGCGCTCAATGGCGAACTGTTCTATTTGGTACTCGGTCATTCGCCCGGTAGTTTGTGGTCATCGGAGGAACCCGGCTGATACTTCCTCGTCCCCTTGCACTCCGGGTAGCCACTGCACCCCCAGAACCGGCTGCCGGCATTGCCGCCCTGCTTGGCGGTGCGCAAGCGCATCGGCTTGCTGCATTTCGGGCAGTTGGGCGTTTCTTCCTTGGGCACTACCGGCAAACCCGCCTGGCGGTCGCGCTCGGCAAGGCGCGCTTGGGTCAGTTGCTCGCGATAGCCGCCACCGGTGATCAGATCCTTCTCCAAGCGCACCAGCAGGCGGTCCAGCAGGTAGTTGGCCTGGTGGATCAAGCAGATCAGGCAGTTGGCGCGTTGGGCGGGGTCCGCGTGGTCCAGCCAAGGGGCGTAGTCGGTGTAGGTGAGTTCGCGGTTGTCCGGCACTTTGGCAACGCCCCGCACGGCCATGGCCTCGGGGTCGTCCTTGTGCCATTGGCGGTGGCGCTTCTGGCGCAGGTAGTCCTCGTAATCCAGCAGCAGTTCATCCTGGCTGGCACGCGCCACTTGCACCAATTTCAGTTCGCTCTCCGCGCTGGCGGCACTGGTGCGGCTGCCCTCGCCAATGTTCTGGCGGCCACTGCGCGCGGCGCCGATCAGTTGATCCGCCAACTTGTGGCTGCGTACGAACTTGGCCCACCCCGGCTTGCGCCCACCCCTCCGGTGGAGGGGAATGCAGAAAGCCACCGTGCCATCGTAGATCACCGTGGTGGTCTGGAAGGCCCGCAGCTTGCGGAAACCACCGCTGGGGCGCAGGCGGACGGGGTCGGGGCTATCGGGTGGTGGGAGCATTGCTGCAAGGTGCAAAGAATTCGGTGCTAATGGCTATGAGTTGGACGCGGGGGCGGCTTATGGGCTGTTGCGGACGTCGCTATGCCTGGTGGTTGCAGTGCACGCACGAAAGAGTCGAGTAGTTGGATGGGAATTCTGAGGGTTGCGCAGGACAATCACCTTAGACTTCGGAAGCCTTGCGAACTACTTCGGCCAAGAGCACATCCATATCTTGGGAGAAGTTGACTTGAGTGGCGTTTGGCAGGGTCTCACGCTTCCGGATAGGGTCGTGCAAGTAGCTATCGGCGATGTTCTTCAGCGAGGCATTGAGGTTCGACATGCTCTTTTTGAAGCTCTGCTTGCCGTGGTTGCTTGCCACCTCATTGAAGGTGGTAAAGCCGAAGATCGGCGGAACATGGTTCATGATAGACCTGCCGAGCATCGTAACGCTCAAGTAGTTGCCGTTGTCGTAGTTGTCGGTCAACTCACGGCATAACTGCACCAGCTTTCGGAAGTCGAAGTCGTCGTGGTCAAGTTGTTCAAGCTCTTGGATACGGTCCGGATGGATGAACGGCGGGTGCTTGGCCGACTCGACCGGTGGCTCATCAACGAGCGCAGGTGCCGGTTCGCGCAGGTATTCGACCTGCTCCTTACCCAGTGTGGTGATCTTCGCTCCCAGACCACGTGCATAACCGATCGTCTCAACCCATCGGCGATTTTCCAAGGATTTGGCGATCTGCCGAGGTTCATCGTAGTCATCCATCTGGACCTGGTTCCAATCGAAGATCATTTTCGTGTCCCAATACCTCGATGACTTGCGTAGGTCATAGAGTTTGCTCAGTAGAAATTGAGTTTTGGCCGCAACGGACATGTCGGCCCGCTCCTGTTCATACGAGCGGGCGTGGATGATTGGGTCGCTCATACGGACGATGTCAAGAACATAGTCTATTGAGCCAATGATGTTCGTGATTCGATCCTGATACTCTTTTTTTCCCTGTGCAAATGGATGGACACCTGGCAGTAAATATCTATTCTCCTCGAGTACCACGCTTGCGAGGTTTTCGCCAATGTCCTTAGACGTATGCTCGCGCAAGAACTTCGCGCATGCCTTCTTTGTGTTCTCAAGTTGCTCGACTGCTTGAGCCAATTCCTCATCCTGGTCGATGCGAACCTTCTTCAAATCCTCAAGAGTTTTGCGGAAGCCATTGATGCCGGTTTCGAACACTTCATAGGTGTCTTTGAGCCGCATATTAATGTCCGAGTCAAGGGCAGCTACGGCCTCCGACGTTCGCCCAATAGACGCAATGAGCGCCTGAGCGGCCTTTCTGCCAGAATCGGTAGATTCCATGTAGTAGCCGTTGTCACCGGTTTCGATTACGAGTTCGTCGCGTCTTAGTTGACGTACTTCCGAGTAGATGGCTTCTTCATCAAACCCCATAGTCATGAGGTGGTCCATGTACTCATCGATTGTGTACCGCCGTTTGGGATTATTGAGAAACTTGAGAAGTGTTAGGCGAAGGTCAACTACTGGTTGGTCCATGCGTGTTCTGTGGAGTTACAATATTGCTAATGGTCTTGGGCAATCCGCCATTGCCGTTCTATTCTGCTGACAATACTTCCAGCTTCGTCCCTGAGAACGTACCGTATGAATCACCGAACACCTCGTCCTTTTTGAAGTAGGCGCACAACATTTTGATTGCAAGATCCACGTCCGTCTTTTCATTCAGTACGAACTTGCCATCGGCCACATTCAATTTCAGGCCCTGTCGCTTTGCAACTTGGACCATCTTTCTCAACGCTTTGGCATCAACACGGCGATAGAGCCCAAGCTTGGTCAGCCGAACCAATTTCTTATGCATCGCCTTGTCCTCCAACATGGTCTTCATGATCTCGATGCCTTCAAATAGACCGCTTGCTTCGAGGTCTCCCACCACCTGTTCTGCTTGCGCTCTGAACTCTTCCACCAAGCCTACGATCTGTTCAAATTGGGTCTGCTTGTGGACATAGAAAATGCCTTCGAAATAGAAGCAGTCGATGACCTTGTCCAGTACCACGGTGTCGCCTTCTATAAGCTCAAGTTTCTGGGTCGTGGTATTGAAGAAGGTGCGCAAACTTCGCGTAAGCTGCGTTCGTTGCCCATTCTGCTTTTCATCGATTGCTACTTTGCTCTTTAGCACCTTTCTGAAGGTGTATGTCCAATCTCTATCGGTGGTATACATGCCGATGGCATAGGCCCAAAGTTCTTCCTCGCTTACAATCTCTCCAAGGTTCTTGATCCGTGGCGGAGTCCCCGGCAATTGGTTCTCCACAACCTCCTTAAAGGACATCAACTTGTCGGACATGGAATAGGTCATCAAGACATCCGTGCCATCATTGATCACTTCATAAGGATTAAAGTTGGACTCCTTGTCAATGAGGTGCTTGATGCACCCCAGTGCGGTATCGAACAATTCGTTCCGGATTTCATCATTGATGTCAACCTGGTAGGTCTTGAAGTTGAACTTGTCCATGACCTTTGCAGATTTCTTCACGCCCTCTTTCATGATCCGCGTGATGAAATAGAGCTTGGTACTTCCCTTACGGAAGGTATCCAATTGGTCATGCAGTCGCTGAATTGGTGTCTCTGTCATCCTTCTGGTTTTGCGTAATAGAGGCGATGTCCGATGGGATAGAGCTTGATCAAGTCATCCTCATCCAGGAATTTGTTCCGCATGATGACATAGCCCACACGTTGATTTTTCCCATTGGTGAATTCGATCTCGTACAACCCGTGGGTAATGCTCAGGATCGGGTTCACCAGTAGCAATGGGGAGTTCACATAGATGCGGTAGATCAGCAGGAGGATCAGTAGCACCGCGAAGGTCACGAAGAGTGAATCGAAACCTTGGAACATGAACGGAACAATGTAAGTGGCTATGTAGCCGATGGACTCGCCACTTTTGTTGTTGATCCGCGTGATGGTCACGGGATCTCCGTTTTCCGCGGCCTCCTCCACATTTCTGATCGTAACGAAGTAGCCGAAAAGGCCAAATGCCATTACCAACATGAGCAGCGTGGAAAGTCCGAACTTGGTGAACCAAGCTCCGAGCGCAGGACAGTTGAAGCCCCCGAAGTGCAACCACACCCAGTGGTCCGAGAGCTGCTTGCCGATGATCAGCAGGAACAACGGGGTATATGAGGTGACGAACAGCGCGAACTGCGCCATCTTATGCAACCCGATTGTATGCTTTGCCTTGTTCGTCACTTCGTGGCTTGCAAGGATTGCGGCTCCCACGCCCGGAATGCGGACGTGTATATGATAGCTCCGGTGATCAAGGATAGACGATACTCCTGGCAGAAGAAGACTCTCGTTGGAGTCGACCTCTTGAACTGCCCTCGTGCTTCAGCAACTGGTATCATCTCAAAAAATTATTTTTCATCCACCCTCACCTCCCCGCTCATCAGCTTCGGCAGCAATATGTCGCGGAGCGCGGTGAGTGATTTGATCTGCGCGCTGTTGGTGATGTGCTTCTCGAACAAGGGGTCCATCACCGCTGTCATCTCCTTCAATCGTTCCGGACCTGGCACGAGCACCATCGCCTCATCGAGGTCGCCTCGCTTGATGTGTCCGAACGTGGTGGCGTGGCTTTCCGCTATAGCTACGAACTCATCCACATGATGCTTGGTCCACATGAAGTAGAACCACTTCGGGAACTCTTCCGAGGTGACCTTGAACAGATGTTGGTTCAAGACCGCCTTCGGTCCATCCCACAGCTTCACCATGAGTGTGGCGGACCAAGAGAAGACCACATCCCCGGCCACCACGTGGTACTTCGGATCTATCTCTGATGTCGCCCAGTCGGACGAGTCCGTTATCCCCGTGCTCAGTTCCTTGATCTTGAGTACAGGTAATCGATTCGCCGGATCCTTCGCTGGATACTTCTGACAAGCGACCCCGTTCAGGTAGATCGCGATGGAACTCAATGGCCGTTGTTCCCACCCCTCCTCCGCCTCCTCCACGAACCACTGCCTGAACAGCGCCTCCGCCATGGCCTCCAAGGTCTTGTTCTGCCGGTGCAGCAGATCGATCTTGGCATCCAGGCTGCTGAGCACCGAGGCGATGGCGCGTTGCTCGGGAAGTGGCGGAAGAGCAATACGGTGCTCCTTGAGGATCGTGGTCTTCAGGTTTGTGAAGATGCTCCCATTGCCCTTCAGCAAGATCAACTCCCGCTCATCCTTCAATTTGTAGTGCAGAAACCACTCATCCACATCCCTGAAGTCTGATAGAAGAAGCCAACCGTCGTGGATGCATGCGCGAATACGCACAAACCGCGGCAGACCTGGTGTGGCTGAGTTTGACAGAATGAATGCGCCGGGCTCAACGACCCTACTCTTCGACTCACCTTCAGGCCTGATGAACTCTTCTGTTGCGTCAATGAAACGAGCGTTTCCGTTCGTGGCATCGCTGATCTTGATCCATGGTGTGCCATGTGGAGCCAAGAAGTCATGAATAGGGCGTGGTGACCCTCCACGCTGAACGGTACAGATCTCCTCAATGGCGACTTCCTTCCACTCACC
>JAFDZY010000333.1 GCA_018266685.1 Bacteroidota bacterium
CCCTTTCTGGTGCATGCCAAGGTGCCCCTGCTGAACCACCACACCAGCGGCGTGCGCATGAATTTCTACCGCAGCGAGGAGAACCTCGCCGAACACCGCAAACGCGATCCGCAGCCGCGCTTCTTTCAACAGTTGCTCGACTTCGGCATCCAGCACCAAGGATTGAAAGAACTGGAGCGCAAGGCTATCGCCCGCGTAAAGGTGGATTTTGATGAAGCCCGCCAGGCGGAAGACCCGCGCCCGGAGGACCTGTACACCCATGCGTTCGCGCCCACGCCCGTCACGGAGGAAAAAGGCGAACGCGCGCCCAAGGACAAGGAACCCACGCTGATGGTGGATTGCGCGCTCTTCGCCATCCGCGAACTGATGCAGGAGGACCCGCGCTGCCTGCTCTACGGGCAGGACGTGGGCGCGCGCTTAGGCGGCGTGTTCCGCGAAGCCGCCACGCTGGGCACCACCTTCGGCGACCACCGCGTGTTCAACACCCCCATCCAGGAAGCCTTCATCGTGGGCAGCACCGTGGGCATGAGCGCCACCGGGCTGAAACCCATCGTGGAAGTGCAGTTCGCCGACTACATCTGGCCGGGCCTCAACCAGCTCTTCACCGAGGTGGCCCGCAGCTGTTACCTGAGCAATGGCAAGTGGCCAGTAAGTTCCGTGGTGCGCGTGCCCATCGGTGCCTACGGCAGCGGCGGCCCCTACCACAGCAGCAGCGTGGAAAGCGTGCTCTGCAACATCAAGGGCATCAAGGTGGCCTACCCCAGCAACGGCGCGGATCTTAAGGGCTTGATGAAGGCCGCCTACCACGACCCCAACCCCGTGGTGATGCTGGAGCACAAAGGGCTTTATTGGAGCAAGATCCCCGGCACGGAGGAAGCGCGCACCATCGAACCGGCGGCGGATTACATCATTCCCTTCGGCAAGGCGCGCACGGTGCTGGAAGCCGATGCGAAAAACCGCGAACACGGCGAGGCGGCGGTGATCGTCACCTACGGCATGGGGGTGTACTGGGCGAAGACCGCCGCGAAGCAATTCCCCGGCCGTGTTACGATCATTGACCTACGCACCTTGGTGCCTTGGGACGAGGAGGCCGTGATGGAAGCCGTGCGCAGCCACGGGCGCTGCTTGGTGGTCACGGAGGAAAGCATCAGTAACTCCTTCGCACAAGCCGTGGCCGGCCGCGTGAATGACCAGTGCTTCGAGCACCTCGATGCACCGGTGCGCTTCATCGGCGCGGCGGACATGCCCGCCATCCCGCTCAACAGCACGCTGGAGGCGGAGATGATCCCGAATGCGGAGAAGGTGGGCAAGGTGCTGGGGGAGTTGTTGGGGTATTGATTATGCCAATTTTGACAGAGCGCCTGATCCGCGGTGTTGATAATTGTTTACCACGCAGTGCTTCCATCCAACATTCATTGGTATGTTGTCCTGCGTTAAAGTGACGTAGAAACCGTCAACAAATGAGGTCGTTGGAATTGTTTGCAGGCGGAGGTGGATTGGGGTTGGGCCTCGACCTCGCCGGGCTCAAGGCCGCTGCCGTGGTGGAATGGGACAAGTGGTGCTGCGATACCATCCGGCACAACCAGACCTTGGGCTATCCGCTCGTGCAGCATTGGAAAGTACATCATGCGGATGCCAAGACCTTCGACTACGGGTCCCTGGGCCAAGTGGAACTCGTGTCAGGCGGCCCACCTTGCCAACCGTTTTCCTTAGGCGGAAAGCACAAGGGCTATGATGATGCGCGGGATGCCAATTCTGAAGCATTGTAATGAACCCCTACACGATCATCGGGTTTTGGCCGGATTCGATGCAACGCTTCGCGACCATTATTTATGCCGACACACCAAATGAAGCTGAAAAAGAATGCTTTGACCAACATCCCGGTGTCGCCGTTTGTGGTGTACTTCTGGGGCGACATTTGTGCGTGGATCAAGTCAAGTGCGTTACTTCGGAGGCGTGTTGACCTTAATGGTCCGCCGAACCGATGAGTCGAGAGGTTAGCGCCTTCAAAGTCTCTGAGCTATACTCAAACGAAGAAGTATACCACTCCTTGGCTGTCGGTAATGCCGGTGGGGTAAGGGTAAGCATCGGCCCATCCTCTGAAGTGCGGCATATAGTGGTCTTCACCTCTATCCCAACCGCTCGTCAACTCGCCGAGAACCCCTACCACGATCGATTGGAGGGGGATATTCTCATCTATACCGGTGCTGGTCGGGCAGGGAACCAGTCAGTTTCCGGGGCAAATGCGCGTCTTGCCCAACAACAGGCGGAAAAATTCCCCATCTACGCGTTCATTCAAATGGGCAATCGTCGGGACCGTGCCCTTGGCAACAAACGATGGGGTTTCTTGGGCCTATTACAGTACCTGCGGTGCTATCCGGAACATCAGGTTGATGCACAAGGCAAGTTGAGGAGCGTATGGGTGTTCGAGTTCCGTGTTCATTCGAGTTTTAGTGAGTTACCAACTGGTAAAGCCCATTCTGTCATGCACGACTTATTCGTAAACCACGAAGACGAGTCGAGCACAGCGGACCTTGAAGTGGTGGAACCAAGCTCCGTACAACACGACAGCAGCCAACCAGATCTCTCCCTACTGGAGCCAATCCGACGGCGCTTGCTCGGCTATGAACCCAGGCAGTTTGAGCATGTGATTCATGACATGCTTAAACAATCGGGGTTCGACCAGGTTGAGGTAACCAGGTACAGCCAAGACGGGGGAATTGATATAAACGCCAGGCCGGGTCCGACCGCTTGGCCCCTTCGGCACCTCCTGATCCAACTCCAAGCAAAACGGTGGCTTCATACCGTAGGCAGAAAAGAAGTCGCTGAACTAAGGGGTAGCTTACAGCCTCACGCATCGGGCTGCATCGTAACGACCAGCCACTTCTCCCGTGCTGCGCTCATCGAATCGACCGTACCAGGCAAAATCCCCATAACAGCGATTGATGGAATTGAACTGGCCAACATTATCCACACTATGAAACTCGGACTGAGGTAATTGACATGCTCGCCAAGTACGACACCATTCAACCCACTAAGTACAGTCCAGAAGTTCCCATTTATGTGGGCAAAGCTGTTCCTGCCGGTGCGCGAAAAGGTGATGTGGGCCTGAACAACGAACCCGGTGAAGTGCTGTACAAGCGGTTGAAGGAGCACGCGGAAAGCATTCGGGCAGCCGAAAGCTTGCACCTCGAAGATTTCACCTGCCGCTACTTGGTGTTGGATGACATCTGGATTCCCTTGGGCGAGGCGCTGGTGATCACCCGCTTCAGTCCGCTTTGGAACAACTTGATCGACGGATTCGGCAACCACGATCCAGGAAAAGGCCGCTATGCGGGACTTCGCCCACGCTGGGACACGCTGCATCCGGGGCGCAAGTGGGCGATGAAATGCCAGGAGCGCACCGAGAACATGGATCAGATTGAACGGGAAGTGATTGCCCATCTGAAGTCAATGACCCGGTAGTTGGGCATGTGTTGCATAGCTTGCTGAGCCATAGCAATGAAAGAGCTCAAACCGCGCGTCGTTTCCGTGGATCCCGAACCGGGGTACCAATTGCTACTTACATTTTCCAACGGTGAAGTGAAGCTATTCGACATGCAGCCTTATTTGGATAAAGGTCTATTCGCCGAGCTGAGCAATGAAACGCTGTTCCGCACGGCAAAGCCGGTATTGGGAACCGTGGTATGGGACAACGGGCTGGACCTTTGCCCGGACACGCTTTTTTTGGAGTCCGCACCAGTGCCTGAGCGCGCATGAACGTGGCTGGGTGAAGTGTTTGCGTATTGATCAAGCTTTGCAACAACACCACCTCACCGTTCCCCGCACCGCCCGCTACCACACGTTGGGCGATGCGGCCAAGGCGCGCGCCATCTGGATCGTGCTGCATGGGTATGGCCAGCTTGCGCGCTATTTCCTCCGGAAGTTCGAGGGCCTGGAGGATGGGCTGCTGATCGCCGCGCCGGAAGGCCTGTCCCGCTTCTACACCGATGAAGCCCACAGCCGCGTGGGCGCTACCTGGATGACCCGCGAAGACCGCGAAAACGAGATCCACGATCAATGCACCTACCTGGATGCCTTGGCCACAGAACTGCTCCGCACCTCCGGCGATGTCCACTTGAACGTGCTCGGCTTTTCGCAAGGCGTGGCCACGGCCTGCCGGTGGAGTATGAACGGGAACACAAAGATCCACCGCCTGGTGCTCTGGGCAGGCGGGTTGCCACCGGAACCAGGAGCGGACCAATTGCACGAAGTCTGGGCCAATCTGGATCTCCATCTGGTGCTGGGCACGCAGGACCAATACGCCGGTGACAAGGAACTTCAAGCGCAGTCAGCCCGGCTTAGCATGGCCAACGTCTCCCATCAGGTTCACCGATTTCAAGGGGGGCATGAGCTGGAGCAGGTCTTGCTTACCCGATTGCTCAGATCCTGATCCACAACCTGCCGGTTTGGTTTTTCGCGCTCGATCGCTCAGCTTCGTATGACCAAACGCCGAACCGATGAAAAGACCCCTACTCCTTCTTTCCACCTGCATGGCCGCCTCCTTGGCCATGGCGCAAGCCTCTAACTACCCCAACGGAAGCACCGTGGACGACTTCACGGTAACCGACACGCAGGGCCAGGTACACAACCTGAATGATTACGCCGCAGCCGGGAAATACGTCCTCCTGGACTTCTTTTTTTACAACTGCGGGCCCTGCCAGGCCCACGCTCCCTACTACAGCCAGTTGTACCAAACTTATGGCTGCAATGGCGGCAACCTGATCTGCATTGAGATCAACAACGGCATGGACAATGACGCCCTCACGGAGGCATTCTCGGAAGATTTTGCGCCCGGTTATGCACATCCGCCCGCAGTGGGCAGTGGGGGTGGCGCCGGGCTGACCACCACCTTCGGCGTGGGGGCGTTCCCTACGTTCTGCCTCATTGGGCCGGACATGCAAATGATCGCAAACGACATCTGGCCAGTGAGCAGCATGCAAACCTTCGTGAATGAATTTCCCGCTGGCAGCAACATCACCCCACAACAATGTTCCGCGCTTGGCGTGGATGAAGCTGCGGAACACCTCGCGTCACGTGTGTGGCCGGTTCCTTCCAACGGCCTGGTACACGTGGAACTGGGACCGAACGCGGGCCCTGCGGAAGCAGAACTGAGCGATGCTTCGGGCCGCCTGGTTGGCACGCGGCACATCAACATTTCCGGCACCCTTGACCTGCAAGGCTTGGAGGATGGCAACTACATCCTCGAATTGCGCAATGGCCAAGGTGCGAGGAGCATGCACCGCATCACATTGGTGCATTGATCTCCGCCATACATTGAGAAGCCCCGCGTGAATTCGCGGGGCTTCTTTGTTGCTTCCTTCCGGTTATACCAATTAGTCATTGAAGGGCGGCCAAAGATGCGCCGCTAATTTTTCGTATGGCGATACGAGGGAACGGTTGCGTAGCGGGGTCTACGGTACCGTTCCATTGGAGAAGCCATACGGAAAAGGAGCAAGCAGATCGGCTGGTGTTCAATGACTATTTGGTATTAGAACGTGGCCGGTGGCTTGGTTCCCTTCCAAGCCAACAGCTCATCCAACGTGTTCACCGACACGGAGTGGTAGTTGCCGCGCGCTTTGGCATAGATCTCCATGGCCAATGCCCGCCCCTTTTTCGTGGCCACAAGTTCTGTGTACAGGGGAACCAGGAACTTCCTGCGGCCCACCGTGGTGAGAAATTCCGCCAACCGCGGATAGGCCGCCTCATGGTCGTTTTTCACGCATTGCTCCAGCCAAGCGGCGAGGATCTCCGAATTACCGGATCGCGTAAAGTGGAAGGTGGCGTCCAGGTCATCCATCTGCCGTGGCGTTTGGCCAGCCGGCAAATGGCGCAGGAAGTGCATCCACTCAAAGGTGCCCCAGTGCTTCGCCGCCAACTCTTTCGCCGGGGTGCCCTTGGCCCACAGCATCAGCTGCCCGTCCACCATGGCAAAGTTCTTTGATGTGGGCACGATCACGTCATCGGGCAGTCCCGGCCGGAAGATCCACCGGTCCATGTCCACGGTCACCTTGGCCGGTTCCAACAATTGCTTCCTGATGTATACCAGGAAGGTGTCGGTGGTGATGCTGCGGAAGGCAAAGTGGTCGAAGTAACCGCGCAGGAATGCATCAAACTTGGGCCGGCCCACCTTGCTTTCGATCAGGCGCAACAGCGCATAGCCCTTTTCATAAGCCACATCGGTCATGCCATCGTCCGGGTTCCTCCCCGCCAAGTTCAGGTGCAGCGCCGTATCGTCGGGGTGCTTGCCACTGTCGATCTCCGCGATGGTGCCCAACAGGTCCTGGTACCCCAGCACGTTGGTCATGTCATTGTAGTCCTTGCCGTACAGCGCCTCGGTGATGCGGTGCTCGAAGTACACGGTGAAGCCTTCGTTCAGCCAGAAATCATTCCACGTGGCGTTGGTCACCAAGTTGCCGCTCCAACTGTGGGCCATTTCGTGGGCGATCAGGGCGGTGAGCGATCGGTCGCCGGCGATCACCGTGGGGGTGGCGAAGGTGAGCCGCGGGTTTTCCATGCCGCCGAAGGGGAAGCTGGGCGGCAGCACGATCACATCATACCGGCCCCAGCGGTAGGGGCCGTAAAGCGCTTCCGCCGCCTCCAACATCTTCTCCATGTCCGCGAACTCCCACGCAGCCGTATCCACCACGCCCTGTTCGGCATACACGCCCGTGCGCGTGCCGGTGGGCTTGAACCCGAGGTCGCCCACGGCCAGCGCGATCAGGTAGGACGGGATGGGCTTGTCCATCTTGAAGCTGTACGAGCCGTCCGCACTTCGCTCCTGCGGGTTGGTGGCGCTCATCACGGCCATCAATTCCTTGGGCACCGTTACATGCGCATTGTACGTGATGCGGATGCCGGGGCTGTCCTGTATGGGGATCCAACTGCGGGTCAGAATGGCTTCACCCTGGGTGAAGAGGAAAGGGAACTTCTTGTCCGCCGTTTGTTCGGGTGAAAGCCATTGCAACGCCTTGGCCTCCGCCCCGGTGGAATACGTGATCGACACCTTGTCCACGCCTTGCGGCAGGGCCACGCGCAATGCTTGGCCCAGGATGGAGTCCTTGGCGCCCAGCGTGAACGCCGCAGCCGTGCCATCGCCCAAGGTGACCTTGTCAATGGTGAGGCCGTCCGTATCGAAGATCACGCTGTCTCCGCCTTGCCGCTTCAGGTGGTAGGTTGCCGAACCGCTGATGCGGTGCTGTTGCATGTCCACGTGAATATCCAGGTCGAGGTGGGTGGCTGCGGCTTCTTCGGGCCGGGCATAGCTGTGCGGATCCATGACGTAAGGAGTTTTCTCCCCCACAGCGGCAGACTTTTCTGGCGGAGCGTTGCAAGCCCCGAGCAGGGCGGCTGTGGCGGAAATGGAAAGGATGGAGAGCAGTTGGTTCATGCTGGCGGAGGGGGCCAAATGTAGGGGGATGAGATTTGGAGGCAAGAGGGAGGAATGGATTCCGCTTGTTCCGCCGAACCCGGTCAAGAACGGCAACAGGACCGCCTTGAAGAAAGGCAGTCCTTTACCGGATCGGGGTAACTGGCCCCGGCTCCTGCCGGGGCGAACCAGCGACCCTCCCGCCCCCTTCGGCTCCGCTCTGGAAGGGCGGGTGCGCTACCGGGCTACCCCGCGTCACTCGGAAATGGAACGAGGAGGCCGGGCGGCCTCCTCGCTATTGCCAGTCGGGGTGACTGGATTCGAACCAGCGACCCTCCCGCCGCCACGGCGGGAAGCGCTACCGGGCTACATCGGCGTCACTCGGAAATGGAGCGAGGAGGCCGGGCGGCCTCCTTGCTATTGCCCGTCGAGGTGACTGGATTCGAACCAGCGACCCTCCCGCCGCCACGGCGGGATGCGCTAGCGGGCCGCACTGTACGGAAATGAAAGCGGGGAAGCCAACAGGCCTCCCCGCATTTCCAGTCGAGGTGACTGGATTCGAACCAGCGACCCCTTGCACCCCATGCAAGTGCGCTACCGGGCTGCGCTACACCTCGATTTGAGGGCGCGAAGATAGATCAATCCGAACTATCTCAAATCCCAGTGTGCTCTCCGCAAAGCAGAACCGTGGCCTCTTGAAAAATACACAACGTGGTTACTTCCCTGAGACAAAACGCCATGTCGCTTGTGCAAAGAGGATCAGGCCGGCTTGCAGGCCACTCACATCGGGAACGCCTTGAACCCCACCACCAGCAACACCAACGCCAGCAGCCCCACAAGGAGCAGGCATTCCATCATGCGATTTTCGATCCTTTTCATGGCGGTTGGCCGATCACAGGCCAAAGATCCATGCGGCAGCCCGGCACCACCATACCCATAAAGGGTGATTTTCCTTGACGAGCCCGGAAGAAGCCATTGTGCCGTCCAACCGATGGGCACCTGCCACCAACAAGGCTTTGATGAACCCATCCTAGTTCACATGGGATCCCTGAAGTAATTCCCTGCGTTGATCGTCCGCTGTTCGGGAGCTGTTCTTCCCCTCCCCTTTCTGTTACCAATGGCAACCGCAGCTTACCAGCGGCCCGTGACACGGTCCGCACGCCGGTAGCTTTGCGCCCCGTTCAATGCTTCCACCCTTTCGCATCTGCCTCGCCTTCCTGCTTCTTTCGGCAGGCACCGCCCTGCACGCCCAGCGCTTCACCGCCAGCGGCTACGTCACCGACAGCGCCACGGGCGAAGCACTCATCGGCGCCAGCGTCTTCATTGACGAACTGGGCAAGGGCGTGCCCACCAACAACTACGGCTTCTATTCGGTCACCCTGGACCAGGGCACCTACACGTTCACCGTGCGCTACATCGGCTATGCCGACCTGCACCGGAAGGTGGCACTGAACAAGGACCAAACGCTGAACCTGAAGCTCAGCACCACTGTGCAGGTGATGCAGGCCGTTGAGGTGACCGGCGAACGCACCAAGAGCCAGACGGAAAGCACCGACATGGGCCGCATGGACGTGGACGTGCAAAAGCTGCAAACGCTGCCCGCGCTGCTGGGCGAAGTGGACATCCTGAAGACTATTCAATATCTGCCCGGGGTGAAAAGCAACGGCGAGGGCAACAGCGGTTTCTATGTGCGCGGCGGCGGCCCGGACCAGAACCTGATCCTGCTGGACGAAGCCACGGTGTACAACGCCAGCCACCTCTTCGGCTTCTTCAGCGTGTTCAATGCCGATGCGGTAAAGAACATTGAGCTGATCAAGGGCGGCATACCCGCCCAGTACGGCGGCCGCACCAGCAGCGTGCTGGACATCACCATGAAGGACGGCAACGACAAGGAATTCCACGGCCAGGGCGGCATCGGCATCATCAGCAGCCGCCTCACGCTGGAAGGCCCGATCGTGAAGGACAAGAGCTCGTTCATCGTAAGCGGCCGCCGCACCTACATCGATGTGCTCGCCAAGCCCTTCATGAACCCCGAGGGTGAATTCGCCGGCAGCGGCTACTACTTCTACGACCTCAACGCCAAGGCCAACTACCGCCTCAGCGACAAGGACCGCTTCTACCTCAGCGGCTACTTCGGCCGCGACGTGTTCACCCTCGATGGCAGCGAGCCCGGCAGCCCCAAGTTCAACATCCCCTGGGGCAACGCCACCGTGAGCGGCCGCTGGAACCACGTGTTCAGCCCCAAGCTCTTCCTCAACACCACCGCGGTGTTCAGCGATTACAAGTTCTCCTTCTCCGGCGGGCAGGACGATTTCGGCTTCAGCCTAAAGAGCGGCGTCCGCGACTACGGCCTGAAGCTCGATTTCAACCAGTACCCCAACATCCGCCACAACCTGCGCTACGGCCTGCAGTACACCTACCACATCTATACGCCCAGCACCGTGGCCGTGAACAGCGACAACGTGGACTTCAACATCGACACGCCCAGCAAGCTCAATGCCCACGAGGCCGCCGTGTATGTGCAGGATGACTTCGACGTGACCGACGCGCTGCGCATCAACGCCGGGCTGCGCTACAGCTGGTTCGCGCACGTGGGGCCCTTCCACGAGTACCTCACCAATGCCTTCGGCAACACCACTGGTGCCAAGGACTACGCGGCCGGGGACATCATCGCCCAGTACAGCGGCTTGGAGCCCCGCCTTTCGGCCCGTTACACCTTGGACAAGAACAACAGCCTGAAGGCTGGCGTGAACCGCAACCTGCAATACGTACACTTGGCCAGCTTCAGTTCCATTGGCCTGCCCACCGATACCTGGATCCCCAGCGGGAAGAACGTGCAACCGCAGGAGGCCGTGCAGTACGCCTTGGGCTGGTTCCGCGACATCCAGGACCGCCAGTACGAAGGCAGCATCGAGGTGTACTACAAGGACATGCTGCACCAGATCGAATA
>JAFDZY010000334.1 GCA_018266685.1 Bacteroidota bacterium
AACCGGATAGGGCAGTTGCTTGCGGATGGCGCCCTGCGTGGGCGAATGGGTGCCCAAGGGGTCCGCTTCGTGAACGGCCACTACGCATGGGGCTACTGCGTGGACCGCATGCTGGAGGTGCTGCGCGAAACCATGGAAGCTGAAAAATTGCGCGTATGAGCAGCTTGGAAAAGGTTCCGATCACCATTGGTTACGTGACGGTGGACGACCCGCATGATCGGCGCACGTGGTCGGGGATCAACTATTTTCTGCTGATGGCCCTGGAAAGCCGCGTGGATCGCGTGGTGACCGTGGGGCCGCTACGTCCGCAACCTGAACTGCACCTGCTTCGATTGGCCAACCAGCTCTTGCTGCGCACCACGCGCAAACGTTTCCACTACCGCGATTCCTTCATGCTGTCCAAAGCTTATGCGCGGATCATCAAATCCCAATTGGAAGGCGTGGACCTGATCGTTGCCCCAGCGGGCCTCGCCACCACGGCCATGCTGCCAACCCAGGTGCCGGTGGTGTACATCAATGACCGCTGTACCGCAGGAGCGTTGGATTATCATCAGATCCTTAGCGGGTTGGCGGATTTCTCGCGCAAGGAAAGCTTGAAGCTGGAGCAGAAAGCCCTGGAACGCGCTGCAATAGTGGCCTATAGTTCACATTGGGCGGCGGAAGCAGCTATGCGCGCCTACCCGTCCATCAGTCACAAGGTCCACGTGGTGCCTTTTGGTGCCAACCTGGAAGAGGCGCCGGAACCTCCTGCAGCACGGCCCTTTCCACCGGAACGGTTGAAGTTGCTGATGTTGGGGGTGAAGTGGGAGGAGAAGGGCGGGCCGATCGCCTACCAGGCGCTGCAAGAATTGAAACGGCTGGGCCAAGCGGCGCAGTTGGTGGTTTGTGGTTGCACGCCCCCGCCGGAATTCAATGATCCGGACCTGGTGCGGGAAGGGTTCCTGAACAAGAACCTGCCTTCGGATATGGCCAAGCTGGAACACCATCTGCGCACGGCCGACTTTCTCATCCTGCCCACCCGCTTTGAGGCATATGGGATCGTCTTTTGCGAAGCGGCCGCATACGGATTGCCCGTGCTGGCCTCGCGCACCGGCGGCATACCCACGATCGTGGAGGAAGGCCGGACCGGGTTTTTGTTCAGCTTGGAACAAGACGGTGGGGCCTATGCCGACGGCATCATGCACTTGGTGCAAAGGCCGGAGGAATGGCAGGCCATGCGACGCAACGCACGCAGCCGCTTCGAAGGAACGCTGACCTGGGACCAGTACGTGTCCACCTTGCTGCGCCTAGTTCAGGAAGCAGGCTTGGTCAACAAGTCCCGGTAGCGCTTATTGAACCGGGCCAGATTGAACTCTTGCAAGGCCCGCTCCAGTGCAAGGGCTTTCATGTGCTGCAACTGTTCGCGGTGGTTGTCCAGGCGTGTCGCAGCATGGGCCATTTCCTCCAGAACGACATGCCCGTCAACGCTGGAGGAAACCACGGCAAATGAAGGCTCCAAGCGGTTTGGGATGTCGCCAACCGGGGTGGCAAGCACCACGACCCCGTTGGCCATGGCCTCCATCACCACCATGGGAAAGCCTTCCCGGAGCGAGGTGAGCACAAGGAGGTCATGTGTTCCATAGTTCTCGGCCATGGCATCGGGGTCGGTTTCGGTCCCCTTGAACACCACTTGCGGGTGGCCTGCCATGGTATCGCTGCCCACCACCGTGAAACGGAACCTTCCGGGGTTTTCCCGCTCCAGGCGGTCGGCGAGTTCCAGGAACAGGCCCAAGCGCTTTTCCGGTGAATCGCGCCCCACGAAGAGCAGCCCGGTCCGTTGGTGCTCACGCACGTGCCCGGACCTGTGTACCGCATTGGCGATGAACTCCAGCTTTCCAGGCTCCTCCACCACGTTGTTGGCGAACAGGAATTTCTTGAACTCTGCCATGGCATGCCCTGATACGAACAGGTACTTCCCAACGCGCGGGAAGAAGGGCAGCCATTCCCTGTGCATTCTGTTCCCGTGGGGCTGGTACAGGAAGGCATGGATCAGTTGAACTGCACGGGCATTGCGGTCCACATGGGGCAGGAGGTCGAAGAAAAGGCGGCTGTTGGAACCGAAGAGAACAAGGCCCTTGCGGTTCTTCATGCCTGCGGCCAGGCGGTGCAATGCCCAGCGGCGGGTGAGCGGGTGATGGACCACCCTCGGAATTTCCAGCAAGGTGCCGGCACGAGCGTACTCGGGCGCAAATGTCCGGTCCTTGGAGAACCCCTCGATCAAGATCAGTGGGGCCATGTCCGTCACGGTGTTCAGGATGTCGCCATGGACCCGCTCGGCGCCACCCGTACCGAGGTAGGGAAAAGTGAACACGTGCTGCCCTTGCCATGTGTTCATTCCTTTGGTCAACTCCCAACGTTCCCGCAGGAGCTTGAACGGTGAATAGGTGAATACGCGGTAGATGTCGCGCAGGAACGGAGTGGCCACATTGTTCCGGAGGTGGCGTGCCAAAGTCCTGCCTTGTGCCTTGAGCACGGCCAGGTGGAGGGGCGTGATCCTGCCCCGTGCCCATTCACCGGTGAGGAAGCGGTGGCGTGTGCGCAGCAAGCGCCGCTCGTAGGGTATCGTTCGCTTCTCACCGGCCATTGCACTGGCGGCGTGTATGCGGTAGTGCAGCAGCACCTTGGGCAGTTTGGCGATGCGCCATCCCCGGGACCGCATGCGCAGCCACAGGTCCCAATCCTCGGTGCCTGTTTGGCGGGGATCATAGCGCAGGCGTGCCAATGCGGAACGGCGGATCATTACCGAAGGGTGGGCGATGCAGTTGGTGCGGGGCAGCATGGCGGCCACGGAGGCTTCATCCGGCGTGGCGCGGTCGCTGCCCCAGGTTCCCGTAATGGATCCTTCCGCGTTAATGAAATCCACGAAGCCGGCCACCACTGCAATGCTTGGGTCCGAGTCCAGGAAAGACGCTTGCTCCGCAAGCCGCTCGGGCAGCATCACGTCGTCGGCATCCATGCGGGCGATGTATTCGCCGCGCGCCAAGCCGATTCCCTCATTCAATGTGGTGATCAATCCTTGGTTGCGTGGATGGGCCAGGATCCGCATGCGAGGGTCCATGTAGGACCGTAGGATGCCAAGGGATCCGTCCGTGGAGCCGTCGTCAATGGCCAACAGCTCGAAGTCCGTTCGCGATTGCCCCAGGATGCTGTCCACCGCTTGGTGCAAGTAGGGCGCACTGTTGTATACCGGCAGCAGCACGGTGATTTTCGGGGTGTCCTGTCCGCCGGGGCTGGTCATGGGGCTTCCCGCAACAGGTTTTCATAGGCTTCCACGTATTGCTCCGTGATCAACTGCCACGTGAAGCGATCCCGCCATGCCGCATGCCCCTGCTTTCCGGCGGCGCTGCGTTTGGGGCCGTCGGAAAGCAGTTTGCCCAGGATCTGCGCGCCCCTGCTTATGTTCGGATGTTCACGTTGCAGGGCGTCCCGCATGCCGGGAATGGTCCAGCCACCGAGCGACCATTCCGCGATTTCCGCCGCATTGCCCGCATTGCTGGACAAGAAGGGCACGCCTGCAGCCATGGCCTCGAAGAGCACGATCGGCGAACATTCCACATTGCTGGGGAAAAGGAAGAGGTCCGCTTCCTTCAGTGCTTCTACTGTTGCAGCCCGGTCCAACTCCAGGAAGAGCACCCGCTTGCCCTTGGATCGCGCCTGCCAGCGCAGGAGGAAGTACCGCCAATGGCGATGGAAGAGTTGCTTGAGCTTTGCGTTGCCATTGCCCACAAGCGCAAGAACGGCCTTGCCGGTTTTCGCCTTGACGAAGATCGCTATTGCTTCGCGGTGGCCCTTGATGCCCGTATAGCTGCCTATGTGCAGCACCAGTAATTGGTCCGTTGCGATACCCTGTGCCGCCCGAAAACTGTGGTCCGCAGGGCCATCGAATTCCTCGGCTGATGCGCCGTTGGGGATCAACTGGAGGTTGGTAACACCATGCGCCTGTGCGAAGCGGGCATCCTGGTAGGTGCTTGAGAGCACCACGTTGAGGTCCATCCGTTTCATGTGGCCGGGCATCTGCGCGAAGTAACTGGCCCAACGCGGATCGTGCAACGCGCTGAAGCCGGTGGGCACAAAGATCTTTTTCGCGGGGACCTGCGCCAGGTGCGGCAACGCCGCATCGGTGGCCCATTGTTGCGCGGCGAAAAATGTCACTACGTCAAATCCGCCCGTTCGCAACGCCAGAAGGTAGGATGAGCTGTCTCCCTGGATGCCGTCCACCGCGTTGCCGGTGATGTCAAATCCTTGGATCACCACGCCGTTCAGCTTACCGGCCATGCGTTGGGGGTGGTTCGAGGTGAGCACCATGACCTGGTGGCCCATGGCGGCCATACGCTCTGATAGTTGTTTCACCACCTCGGGCATGCCGCCCAGGGCCGGAGCGTAGCTCTCCACGCAGTGCGCGATCCTCAACGGGCGATCCATGTGGATGGGATGATGTCCGTGATCGGTGCTGCAACTCCTTGAAACCACTGCGCCGGGGCGATCACGGCTTTACCCGGGGACGGGTTGAGCCATGCACCCCACCAACTGAAGCTGCTGTTGGCAATGATGTTGTGGCGGCAATGCTTCATCAGGTACAGGTCCCAGTGCGCGCTGTGGCCGCTGTTGAGGTCCACGTAGGTGACGGGCCAAGGAAGGTGAATGTGGTCACGAACCCATTGGGGATCGTCGGAGAACACGAAGAAGTGGTCTGCGCCGTACTGCTCAGCCAGTAGGGCGGCTGAACTGGTGTAGTACTCCACGGCGCAAACCCCGTGGTAGCCGCCTGCTTCCGCATTGGTCACGTAATCCCCGCGGCGCACGTGCATACTTGCACTTTGGGTGGAACGGATGCGGTCAAGCAAGGCCGCGTTCCTTTCCGGGAGCGCATCCTTCGGGACGAACAAGGACTGCCGCAACGCACGGGCGGAGGCGGCGAAGTATTTCTCATTTTGCCAGTATCCTTCAAGGTATATCGGGGCCTTGTGCAGGAAGATGGCCGGGTCGAATCCGGTGCCCTTCTGCACGAAACACGTTGGTGTGAAGAGCCATGGCAATTGGCGCCGCAGATAAAGGCACCGGCGATCGTCCAGTTCGCGGCGCATCCGTTCCACTTGATGGGCGGTCGCAAACGCCAACGGCAGTTGGAACACATCAAGCTCCGGCACCCGGGGAGTCCAGTTCATGCCCTGCGGCCGACTGTCGAGGAAGGTACGGTCCAGCAGTAGGGGCACGCCCAAGTGTTCTGCCACGGTGTAGCCGGTGGCATATTGGAACATCTGGTTGCCCAGGCCGCCCATGAGCCGTGTGATCACCGCATCCATGGCCTACTTCGGAAGTGCATCGGCTCCTGCCAAAGGTCGTGCATGATGTGCCATGCGCATGCTCAATCCAATGGCTTCCGTGCGATCAGTATGCAATAAGGTGCAAGTGCCTCACGGCCCGTTCCCTTTCGCTCCAGCCATGGCACTAGCGCACAAAGCACGCGGCGCAGCGCACGCTGCATCAGGTTTGGTGCTGGCGAATCACTCCAGAATGAGAAGGAACCTAAGTAACCATGGGAGATGACCTGGAAGCCGGCAAGGTGGAGCATCCGTGCCCATTCTGTCGGCCGCATGGCGCCCAGATGGTGCCGTCGCAGGTTCGTGGCGTCCAAGGCACGGTGAAACAGCTGCTGCACCCACCCCCTGAAGTTGGGCGTTTCCAGCACGAGCAGGCCGCCCGGCGCAACCAGGTCCGCATGGCGTTCGACCATGCCCTTCCAATCGTGGAAGTGTTCGATGAAACCAAAGGAAGATACCAGGTCGTATTTGCGTTGTGGCACGTAGTGCAGGAAATCGGCGTGGATGAAATCACCGGTGTGCAGGCCCATCGCACCCAGGGCAGGTTTCATCTGCACCACCCCGGGGGTGAGGTCGATGCCGTGCACTACATAGCCCAACGTTCCGAGAACCGCGAGGTACCTGCCCGGATAGCACCCGATCTCCAGGGCATGCTGCCCGCCGGTTGCATGCGGCACCTCTCGTTCGAGCCATTGGCGCACAACATCGCCAACGGGCGCAATGCAGGGGCGCATGTTTGCATAGCTCGCATCCCAATAAGCTTGTTCAACCAGGGTTGGTCCGCTCATGCGTGCAAAGCGTTGCAAACGGCCTTGGGAACCAGGATCACATCAGCCAACCGGTTTTCCTCAATGCCCTTGTTGCCGGGAGATAGTTGCAGGGCGTTTTCGATCAGGGCATCATAGGGCACATAGGCGCTCGGTTTCAAGCCGACATCCAGGCGGACATCATGATCCACCAGCCCAGGGTTCACCACTTCAAAGCGGACACCGCGGCTGGTGCCTTGGGCGGAGCTGAAACCACGCATGGTATGGCTTTGGAGTGCGAAGATCTTCTGGCCCTCCATGGTGTAGCAGGCGATGTCCGCGTGCCAGCCGGGGGCATAGCGGCCAGGCTCCCAGGTGATCTCGATGGCGACGGAACTTCCAACGACCCACTCGCCTGAAGGATCGAGCGGTGTGGCTGTTACCTTAAGGCCTTGGTGCTCCGCCTTCTTGCCAAGGCCGAAGTATTTTGGCAGCACTGCTTCCGTAAGGCCGTCCATTTGCACCTTGCCGCGATCCAACAGTATGCAGCGGTCGCAGAAGGTGCGGATGGCCCCCATGTTGTGGCTTACAAACAAGATCGTCCGGCCTTCCCCAGTGCTGATCTCGCGCATCTTACCTATGCTTTTCCGCTGGAAGTCGGAATCGCCCACGGCGAGCACCTCGTCCACGATCAGTACCTCCGGTTCCAAATGGGCAGCCACCGCAAAGGCCAGCCGCACGTACATGCCGCTGCTGTACCGCTTTACGGGGGTGTCCAGAAAACGCTCCACCTCGGCGAACGCTACGATCTCATCGAACTTGGAGGTGATCTCCCGCCGCGACATGCCCAAGATGGAGCCGTTCAGGAAGATGTTCTCCCGGCCGGTGAGTTCCGGATGGAACCCGGTGCCTACCTCCAATAGGCTGGCCACGCGGCCGTTGATGACGATGCGGCCCTTGCTGGGCTCCACGATGCGGCTGAGAACCTTCAAGAGCGTGCTCTTGCCCGCGCCGTTGTGCCCGATGATGCCCACGCGATCTCCGGGGTTTATCGTGAAGCTAACATCATCCAAGGCGAGGAATTCCTCCCGGGTGAACTGTGGGGAGCTGCTTCTGAACAGGGAACGCGCCTTGTCCGCCAGCACATCGCGCAGTGCCGTGTAGCGCGGTGCCTGCTGGTGCCGCAAGATGTAGCGCTTGGCGAGGTTTTCCACGGTGATGATCGGTGCGGCCATGGCTCAGATCACATCGGCAAAACCGCGCTCAGTGCTACGGAAGTAACGGATACCTGCGATCAATAGCAGTACGCTGATGCCGACGGAAAGCAGGAAGCCGGGCATGTACAGGGTGGTTTGGCCGCCAAGGATGCACCAGCGGAAACCGTCGATCACACCCACCATGGGGTTGAGCGCATAGATGAACTTCAATGCCTGCGGGATCCGGTCATTGCTGTAAATGTTCGCGCTGGAAAAGGCGACAGGCGACACATACAGGCCGAACTGCACGATGAACGGCACGATGTAGCGGAAGTCCCGGTACTTCACGTTCAGCGCGGCGATCAGCAGGCCGCTGCCCATGGCCGTGACCAGCGCCAGCAATAGAAAGAATGGGAGGAGCAGGATCTTGATGTCCGGAATGAACCGGTAGGCCGCCATCAGCACCAACAGGATCACGAACGAGATCAGGAAATCGATCAGGCATACGATCACGGTGCTGGCCGGGACGATCAAGCGCGGGAAATAGACCTTGGTGAGCAAGTTGCTGTTGGCGATCAAACTGTTGGAGCTTTCGCTGAAGGCGGTGCTGAAGAAGGTCCATGGCAAGGTGGCGGCACCCACCAGCAACAATCTTGGCACGTCGCCCGGTATTTGGCTTTCGAACAACCATCCGATGAACGCCATCACGGCCAACGTGAGCAAAGGCCGCAACACGCTCCATGCGATGCCGATGGCCGTTTGCTTGTACCGCACCAAAATGTCACGCCAAGCCAGAAATCCGAACAATCCCCGGTAATTCCACAGGTCGCGCCAATAGTGGCGGTTGGCTGACCCGGGTTCGAGGACGATGCGGTAGCTGCTCATGCGGGGCGGAGGACCTGAACTTGGAATCCGCGAAAGTGCAAAATTACCACACCGCTGCGCTTGCCACTCCGGGCTGTGCAATATCCCTGGCGTGTTCCGTCCAATGGGTAGGCCGGTGCGGGTTACACGCCGGGTCACCCCGCTCTTCCTATTTTTCGGCCTTAATGCCCGGGGCAATAAGGAACATGGCCTGGCATCCACGTAAATGACCGCCTCTTCCCACAACGGGCCCGCCGCATGAGGATCATCTTCCTCACCCAATACTTCCCGCCAGAGACCGGCGCACCCCAGAACCGCTTGTTCGCCACGGCCAAAGCCTTGAAGGCGAATGGGGCGGAGGTCACCGTGCTCACCGCCATGCCCAACTACCCGGAAATGCGGATCCACGCCGCCTACCGGGGCAAGCTCCACGTCCGTGAGGTCATGGACGGGCTGCTGGTACACCGCGCCTGGATCTTCGTGTCCTCTGGCAAAGGCATCGCGGCGCGCCTGTGCAACTACTTCTCCTTTGTGTTCACGGCGTTGGTGGTGGGCCTCTTCAAGCTGAATAAAGCGGACGTGCTGTTGGTGGAATCGCCGCCGCTGTTCCTGGGCATCACGGCCATGATGCTGGCCCGGCTGAAAGGGGCGAAGCTCGTGTTCAACGTCAGCGACCTGTGGCCGGAAAGCGCGGTGCAACTGGG
>JAFDZY010000335.1 GCA_018266685.1 Bacteroidota bacterium
GATCAGGACCAACTTGATGACGCCCAGGTGAAGTTCGAGGCCTCCCTGACTCCCAAGTCCGCCAAGCAGAAGGCCAAGGTGTCGAAGCTGAGAACCTCCGCCTAACGCGGGTGCCCCGCCCCTCGCCTGGGGCGCTGCTCAAGCAGACGATCGAGTGAGTCAGACAACTCCACCATGGTCAGGTAGCCCTCTTTGCCTTGGAGGGAGAGTCTGCTGAACACGATGCCAGCGCCTTTGGTAGCCCTTTCAGTCTCTGCGATCTTCGCCCGAATCCAACCGACGAATTCGGCGTCGGCCAAGTATCCCTTCTTCCTGACCAACTTGATCGCCGCATCCTCGCGTTTATTTGCTGGGATAAGGGGGAATGAGTTCGCGGCGAGGAGAGCCCGGTCCGACTCCGGGTCGAGATTGATAACCATCTGAATTGCAGCGCGGTTGGTAATGGAGGACACCAATTCCTCGAAGGCGTCTGCCTTCGCGGAGGCTTCTGCTTTCAATTCATTCAGGCCCTCGGTTCCCCTGATGTCGCCCAGGGCGGCTGCCTTCTGATACCAGGCGATCGCCGCCCCATCATCCTTCTGAACCCCAAGACCGTTGCGATACATGTAGGCGAGCCAGACCTGCCCGCTTGAATCCCCTTGCTCGGCGGCCTTCCGATACCAGCCGACGGCAATTTTGTCGCTCTTCGGAAGGGCACCTGCCGCGTTCCCATACTGCTTTCCCAGCCGGTGCATGGTCCCCAACTCGACCTCGGCTTCAGCGTTCCCCAACGCCGCGGCCTTCTCGTACCACTTCGCGGCTTCGGCTGGGCTGGCCTTCACGCCTCCGCCATCTCGGAACATGTTTCCGAGTGCCAGCAGAGCATCCACGCTTCCGTGATCAGCCGCGGCCAGATACCACTTCATGGCTTCGGCCTGGTCCTCACCGATGCCGTACCCATGCAGGCAGGCTTCCGCCAACTTCCAGCAACCGCCAGGATCCCCCTTATCCGCTGCAACCCGGTACCACTTCGCAGCCTCCGAGTCGTCTACTTCAAGGTTGGAGTCCCTCCCCTTCCTTCGACTATAGCTGTAGAGATCCCCAAGCTCAGTGGCAGCCCCCGAGTCGCCTTGAAGGGCGGCCTTCCGAAGCCACTCGGCTGCGGTCTGATCGTCTTGGGGCGCACCTAAGCCCGTGTGATACGCCTCGCCCAGACTCTTCTCGGCGGCGGCGTCTCCACCTTCTGCGAGGTGCTTGAGATCAGATAGCTCAGGGACTGCTTTGCTGGATTGCGCCTGGACGGGCAGAGCCTTCCCGTGAGCCATCCATGGGGAGCCGAATAGGACACCGAACGCCAGAACAACCCTGCAAAATCCCATACGCACATGGCACCTAGCGCGTCTGCGGGTTGTTGAGTTGGTTCATGTCCTTCCTGACTTCCGAGATGCAGTATTTATAGAGAGGAATCCTCTGATCAGCTGGCAGGCTGTTCTTCGGCAGGACTGCATCGATTCGTGCCTCCATGGCCGTGGGGGCAAAGAATTCATTAGGCGGCACACCCAAGTTCTTCGACATGCCCTCATCCAAGATTGTTCCGAAGAGGTTGTAGGACATGAACTCAATGAGCTTGTCGCGATCACCGGATGCCGCCTTCTCCTGCATGTTCTCAACGAAGGTCCTGAGCCCGAACATCCCGTCCTGTTTCACTATCGAATCCGCCTGCCTGACAGATCGAAGCACGATGGCGGCATCGTGGTCCGCCGTAGGCGCCGGAGTGCCCGTCGGAGCCTGAGCCACCAAACCCGGGGCCAGGATCAGTGAGAGGGCGGTGGGCCGAAAGAAGGCCTTGGCTGGGTTCAATTGGTTCTCCTTTTGTGATTGGCCATGGATGGCCGAAATTGCTTGTTGGGACAGGCTGGATTCTAGAGTGATACAATGACATTGTGAATCCAAATAGCCACCCATGGAGCCGTCCGTCCCCGGCCTGGGCTAAAGTCATTTCATGCCTGCCCTACCTGTTCGATGCCTCAGATCAGAGAGGCAGCGAAAGAAGAGGTGCTCACAATGTCGTTGTGAGCACCACCGGCGCGACCTGCCATGAGCCGCGGACCACGAAAGGCACCGAGCCGCCGGACGACGCCGCGGCCACCGGACATGGACTTTGCTCGCCGGATCAAGCGACTCCGGGTTCACCTCAAGTGGACGCAGGAAGCAATGGGAGAAGCTCTTGGCGTCCCTCAGCAGGCCGTGTCCGCATGGGAACGCGGCATTGCCAAGCCAACGAAGCCTGTCCTCCGACAGCTAACGCGTGTGTTCGGCACCAGCGCGGAAGCCCTCCTGAAGGGCAAGGGCTTCAGGCTTCCGGACCTGCCTTTGAGGTGGGCTGTGGGGGTTGATGAGCGAGACCCGAACCGTCAAGTGCCTCTGCCTCCGCCGGTGCCCGGCGAGATATGGGAGGTCAGCTTGACCTCAGATGACCGGCAGTCCATTCCCCTCGAAGAAGCCATCGCCCTGCTCCGTCGTGCGGCGAAGGACGGCCAGGCGGTCTGGGTTGTGGTGGAGAAGTAGACCGCAGCTCGGCTTGTTACCTAGGAGATGAGATGGACCTTCAACCTGGCAACCCAGAAGGTGATATCTACGAGGGCTTCTGGTCTTACATGAGGGAGCTTGTGGAAGCCGCAACCACAAGTGAGGACGAGAACCGATTCCATACACGCGCGGATAGGGCAGAGAAGCATTTGGCGCCCTATCGGAACCACATGCTGTCCCTCTATAAAGCTGTCGGAGACCAAAAGGTTAAGGACCCCGTCCAAATCCAATCTATGTTGAGCAATGCCAAACAAATCCAGGAGGTCCTTGCCGCTGCTGACGCGAGTTTCTCTGAAGCTCGAAAATGCCTCTCGGAGCGCTTGAGAGGAGGACAGACTAGCTCGCTGTCAACCACATGAGACGGAGTTCTGGCCTTTCCTCGATGGCATAAAAATTGCCTAACATTTCGAGGTATGATTGTTTCATGTTGAAGGCGCTTGCAAGAATTCCTGTTCCTTCCACACTTTCCCGAACACCCAATCAACGGAGGCCTGCCGGATCCCCATCTTGATGAGGCTCCGCAGCAAAACATGTTCAACGAGCGCAAGGTCGCACAGATGGCCGCCTTCCTTCTGTCCAAGCAGGATGGGCGGATGCCGCATCTGAAGCTGATGAAGCTCCTCTACCTTGCCGAGCGAGAGTCACTCAACCATGACGCGATTCCGATGAGTGGCGACCGTTTGGTGTCCATGGAGCATGGCCCTGTCCTTTCGCACACCCTCAACCATATGGATGGGGATATCGAATCCTCACCAGATGGGTGGGGTGAATACATTTCAAGCAAGGAAAATTACGAACTAAGCCTGAAAAAGGCCGTTACTCGTCGTGAGCTTGAGGAACTAAGCGATGCGGACATAGCAATCCTCGACAGGCTTTGGGGTAAGTTTGGCCATATGAGTAAGTGGCAGATTCGGGATTGGACCCACAAGC
>JAFDZY010000336.1 GCA_018266685.1 Bacteroidota bacterium
AATTTGGCTGACTTTGCCCAACTCGTCGGCCCGTTCTTTCTGGTTGCTGGTGCCGCCATCTTGGCCTGGCGCACGAAATCATCGCTTTGCATAGCTGCATTCTTTGGTAGCCTTTGCTTTGTTGCAGGCCACATTGCTGTTCTTGCAAATCTTGAGTTCTCTCTTGTAACTCTGCGCGCGCCGGTACCGGGCGGAGACACCAATCCCGTGTACTTTTTCTTTCGCCTCTACGGTCAACCCATTGGCCTTTTGCTATTCGCTGCTCCATTTACCATATGGGTACTACGTTGCATCCGCACCTAACTATTCGCTCAAGCGGACGGCTGCGGGTCGGTTGCGCTACTATCGTGCGTCTGCGGCAGCCGCCGCTTAGCTCAAGCGTTAGGCCGTTGTCAGATGCGTAACTTTGCCATGTTCGTTTTTGTCTTGCTTGCGGCGTGTCTAGCGGTAGTCAATGCATATGCCGCCGAGAGCTGCTCGTGTGCGCTTAAAGACTCCGAGGTAAAGGCAATGGCCGCTCGTTACATCGCCCAAAAATATCCTCCCCATGGCTCTCGCCGCTGGCAATACAAAATTACGCAGCGTGTTGGCTCAACGGTAACTGTTGTGGCAAGCTCGCTCCCCGTAACCCCCGACGCATCTGCCATCTTAGTAATCCATTGTTCGGTCGAGGAGCTTTCAATTCAGGCTCCTTCAGCGCCACCGGCCTAACTATTCGCTCAAGCGGACGGCTGCGGGTCGGTTGCGGTAGACTGTCGGGCATCGCGGCAGCCGCCGCTTAGCTCAAGCGTTAGCCGCGCATATTGGTCGTCGAACTTTTTCTTGCTCGCTGCTATCTTTGCACCCGTTGCGCTGATAGTCCGAGTGCGTACAATGTACAACCTTTCTTTGGCAGGCCAACCATGAATGAAATGAATCAAAAGAAACTCTATGTGTGGCGGCTTGCGGCTTTTCTGCACCAGCACGGTATGAGAATGTCGGGCGACGAACTGGCAGATCATTTAAACCGCAACAACTTTCTGACCTCATACGGAACTTTGTATGAGGGTAAGAGAGGCATATATAAGCTAATTAAGGAAACATGGAAATGGGTGCACGAAGAGCTGGGTCTTACCGAAGAAGCAGACAAAATCCCAATGACTTTCCCAACGCCGCAGGGTGATTATCCTTTCGAATGAGGTGATAACATGAAACGGACTCTGTTCCTCGGTATTTCCCCGAGTTGCATGACAGGAGTTTTCTTGCTGTCCATGGCCGCAACAGCAAATGCGCAAGAAGGGCTGGACAAATACATGCAAGCGGCTCCACAGCAGCAAACGGAAGCGATGACAAAGGACGAGCTATTTCAGTCACTAAAGCTGCAATACTTGACGCAAAGTAGACGCGCAAGCGGCAACCCGCCTCAACTATCACTAGCGGGCAATAAAAACATCAATGCGATTGCGTACGTTTTCAGCAACGATTACAGTGTGCATTGCGACAAGGCTAGGGTTTCCCCATATCCAACAGTGCCTTCGTTCCCGGAAAATTATCATTTGGCTCAACAAGTTCTCGGAGCTGCCGATGCCATCATAGAAATGCAGTACGAGCAGGATTCCGGGCGCCCCACGTCGCCACTTGCGAGTAATCAACGGCGCCAGGGCCTTATAAATTATGTGAGAAACGCGACTTTTCCATGCAAGCAGTATGCTGGGCAAGTCAAGCAATTTTTAGACGAGTTTGCAAGCGAATCGGAAAAGTGGAAGCAAGCCAGCGTTGAGAATGCCCAACTCAGCCAGAAGCAGCGTTCGGATTCAATCGCTGAACGTAGCGCAGCTCTACGCAGCGGTCAGGCTGAAATTCAAAATGTTGGCGATGCAACGCTTTTTTACAACGCGACCACCGGCTTATCGCTAATGATGAATCCCAAAGTCAAGCCAGATGAAAAATATTACGTGATTCAGGGCTTGCTCGAAAAAATCGAAGATGGCGGCGACACCCTACTTGCGAAGTTCGGCGATGGCTACGCCCGAATAGTGCATGTATCGGCGTCCAAGCAGCACCAAGGGTTCATGGATAGTCTACGCGTGGGCCGAAACTTTAATGCGGTTGGTCGATATGTGGACAACGCCGAATACATGACGGTAATGGGTGCGAGCAAGACTGTCCCGGTCTTCGAGGCTGCCTACCTTTCACAGTAAACTTGCTTTCATTTTTCCGTCAACGGCGCAGTAAGCAGTCATTGGTTGGTGCCCATCGCGCGTGAATCGGGTTTGTCCATCGGCCGTGGTTGCGCGGCTAACAATTCGCTCAAGCGGACGTCTGCGGGTCGGTTGCGGTAGACTGTTGTGCACCGCGGCAGCCGCCGCTTAGCTCAAGCGTTAGGCATAAGGGGGAAAGGTTAGTGGCGCCTGAAACGCTTTTTGGAGTTGCGGTAGTGGTCGTCTTGGCTTTAGCTGTACTGGCCAAGTTCATGCCAAAGCGCCAGCCACCTTCGCCCGTTTTCAAGTGCTCGCGCTGTGGCGCAACCAATCAACACAACAATCGCACGGCGGAGGCCTGGCGCAATGGCAAAACCAAGTTCTTTTGCCAAGCCTGCCACGCCAAATGGCTTCAGTCCCGCCCGCCGCTGGAGCGCGAACCGTATACTCGGCGCAGTAGATCTGGCGGCAATTCCGGTTGCTTGGTTGTCGTAGCGGTGTTCGTACTAGTTCCGTTGGGCATTTGGCTTGTTTGGTCTGCTTATGCCTAACTATTCGCTCAAGCGGACGGCTGCGGGTCGGTTGCGGTAGACTGTTAGGTATCGCGGCAGCCGCCGCTTAGCTCAAGCGTTAGGTGCGTATGAGAGTTCACGGCATCCCAAAGAAGCTCACATCTTTACTTTTCGTTTCAGCAATGCTCGTTCC
>JAFDZY010000337.1 GCA_018266685.1 Bacteroidota bacterium
TGGTCGGTAAGCGGCACGAACTGGATGAAGCTGTTGACGATCTTCCGCGCCCGGAACCAGATGAACATCACCCCCAGCACCAGCACCACGCCCACCAGCAGCAGCGGGTAGTGCAGGATCTTCACTGCATTGGCCACCAGGTTGGCCAGCTCCACTGTGAAGAACAGGCCGATCAGGGGCAGCACCATCCACAGGTGCCAGTGCCGCACAAACCGCAGGTACCCGAACAGCAGCACGGTGGTCATCAGCATGGCCACCAGGATGAAGAACCCGTATGCGGTTTCCATGTTGTCGCTGCTGCGGAAATAGGCCATTACGCCCATGCAGCCCGCCCACAGCAGCCAGTTTACCCCCGGAATGTAGATCTGGCCCCGTACCTCGGTGGGGAACTTTACGCGGATGCGCGGCCAGAAATTGAGGGTGATCGCTTCATTGATCAAGGTGAACGACCCGCTGATGAGCGCCTGGCAGGCCACGATGGCGGCCAAGGTGGCGATGCCTACGCCCACGAAGCGGAACCACGGGGGCATCAGCTCGAAGAACGGGTTCATGTCGCCCAGGTCCATGCCTTGGTGCTTCAGCAGCCAAGCCCCCTGGCCCATGTAGTTGCACACCAGGGCGGTCTTCACGAACACCCACGTGGTGCTGATGTTCTTGCGGCCGCAGTGCCCCAGGTCGTTGTAAAGGCCCTCGGCGCCGGTGGTGCAGAGGAACACGGCGCCCAACAGCCAAAACCCTCCGGGGTGCTGGGTGAGCAGCCGCCAGCCGTAGATGGGGTTGATGCTGGCCAGTACATGCGGATTGTGGAGGATCTGCGGCACGCCCAGCAGGATGAGCATGGTGAACCACACCAGCATGATGGGGCCGAAGGAGAAACCGACCACCTGGGTGCCGAAGCGTTGGAAGAAGAACAACAGGCTGATGATGATCACCACCACGGTAACGGTTTGGGTGTTGCCCGGTTCAATGATGCCGGCGAAGGCCTTTACACCGCTGAGGCCCTCTACGGCGGAGGCCACGGAGATGGAGGGCGTCATGATGCTGTCGGCGAGCAGCGTGGCCGCACCAATGATGGTTGGCAGCCAAAGCCATTTGCCATAGCGGCGCACAAGGGCATAAAGCGAAAAAACGCCGCCTTCGCCCCGGTTGTCCGCACGCAGCAGGATCAACACGTATTTGAAGGTGGTCAGGATGGTGAGCGTCCAAAAGATGCAGCTCAAACCCCCCAGCACCAATTCTTCGGTGATGGGGCCCGTGGCGCCTACAATGGCCCGGAACACATACAGCGGCGAGGTTCCGATGTCCCCGAAAACAATGCCCAAGGTCATTACCATGCCCGCCCAAGTGAGCGGCTGGCTCTGCGTTTTGTGGAGCGGCATGTGTGCCGGGCATTTTTCCGCCCGGAAAAGGGTGCGAATGTAGGATAGTCGGGGATCCGTTGTGCGGAATTTAGCAGGGACGGCCCGCAATGGAACCGCTTGGATCGGATCGGCCCGCACGGCCGATGGCCGGAACATGGCCCGCTTCAGCAGGAAAAGTGCCCAATGACAGGCGAAAACACCCGATTATAGGTGGCCGATCACCGGTTTAGGGCACCCGCCCTCACCGCATGTCGTTCACTTCCACGCCGGGGTACTTGGCCTTGTCGAAGGTGAACAGGGCGTCCACCATTTCCGCATTGGGCTTGAAGGTCTTCAGCACGTAGGTCACCACGTTGCCGTCCTTGTACTTCATCACCACCTTGCGGGGTTCCATCTTGTTTTTGTCCACCGTGAGGATGATGGTGTGGAAGGCTTTTTTGGCGGGTTCCAGGGGAAACAGGTTGATGGTTTCCACGGCCACGCCATTGTCGGTGCCCGCCCCCGCGTATTGGCTCTTGAAGCCTTTTTCATACACGTTGAACAGGTTGGCGGGGTCAAGGGTCTCGTCCATGTCCTTGGTGTCGGAGATGGTGACCTCGTTGGCCTTTTTGTTGTAGGTGTACAGTGCCTTGCCGTCGTTGATCACCGTGTTGTCCAGCAGGGTGAGGCGGAATTTGCGGTCCTTCACCTTCAGGTTGCCCTCCTGGGTGAGGTCCAGCTTGCTGGCGGCGTTCACCAAGTGGCTGCTGAAGTCGGCATCGAAGCTCTTGTAGGTCTTGTTCTTGGCGATCAGCGCGTCCACGATGGCGCGGCTCTTGGGGTCGTCCTGGCCAAAGCTGTGCAGGAACAGGAGCAGGGAGGCGAGCAGGAGGAGGGGCTTTTTCATGGTATGCAGGGCGGGATTTTTGGGCATGCAAATCTAAATCCGGTGGCTTGAAGGCAAGTGCCGTGCCATGGCTTACGGAAGGGTGTTCCGCTCGTGGTCGGGCGGCGTGAGCATGGTGCCGGTGCAGTTGGGCGCTCCGCAGCGGCAGGCCCAGATCTTCTTGAGCCGTTTGGTGTAGGGCACGTCGAAGCTGATGCCGTAGTCGTAGCTGAGTTCCTCGCCCTTGCGCACGTCGCGCAAGGTTTCGATGATCACGCGGCTTTTCAGCGGATCCCTTGGGTTTTCATGCAGGTAGGGGATGCAGTTGGGCGCGCAGCTGTGGTTGATCCACCGCGCGGCGTTGCCGCCCGTGTTGCCGTCAATGATCCAGTGGTCGTCCAGGGCGAACAGGAAGGTGTGGCCGCTGTACATCTCGTCGTACAGTTCGTCGGCCTTGGCGCGGGTGATCAAGCGCCCCTTGTATTCGATCAGTTCGGTTCCCGCAGGGATGTCCGCCGTGGCAAAGACCCCGTTGCCATGGATGGGGGAGCGGCGGACGCGGAACGGCTGCTCCATGGATCAGGCCTTCGCCGGCTTCCGGGTGCGGGGCTTGGCGGCCTTCAGCATGGTGCCCGTGCAGTTGGGCGCGCCGCAGCGGCAGGCCCACAACTTGCGGTCCTTGGCCGTTATGGGGCCTTCCACCTGGATGTCGTAGTCGTAGGTGAGCTCCTCCCCGGGGGCAATGTCGCGCAGCGCCTCGATCACCACCCGGTCTTTTGCGGGGTTGCCGCTTTCATCGCCGATCACGAAGGCCTTGCAGTTGGGCGCGCAGCCGTGGTTGATCCAGCGGGCGGTGTTGCCGTTGATGTTGCCGTCGATCACGTACGTGTCGTTCAGGATGAAGAGGAAGGTGTGGCCGGTGTCATTTCCGCCGTATTCATCGTCCACTGCGGCATGGGTGCGCAGTTTGCCCTTGTATTCGATGATCTCCTCGCCTTTGCGGATGGGCGCCGTGGCGAATACGCCTTGGCCGTGGATCATGGAGTTGCGGCGTACGATCTTGCTGGGCATGCGCGGTTGGAAAGGGGCGCGAATGTACGTTTCAGCAAGGGCGGCGCGCCTCCAGCGCGTACACCA
>JAFDZY010000338.1 GCA_018266685.1 Bacteroidota bacterium
GCCAAATAGGCTTCCACATCGCTCTTGCTGATGCGGCCGTTCGGGCCGGTGCCCTTCACTTGTTCGCCGCTGATGCCCTTCTCCGCCATCACCGCCTTGGCCACGGGCGTGGCATGTACGGCGGCTACGGCTTCCTTCGGGGCCGGTGCGGCAACAGGTGCTGCCGATTTCTGCTCTTCCTTTCCTTGGACAGGTTCCGCCTTCTTGGGCGCTTCGGCCTTCTTCTCTTCCTTCGCCGCAGGCTTCACGCTGGTGTCGATCTTCGCCACCACATCACCCACATTCACCGTGTCATCCGCCTTGGCCAGCAGGCTGATCTTGCCTCCATCCTCCGCGCTCAGTTCCAGCGTGGCCTTGTCGCTGTCGATCTCCGCGATCACCTGGTCCTTCCTCACCACATCACCGTCCGCCACCAGCCATTGTGCAATGCGTACTTCACTGATGCTTTCACCCGGACTGGGGACTTTTACTTCAATGTTGGCCATGGTTTTGTGATCAGGTGATCTGTAACTGGTGAATGGTGATTAGTGCATGGTGACCGGCGTGCGGGACAGGAGCGTTGGTGCTATGCGCGTGTTCAAGATCATGCCCTCACCTTGGCCTTTGCTTTGCCCACCTTCCCGGCCCCGGGCCTGTCCGCGAAGGCAAGTTCCATGATCTTCTTCTGCTGGAGCGTGCTGCGAATGCCGCTGCCGGTGGCCGGGGGGCCGCTGGCATGGCGTGAGATCAATTGCAGCTTTTCCGGGGCGGGCGCACCTTGCACATTGCGCAGTTGCATGTACATGTACTGCCAGGCACCCATGTTCTCCGGTTCCTCCTGCACCCAGCGCACTTGTTCGGCATTGGCATACTTCGCGAAGATGGCGCTGAGCTGCTTGGCGGGCAGCGGGTACAATTGCTCCACACGCACCAGTGCCACATCATCGGCACCAAGGGCTTCCTGCTGCTCCAGCAGTTCGTAGTAGATCTTGCCCTGGCAAAGGATCAACGTGCGCACATTGGCGGGATCCGCATGCGCATCATCTTCCACCATGCGGAAATGCCCCTTGGCCAAGTCGTCCATGGAGCTTACGCAGCGCGGGTGGCGCAGCAGGCTCTTGGGCGTGAACACCACCAGGGGTTTGCGGAACTTGCCCGTTAACTGGCGGCGCAACAAATGGAAGAAGTTGCCCGGCGTGGTGGGGTTCGCCACGATGATGTTCTGCTCGGCGCACTGCTGGAGGAACCGTTCCATGCGCGCGCTGCTGTGCTCGGCGCCCTGCCCTTCGTAGCCATGGGGCAGCAACATCACCAGGCCGTTCATGGTGTTCCACTTTTCCTCCGCCGCCGTGAGGTACTGGTCCACGAGGATCTGCGCACCGTTGTAAAAATCACCGAACTGCGCTTCCCAAAGCGTGAGGCTTGCGGGCGTAGCAAAGGCATAGCCGTACTCGTAGCCCAGCACTGCATATTCGTTCAGCGGTGAGTTGTAGATCTGCACCGCCGCCTGGCCTTCTTGCAGGTGCTTCAGCGGGATGTATTCCTTCTCACTGTCCTCCAGCTTGATCACGGCGTGGCGGTGGCTGAAGGTGCCGCGTTCCACATCCTGCCCGGTGAGGCGCACGGAATGGCCTTCGCACAGCAGTGTTCCGTAGGCCAACAGTTCGCCCATGGCCCAGTCCAACCGGTCGTCCTTCACCATCTTGGCGCGTTCCTGCAGGATGCGCTCCATTTTGTTGAAGAAGCGCATGCCCTCCGGCACCCCGGTCAGCTTGGCCGCGATGGATTCCAGCAACTTCCTGTTCACGCCAGTCTCCGGCGGCCGCTCCAGCTCCGCTGGCGTGGCACGCTGGTAATTCTCCCAACGGTCCGCGAGGAAGGAGGTAATCACCGCCTTGGGCAGTTCCTTGGATTCATTGAGCCGCTCCTGGAGCAACTGGTTGAACCGCTCCTCCATCTCCTCCGCCAAGCTGGCTTCAATGGTCCCGCTGGCCTGCAGTTTCACGCTGTAGATCTCACGCGGGTCCTTGTGCGCCGCAATGGCCTTGTACAGCAATGGCTGGGTAAACTTGGGCTCGTCCCCTTCATTGTGGCCGTGCCTGCGGTAGCCCAGCAGGTCAATGAAGACGTCGCTGCCGAACTGCTGGCGGAAGTCCAACGCCAGCTTCATCACATGGCACACCGCTTCGGCATCGTCGCCGTTCACGTGGAACACGGGGCACTGCGTCACCTTGGCCACGTCCGTGCAGTACGTGCTGCTGCGCCCGTCAGTATAGTTGGTGGTGAAGCCCACCTGGTTGTTCACCACCACGTGTAGCGTACCGCCGGTGCTGTAGGCCTTGAGCCGCGCCATCTGCGCCAGCTCATACACCACGCCCTGTCCCGCAATGGCGGCATCCCCGTGGATGATCACGGGGCAGAGCTTGGCGGCATTGGCGAGGTGGTCCTTCTCGATCAGCGCGCGGGAAAGGCCCTGCATCACGGGGCCCACGCTTTCCAGGTGGCTGGGGTTGGGGCAAAGAATGAGGTTCACGCCTTTGCCCTTGTTGGAGATCACGCAACTGTTGAAGCCCATGTGGTACTTCACGTCGCCTTCCACGTACGCATCCTCGTAGTCCCGGCCTTCAAAGTCGGCGAAGATGGATTCGTAGGTCTTGTTGAAGATGTTGGCCAGCACGTTGAGGCGGCCGCGGTGGGCCATGCCGATCACCACATCGTGGATGCCGTGCACATCGGCACCATGTTCGATGACGGTGTCCAGCGCGGGGATCAACGTTTCCCCGCCTTCCAGGCTGAAGCGCTTCTGGCCGATGAACTTCTTGCCCAAGAAACGCTCGAACACCACGGCTTGCCCCAGTTTCCGCAGGATCTCCTTCTTCTCATCCAAGTCAAAGGCCGGCGTGTTGCGGTCTTTCTCCATGCGCTGCTGAAGCCATTCGGTGCGCTCCACGTCGCGGATGAAGCGGTATTCCGCCCCGATGCTGCGGCAATACGTGGCCTTCAGGTGCTCCACGATCTGTGCCAGCGTGGCCGGGCCGATGCCGATCTCGTTGCCAGCGGCAAACACCGTGTTGAGGTCTTCGTCGCTGAGCCCGAAGTTCTCCAGTGCAAGCGTGGGCGTGTACGTGCGCCGCTCCCGCACCGGGTTGGTCCGTGTAAACAGGTGTCCCCGTTCGCGGTAGCCATTGATCAAGGCGATCACCTTGAATTCCTTGGCCACCTGGCCGCCGTCCACGGTGCCTGCCGCAGCGGCTTGCCCGCCAGGCAATTCCGGATATCGTGTGCGGGCCAGATCGAATCCTTCAAAAAACCGCTCCCAATCCGTTGGCACCGACGAGGGGTCCTTGCCGTATTGCTGGTACATGGCGTCCAGCGCCGCGGGATCGATGTTGCCCAGAAACTTGTTGTTGTCCATGGCCGGGGTTGCGAAACGGGGCCGCAAAGGTAGCCACGGTTCCGGCCATTGGTACGGAGGCCGGGCGGGGCTGGTTCCGCGACTGGAACGGACACATTGGGCCGCCCCTTCAATAATAACGGGCCACCGGCACTCCTGTTAGGCCGGCCACCAACGCAGGGTGGTGGTCAGTGCTGCACCATGAGCTTCAAACGGCCGCTCACCGCTCCTTCGTTCACCTCCAACAAGTACAGGCCATCACCCAATCCGGCCACATCCAATTGCGCAACATCCCCGGTAAGCGTGGTGGCAAGCACCAGCCCGCCACTAACGTCGAAAACACGCACGGTGCGCATGGCAACTTGCGGATCGCGGCCGTGGATCGCAACCCGGTCTGTTGCCGGATTGGGGCCCAGCATGAAGGCCGGCCCTCCCCCCGTTTGATCAGCGATGCCCACATCTCCAGCGTTGCGCGAGATCCTGCCACCACTGCCTATGGTGATCCAATGGCCGTTCTTCCATGCAATGTCGTCGATGTGCTGTGTCGAAAGGTAGATCGGATTGTCCTCCGTGGCCCACGTAAGTCCTCCGTTGGTCGTCTTCATCATGAACCCGCTCGTGCCGCCCACATAGCCCTCCATTGCATTGCGAAAGCATACCGAGTACAGCCACTCGGTGGTGCCTGTATTGACCAATGACCAATTCGCCCCCCCATTGGTGGTTTTCAGCATCGTGCCCGATCCGCCAACGATGAATCCAATGTTCTCATCCAGGAAAAAGATGTCCTCCAAGGAGGTTATGGGCGCCCCGCTAATGATGCTCCAGGTGGCTCCTCCGTTGGTTGTACGCCGAATAGCGCCGTTTTCCCCAATGGCGGTGCCCAAGTTCGGGTTCACGAAATGCACGTGGCGCAGGCTTGGCGAACCACCGACCGACTGCGCGGTCCAGGTCGCTCCGCCGTTGATGGTCTTTCGGACAAACCCGTTTATGCCCACTACATATCCGGTGTTCACATCCGGAAAGCTGACCGAGTATATGGGCAACGACTGATTATTGATGTTGATCGTGGTCCAAGAGGCACCGGCATTGGTGGTTTTTTTAATGTAATCATAAAAGCCCGCCATGTATCCCACAGTGCTTGAGGGAAATGAGAAGTCGCCATCCACATTCCCCGGATTGGTGGTCAAGGTCCAGGTTTCACCGCCATCAACGGTCTTCAGCAATTGGGCATTGGTGTTCATGTAGCCCATGTTTTCCGTAAAGAAGGCCATGCTCCACAGGTTGGCCGGCGTGGGTGAGGGCATCTGGACCCACTGGCCGTTCACGTGGGACGCAAGAGAGGCGATCAGCAGGCAGGGATAAAATGTACGCATCGGTATTGGCTTTTTTAGGCTTTTTGGGAGACGGCAAGTATAAGCATAGGGCCTGTACGTGCCTGCGCCTGGTTCAATGGATCGCCATGAGTGATAATGGGCGCGATCATCCCGGATCGTCTGTTCCTCCACACAGATGCGTTCACCCCAAGCCCGCAAACCGCATGCGGCTCAGTACCTTCTGCAGGCAGCGCAGCACCACTGCCCCCGCCAAGGTATGCAGCCCTCCCGCAGACATGATCGTGCGCAGTTGGTGTTCGGTTAGGTCCACGCGGTTCACCACCAGTCCGAAGGCATGCGCGCCCTCCCTTTCCCGCTCCGCCAGCACGGCCAGCACCTGGGCACGCAATTCCTCAAAAGCCCCCTCCCCCACGGGCGGCTCCCGAAGTTCTTCGGCACGCAGGTCTTTCCGCAATTGTGCCACAGTGGCCATTAGCACCACGGCCTCATCCAGCCGCTTGCGCAAGCCGGTGGCTCCATCACCTTGGCCCGTTTCCGACAGCTCCCCGTTCATGGACTACGCTGATCCGCCAAAGGTGGGCAAAGCCTGGCACTATTTTCGCCGACGCTCCGCAACACGGACTGCAAATCGCAACACCATCACATGCGCCAAACGCTCCTTCTTTCATCGCTCGCCTTCTCTTCCTTGCTGAACGCCCAGTACGGCACCTTTGACAAGAAGGCCGTTGCTTCCGCGAAGAGTTCCACCACGGTGGTGCTCCAGGATGCCGGTGGCACGCCGTACAACACCGAACTGATGAACGCGGTGAAGGCCAACTGGAAGTTCACTGGAAGCACGGATTTCGCCACCATCACGGACCTCGCCACCGCTCCGGTGGAACCGGGGAAAACCTACCTGATGAAGTTGCGCAAGACCGATGCGGAGAAGCATGATGCCACCTTCCTGGCCTTGGTGCAAGGCTGGAAGATGAAGAAAGGCGAAACCCTGAAGGTGGAGGACAATGCGGTGACCAACGTGCCCGCGGAACAGGAACTGGCCTTCATCCTGATCGATGCCAAGCTGATGGACAACGGCGGCGCGGCCATGCTAAACATCTATGTAAAGGCCCTGCAGGATTACCTGAAGCAGGTGGAAACGGGAAAGATCATTGACAAGGCCACTGCCGACCGCCTGTACGCCAGCCGCAACCGCTTGGTAAAGGAGCAGGAGCTTTGGGTGGCCAAGGAGCAGCTTGACAAGAGCCTGCCGGACCTTGCCGCCATCCAGGAAACATACAAGCAATCCGTGAAATTGATGGACTATGCCCAGCTGATGGCGGCGGCTTCCAAAGGCCAACCCGGCGTGTGCCTGGCCGATGTGGTGATCACCGGCGAATACAAGACCAAATGGTGCTTCCGCCGCGTGTTCAATGCCAGCACCGGCGAGCTGATGTACCAGCGCGATGAAGCCGCCTTGTTCGACAAGAAGTTGGGCTTCATCAAGGAAGACTTCCGGATCCTGGAACAATCACGGTAGAGCAAGATGCCAATTGGCCAATGCATGAAATTTGCCATTTGGCGAATTGACCACTTGGCAAATTGATCCAGTGGAAACCGTCCTGATCACCGGTGGAAGTGGCTTGATCGGCAGTCATCTCACCAAGCTGTTGGTAGCCGAGGGCTTTACCGTGCGGCACCTCAGCCGCAACAACAAGCCCAATGCACCTGTCTCAACCTTTTCGTGGGACATTACCAAGGGATTGATCGACCCACGGGCGTTGCAGGGCGTGGACCACATCATCCACCTCAGCGGGGCCAACCTGGCGGGAAAGCGCTGGACCCGTGCCCGGAAACAAGAACTCCTCGCCAGCCGTGCGAATGCCGCCGACCTGCTGCGCGAGGCTACCGCAAAGGCAGGTACTTGGCCACAAACCTTCATCAGCGCAAGTGGCGTGAACTACTATGGCACCGTGACCGCGGACCATATCTTCACGGAAGAGGAACCGGCTGCCGGTGATTTCCTTGGCCAGTTGTGCCGTGCATGGGAAGCTGCCGCAGATGCCTGGAAGCCGCACTGCCGCGTGGTGAAGCTGCGCACCCCGGTGGTGCTGGCCCGAACCGGTGGCGCGTTGGAAAAAATGGCGGCACCCGCGCGCATGGGCCTGGCCGCGCCGCTCGGCTCCGGCAAGCAATGGATGCCTTGGGTACACATTGATGACCTGGCACGCGCATACCTGCATGCAATCCAACGCAAGGACCTGCAGGGGGCCTTCAATGTTGCGGCACCCGAACAAGTGCGCAACCTGGAATTCATGCACGTGCTGGCGAAGGTCTTGAAACGCCCGTTCTTCCTGCCCCCAGTACCTGGATTACTGCTGCGCATGGTGCTGGACGGCCCTGGCAATTTGATCCTCAACGGCTCGCGCGCTGCCACAGGCAAGCTGGAGCGCACTGGATTCCGCTATCAGTTCCCACAATTGAAGAACGCATTGGCCGATCTGCTTGGTTGAAGCAGCACGGCTAAGCGGTTTCACCGCTCCGGCAAACGAAGTACATCTCCATTTCGCCCTTGCCCTTGGCCTGTATTCTTCCGCGGGGAGTAAAATTAAATGCCGGGGTTGTCAGTTGTTGGTTGTCCGTTGTCCGGCTGCCGACGCGGGCACTGACAACTGACAACTGCGAACTGACAACATCCTTCACCAACGCATACGTGGCACCGCTGATATTGACCTGCCCCACTTCTCCCGAAGATTCCATGCGCGAAGCCGTGTTTACCGTATCGCCCCAGATGTCGTACTGGAACTTCTTCACGCCCACGATGCCCGCCACTACCGGGCCGGTGTGGATGCCCACGCGCATGCGGAACACGGGAAGTCCTTGTGCGGTGCGCTTCTGCGCCAGTTCCTCCATGAATTCCTGCATCTCCAGCGCGGCACGCACCACGTCCGCCGGGCTGCCTTTGGCGGGGTCGGGCAAGCCACCGGCGGCCATGTACGAGTCGCCGATGGTCTTGATCTTTTCCATGCCCCATTTGTCCATCAACCCGTCGAAATGCTTGAAGCAGGTGTCCAACTCGTTCACCAGCTGCTCCGGTGAAAGCTTTTCGCTCATCTGCGTAAATCCCCGGAAATCCGTGAAGAGCACCGTGGCCTGGTCAAAGTGCTTCGCTTCCGCTGCACCGGTGTTCTTCAGTTCCTCGGCCACCTCATGTGGCAGAATATTCAGCAATAATTCATCCGATCGCTCCTTCTCCGTGCGCAATTCCGCCGTGCGCTCCTGCACCTCCTGGTCCAGTTCATCGCGCTGGCGGGTCACCAAGCGCGTATGGTGCGCCGAGCGGATGGAGAGGTAAATGGCCACGCTCACCGGCACGGCCACGAAGGAGCAGTAGTCGGCCAGTACGGAAAGCCAACTGGAAAGGCCAACATCGGCAAATCCGCCCAGCAGCCCCAGTAAGAACGTGAGCAAGCTGGCCGCCACCGCTCCAACGCCCACCCAGCGTGCGTAACCATTTGATCGCCAAAGACGGATGCCCAGTTTCACTTCAGCCACCGCAAACCAGCCCAGTATGGCCGCACCAACCACAATGCCGATCACCAAGGCCACCACCAAAGCAATCTGGCCGCTGGAATTGAACTCCGCGAGGCCGATGGTGACATGACCGTTCACATGCGGGGACAACAGGAACAGCGCAAGGCTCATCGCCGTGATGATCCCGATGCCGATGCTGTAGCGCACTGTGAGCCTTCGCGTGCGCGAGCCATGCAGCTCCAACAGCACCAAGATCAACAAGTACATGCCCCAGGGTACCGTGAGGATCCGGTAGGTCTCCAACCTGGAGGACAGTTGGTCCGACAAGCCTAATGTGCCCATGCCGCCGCCCAGCACGCACAGTGCATCAAGCACCGACACGAACGAGAGCGCCGCGAGCAACAGCCATCCTTTGTCCCTGCGCTCGGCGAAGCCGATCACCAAGGCCATCAGAAGAATGATGACATTGATGCCGATGAAAACTCCATGGTTGATCAACACGCGGTGCAAGTGCCACGTGCTGTCCTGCACATGGAGGGTGATGCCGAGTTGGGCCGACGCCAAGGAGCTTCCAGCGGGCATCTCCATGCGCAAGGCCAACGATTCCGGCTGTCCGTCGGCCAACAGGTCAAGCGGCACCATCATTCGCTTTACGGCCAATGCAGTGTCCGGCAACGCTCCATACGGCGCCGCCACCGCATCGGACTGCACAATGCGCCGACCATCCAGGAAAACGGAAAAGGGATAGCGCGAATCCAGGTTCAGCCACAGTGGAACGCCCTTCAATTCACGGGCTGTGACCAACGGAATGCGCACCCATTGCACCGTGGCACCACGAACGTTGATCACCGAATCGTTGTAGGACGGCCATCCGCTGTCCTCGAAATTGCGCTGGGCAAATGCGGTATCGTCACCGGCAAGGGTCCGAACGTTGTCCAGGTCCAGCAGGTCCATGCCCGCCACCTTGGAACCTTGGCCCTGCACGGCAACGTCCTTGTCCCACAACTTGGCCAAGGTGATCTGCGCCGTATCCGCATTGGGGCCCGCATCCGTTTCATGCTGATGGACCAGCAGGGCCACCACCAGGACCACGACCAGCAGTATCGCCACGCGCAGCACCTTTCGCATGGCTGAAAAGTACGGCAGCCGGTTCATTGCCGCCGATTTCCAAGGTCCAGATCAACGGCTTCGCGCCATCAGCTTTGCCGCCAGCGCACGCAAAGGCGCCTTACGCGCATCCTCCACCGCAAGCGCATCCAGGGCTTGCATGGCGCTGTGCTCCCCCGCTTCCACGGCACGCTCTGCCTCTGCACGCACACCAAGGTCTTCCAACACCGCCAACATGCGGTGTACATCGCGCAAGCCCGCAGGCTTGGCCAGTTCATCGCGCAGCTCGTTGCGTCCTGCGGCACCGGCCACTTCCAATCCACGGATCAGCAGGAACGTTTTCTTTCCGGCACGCAGATCACCGCCCTGTTGTTTGCCCGTGCGTGCCGGGTCACCAAAGGCGTCCAGCAGGTCGTCACGCAGTTGGAAGGCCAGGCCAAGATGTTCGCCAAAGGCGCCGATCCGTTCATTGTCCTCCACGGAAGCCCCGGCGATCGCGGCCCCCACGCGCAATGCGCAAGCCAGCAGCACGGCGGTCTTCAGGCGGATCATGGCGCGGTACTCGGCAAGGGCCACCTGGTCGCGCCGCTCAAAATCCATGTCCAACTGCTGGCCTTCGCACACGTTGAGCGCATAGCCGCTGAAGAGCGCCGCAACCTCCGGGCGCTTGCCCATCAATTGGTAGGCCTTCACCAGCATGGCGTCGCCGCTGAGGATGGCCGTGTTCACGTCCCACTTCTCATGCACGGTGGCGTGGCCGCGGCGCAGCGGCGCAGCATCCATGATGTCGTCGTGCATCAGGGTGAAGTTGTGGAAGAGCTCGATGCCGAGGGCTTCATCCAGCGCATCTTCCGCCTTGCCCCCGAAGAGCTCGCAGGCCATCAGGACCAGCATGGGTCTGACACGTTTCGCCGGGAGTCCCATGAGGTAGGCCATGGGCGCGTAGAGGTTGCCCTGCGGGAGCTGCTGCGACCACTCGGCGATGCGTGCTTCGATGCGGGTTTGGTGGGTCATGTCTTTAGTTGTCAGTTGCCGGTTGTCGGTTGTTAGGGCACACTGACAACTAACAACTGACAACCAACAACTAGTCTTCGATCAACTTCAACAAATACTCGCCATAACCGCTTTTCACGAGCGGCGTTGCCAAGGCCTTCAATTGCACGGCATCGATGTAGCCCTTCTTGAAGGCCACTTCCTCGATGCAGCCGATGCGCAAACCTTGCCGCTCCTCAATCACTTGCACGAACTGGCCGGCCTGCATCAGTGAGGCAAAGGTGCCGGTGTCTAACCACGCGGTGCCGCGGTCCAGGATCTCCACTTTCAGCTGGCCGCGCCTCAGGTATTCCTTGTTCACATCGGTGATCTCATACTCGCCGCGCGCGCTGGGCTTCAGCGTGGCCGCCACGTCCACCACGCTGTTGTCGTAGAAGTACAGGCCCGGCACGGCGTAGTTGCTGCGCGGCTTCGTTGGCTTCTCCTCAATGCTGATGGCCTTGTTGTCCGCATCAAACTCCACCACGCCGTAGCGTTCGGGGTCGCTGACGTGGTAGGCAAAGACGAGGCCGCCTTCCAGTTCGGTGTTGGCGCCGAGCTTGCGGCCCAGGCCCGCACCGTAGAAGATGTTGTCCCCGAGGATCAGCGCCACGGC
>JAFDZY010000033.1 GCA_018266685.1 Bacteroidota bacterium
AATCCCGGAAATGATGCCACGCGTCGACCAGGCGCTGACCCCGCTGACTATGTTCACTGCCTGTTTTCAGTACTCACCTGAGCCTGGATGCCACGGGACATAGTTCGGTACGGGACATAGTTCCGTTTCGTTTGCAGCAATGGCCTTGTCTGCGGCGACACCGTGGCGGACGTGCGCGTACCCCACAAAGGCGACGTGGCCGGTTCCGTCATCGAAGGCGCTTTCGAGGTGTTGAGCGGTTTCGAGCGCGTGAAGGAATCGCGCGACCTGATGCGCAGCATCACGTTGGACGATGGCGAATCCGACGTGTTCGCCCGTGCTGCGCTGGCGTTGAAGTACGACGACCCGGACAAGCCCGCGCCCATCACCGAATCGCAAATCCTGATGCCGCGCCGGTTCGATGACCGCCGCCCTGACCTGTGGAGCGTGTTCAACCGCACGCAGGAGAACTTGACCAAGGGCGGATTGCATGGCCGCAGCAGCAATGGACGCCGCCAGAGTACCCGCCCCGTGCAGGGCATTGATTCCGACATTCGCCTGAACCGCGCCCTGTGGCTGCTGGCCGATGGCATGCGCGCTCTCAAGGCTTGACCGTTCCCCCCCCGGAGGGGCCGTTTCCCCTCCATTCCCTTGTTTCACTCGATTGGAGATACATCATGAACGCTATCACCTACACCGAAGCCCACGCCGTCAACACCGCAGCCAGCAGCGCCGCGAACGTGCTGCAAGCCGCCGACCCGAGCAAGCACATGATCCTGGTGCCGCTGTCGCGGCTGGTGCTGCGCCCCACGGGCCGCAACGTGCGCAAGACCCCGCGCATGTCCATCCCTGAACTGGCCGCGAGCATCCAGCGCGTGGGCCTGCTGCAAAACCTCATCGTGATTGCATCCGCCGATGGCGAGCATTACGAAGTCGTGGCCGGTGGCCGTCGCCTCGCCGCGTTGAAGCTGCTGGCAAAAAAGCACCGCATCGCCAAGGATTGGGACGTGCCTTGCTTGCAGGTGGCCGATGGCACGGCCCGCACGGCCAGCCTGACCGAGAACGTGCAGCGCGAAGCCATGCACCCGGCAGACCAGTTCGAGGCATTCGCCGCGCTGGTGGCCGAAGGCCGACCCATCGAGGACATTGCGGCGGATTTCTCCGTTACGCCGCTGGTGGTGCAGCGCCGCTTGAAGCTGGCGAACGTCTCGCCCCGCCTCATGGCCGACTATCGCGCCGATGCCGTGAGCCTTGACCAGTTGATGGCCCTTGCCATCACCGACGACCACACCATGCAGGAAGCCGCGTTCTACGATGCCCCACAGTGGCAGCGGCATCCCTCGCACTTGCGCGAACGCCTGACCGAAAGGGAAATCGACGCTTACCGGCATCCGCTGGTGCGCTTCGTCGGACTGGACACCTACGAAGCCGCAGGCGGTGGCATCCGCCGTGACCTGTTCGCGGAAGGCGATGCGGGCGTGTACCTCAACGATGCCGCGCTGCTGGAACGGCTGGCGCAAGACAAGCTGGCAGGTATTGCCGCCGCTATCCGCGCCGAGGGTTGGGCGTGGGTGGATGCCACGCCGGGCGTGACCCATGCCGACCTGCACGCCTTCCAGCGTGCGCCGAGGGAACGGCGCGAGCCGAACAAGCGCGAAGCGCAGCGCATCGAAAAGCTGCAAGAGAAAATGCGGGCCATCGGTGAAGCCGTGGACGCCGCGATGGACGCCGACGACGAGGAAAAGGCCGATGCCTTGCAGGAGGAAGGCGAAACCCTGGGCGAGCAGTTGCAGGCGTTGGAAGATGGTTTGCAGGACTACGGCGCGAACGTGAAGGCCGCAGCCGGTGCCATCGTGACCATCGACCGCAACGGCGAGGCCGTGATTCATCGAGGGCTGCTGCGCGAGGCCGAAGCAAAGGCGCTGCGCACGCTGGAGAAGCTGCGCCAAGGCTTCAGCGACCCGGACACCGCGAACGATGACGAAGGCGAGGAAGACGAGCAGCCCAAGGCCGCAGCGATTTCCGACCGGCTGGCCCAGCGCCTGAGCGCTCACCGCACCGCTGCGCTGCAAATCGAGGTAGCCCGGCATCCGCAGGTGGCGCTGGCCGCTGTGGTGCATGGCATGGTGCAGACCGTCTTGCAGGAAAGCCGCTACGGTCGCAGCCGTGATTCTCTGCCGCTGGGCGTGGGCCTGAAAGTGCAAGATCGGCTGGAAGGCATGGCCCCGGACTGGCCGGAATCGCTCGCCGCTGTGGCGCTGCGCGAACTGCAACAGGCGGCGGGCGAAGCCTTGCCGGAGGACAGCGCCGAACTGTTCGCTGCGCTGCTGGCGAAGCCGCAAGACGAACTGGTACGGCTGCTAGCCGTGTGCGTGGCTTCCACGGTGGACGTGGTGACGCCTCGCGCCGTGCCGCACCAGCCCGGCGAGGAACTGGCGCAGGCCGCGGGCCTCGACATGGCCGCATGGTGGCAGCCGACCGCAGAGGGCTACTTCAAGCACGTTTCCAAGGCCATGACTCTGGATGCGGTGGGCGAGTACGCGCCGCAGCACGTAACCCGGCTGGCGAAGCTCAAGAAGGCTGACATTGCCAGCGAGGCCGAGCGGCTGGTGAACGGTACGGGCTGGATGCCCGCCATCTTCAAGGCCGAAGGCCCGCAGCAGGCAGTGAAGGAAAGCGCGCAGGAGGCAGGACCGGAGCAGGACGCGCCGGAGGATGCCGAGTCAATGGCGGATGAGCCCGCCGAGGCGCTGGCCGCTTGACCCTGCATCACAGGTAAGCGCCCCGGTTCCGACCGGGGCGCATTGCTGGAAGGAGACTCCCTATGACCCGTACCACCACCAGCCGCCCGCGCATGGCGGCGATCTACGCCCCCAGCACGGTGCGCGCCCGCAGCTGGCACGGCGAGGGCGATGTGCGCGGCTACCGCCCGCCCTCGGGCTGGACGGCCCGCGCAGACCTCACCGACATTCATCCCATCACGGGCCGCGCTTTGGCGCGCGCCGTGTGGTGGATCATCGAGACGAAGGAATAACCGCGTTCAGCACCGCGCCCAGGTCGTTCCGTCCTGGGCGCGGTGAAACGCAAAATCCGGGCGCGGCAGTGGCCGCGCCCGGTGAGGATGCTTCATGGCGCGATCAAGACTCTGACCTTGAGTTCGTCCTGCTCTGCATTCAGGTCGTTTTCGATTCCGCGCGGGTTATGGATTCGGCCATCCGGGTCATATACGAAGCAGAAAAGCGTGCGGCAGTTTGGGTGCCTCTTGTATTTCGCAATATCTACGATGAGTTGCTCGCCCAACTCTCTGGCACCGAGTCCTGGCCGTGATTTCTTAATCTCCACCACGGCTTCAATCTCGGGAAGCAAGAAGTCCATTCTGGACGCGCCGCCAGCGTAGCTGGGCGTCCATTCTTCCGGTCGCACATCGTCGAAGGGGATTCTCAAGAGCGCGTGGAACAGATCCTGCACGTCGTATTCATCACCGATGTCCAGAGTCGGTCGGTCTTGACGCCGAACACGTAGTTGCTTTGCGACCTGATGAAAGCGCTCTCCTATCCGATAGAGCGCTTCGACCCTTTCGGGTGCTGTGACTTTCCCCGGAGAAAGTTGGGCGCTTCTAAGGCAGGCAGGACTTCTCCTTACCCGTGCAAGCATGGCGTTGACTACTCCTCTGACATTTTCCACGCCCCGGTATGACGGCGTGCCGATATAGGTATTGGTGCTGTCGTTGAAGTAGTCTGCGACGATCTTCGCATGATGCAATCCGTCAACGACTTCATCCCGAAAAAGGTCGATGAGTTCGACCCCGATTTCCCTATACCTGCCTTCATCTCCTTGGGCCATATAGATGCCACTGTGAGACTTGGTAAATCGCCCAAGCATTGCGCTCAGGGCGGCTGAATACCGCTCCAATGTGTCGATGAACTCATCTTGGGTCATATGAATCTGGTTCTGAGAGGTGTAAGCAGGGTAGAGCGTAGCTTGTTTATAGTGGGAAGTAGGTGATATGGGCCTGTGCGTGTAGGCGCGATGCGCCACCGGGCTTTCGGGCTGCGCCCCGTGCCGACTTCGCCGTCACGGCCATTCGGCTTCAATCCCTCACGCCTTCGCGCCTGCGGTGCTGCGCGCTGCGCTTGCCTCTAGGGGAAAGCCCTACGGGCTATCCCCGCCGCGCGCAGCTTGGCGCCCCTCGATGCTGCCGAACCGGCTGCGCCGGATCGGCACGATCAGCGCCTCTTCGCAATGGACGGTGCGTTGGCGAACACGCTGATGCTTGCTGCGGCAGGTTGTGCAGATGCGTGCCGTCCTCAACGCTGGCGGTTCTCGCCCATCACGTCACGAAGGACGGTTCACGGGCATCCCGCCCGACATCGCCATGGAGCTTCCACGCCACGCCTCAAGAGCGGCGCCGCAAGGTGCGGCAGGGGCGTTCTCGCCTGTCGTTGGGGTGTTGACCTGGCCCGCGTCAGAGGGCGAGCCGGAACAGCCTTCGGGCGGGGATGCCGAGTCGGCCCTGTCTCCCTTCGAATTGGGGGTGGTTCGGCCCAAGGCGTCCTTGTGTTGTTGTGAATCCTGGCGGTGGCGCGGCTGCGCCTCGGGCTTCATGGCTGCAACCGTCCAGCGAAAACAATTTCCCCTCTGCTGCGCAGATTCCTCGCGGGCCAAATTCTTTTCGCCTTCCGGCTCTCCACTGCGTTTCGACCGCAAGCGGTGCGGCCCGCCCGTCCCCCGCCGGCCGGATCACAACAAGGACGCGATGGGCGCGAACCTTGTTCCACCAAAAGGAGTTTCATCATGGCCAACATCGGCAGCTTCACCGCAGACAAAGACGGCTTCACCGGCACGCTTCGCACCCTGACGCTCAACGTCAAGGTCAAGCTGGTGCCCAACGACAAGGGGGACAACGAGAAGGCCCCGGACTTCCGCCTGCAGGCAGCCAGCCATGACATCGGCGCGGCGTGGAAGAAGACCAGCGAGGCCGGGCGGGAGTACATCTCCGTGACCCTCGACGATCCTTCGTTCCCGGCCACGGTCTACGCCCGCCTAATCGAAGGCGAGGACGGCACGCACGACCTGATCTGGTCGCGCAGCAAGCCCCAGGCGGCCTGACAGCCGCCCACTGCGCCCCGTCACATGGCGGGGCGCTGCGCTGTTCGTTCGTCCCGAACGAGGCAGCGGCAGGCAGCGTCCATTGCAGGTTACGTCTTCCAGACTGGGAGCAGTGTCTGCGGTTACGGCCAGGGCATGGCGTGTCGGCGCGATGCGCCGCCGGGCTTTACGGGCTACGCCCCGCGCCGTCGTTGCCGTCACGGCCATTCGGCTTCAATCCCTCACGCCTTCGCGCCTGCGGCGCTGCGCGCTTCGCTTGCTCCCGGGGGAGCGAGCTGCGTTATGGCGCTGCCCTTTTAATTGTTGATTCGATGTATGGCTTGAGATTCAGCATGAATAGGCGAATCCATTCGTCTTTCAATTCGGGGGGTACCTCTTCCGCCGACGGGGCTAAGCCCAGTGTTTTTAACGCACCCTCACTGGCCCTCGATATGGCCAGCGTTCTGACTCGATCATCGTTAAGAGCCTGAACGATCTTCCCGGTGTGCTGAAAAGCCTCAAGGTACATCTTTGGTGCCTCGCTCGCTATTTTTGGCAAGTCATCCAAGCGGCCTACGAGGCTGAAATCAACGGATAAATCCAGCGTTTTCCCCTCGACGGGATCAATGGCATAGGTCTCTTGAAAAGCCGGGCCGCTGTACTCATCGCTGATAAGGATAAGGAGCCTTGCAAAATTGAAGAGTTCTACATATCCGAGGATTCGACCTTCCTGTGGCTGAGCAACCACGGAAACACAGTGGAAAAGGTGATCCTGCGGTCGGTTCTCAATCAGATCCGCATCGAAGAAAAAGTAAAAGGGGTTTGGAGCCTCAGGGCTCGGGTCTAAGAGGTAAGCCAGTGCCCGAGCGCAGTTGCTTTTTTCAATATGATCAACCTCCGACAAGAGGGCCAGGCACGACTTGACCATAGACCTTCCGGCTGCCGGGCCGCCATAGCGGAAATTCATGCAGAGCGGTTCGTCCAAGTAATTGTCTACTTGCTCCGAGCGGGTGGTGGCGTTCTTGAAATCGAATTCCGGGTGATCGACAGCAATCTTTTTGAGCAAGTTCTTTATAGTTCTTGAATCATTTGCTCGAATGGCGACTTCTATCCTGTTGTCTGACTCTTGGGTCGATATATCATGCCCATCAAGCACCAATACAGAGTCAGCCCGAAGCCGTAGCTTTTCTCCTGACGCAGTTTGCACTTTGAAGTCTGGATGCGTGCCGCCTCGCCCGCGTTTGACTCCGGCTGCACTCGAAAACCAGAGGAACTGCTTTGCGAGTTCCGCCTCCCATGCAACGCCCCGCGTGCTATTGCAGCTCCTGCAGATGAAGTCGTGGACTTCCTTGCGCCCACCTATTGAGCTGGGAATGATGTGCTCACCCGTTCGGTGATCGCCCTCCAAGGGATTGGGGCAAAGCCAACATGTTTTCATGAATCCTCCCGACCGAAACGCAGCGCTTCGGCGACTACGACCTGGCTACTGCCAGTAGCTCTTCTGTCCTGCTCATCAGCACTGCCGTGCTGCATTCGAGCGCACTGGCGATCTTGAAGATGATCGCCAGCGTGGGCATGTGCTCGCCACGCTCGACCTTGCCCATGTGCGAACGCTCGATGCCGGCGAGGTTCGCCAGCGACTCCTGCGCGATGCCGCGCTCCGTCCGCAACGCGCGCACCGCCGCGCCGAAGGCTTGCGCCAACTCGGCGTCGAAGGTGGTGGCGCCGGCTGGTCGGCCACGCTGAATGGGTCGCTTCTGCATGGACAGAAGCGTCAATTCGCAGCACAATTAAAACCACGTTATCTTTAACTCATTCATGCTTTTGGCCCTTTTTCGTTCTTTTACGGAAATCCGCTTCTGCGGATTCCGGTGAAACCGGGAAACCGCCAACGTGCCTTTGCAGATTTCTACAATTGAGCTTTTGCGCTTTCGTGTTTCCACGGCTTTCGTGGAATACGCATCCACGCTTTCGCGTGGAAACGCAAAACCGACATGCCATGTTGGAACAGGAGCACCTCGATGAAGGCTCCCCTCGTCACCGAGGAGCAGCGCGCCGCGCTGCTGGAGAACGGGCGGCGGGTCGCCGCCGGTGAACCATACGACCCGTTGCCGGTCGTGCGGCTATTCACTCCCGACGCCCACGCGATCTGGCTGCTGGCATCGCTCGATCCTGCCGACGGCGATACAGCTTGGGGCGTCATGGACGTGGGCATCGGTATGCCCGAGCTGGGTCACATCAAGCTGTCCGACCTGGCCTCCATCGTCGGCCCGAACAAGCAGCCCGTAGCGCGGGATTTGTACTTCCAGGCGGTGCGCCCGCTGTCGGAATACCTGCGGCTGGCGCAGGAAAACCGCTCTGTCGTCGATTGAGCCATTCGCACCCAAGCCGGGCGTATTAAGGCTATTTCGGTCTTGCTCCAGACCCGCAAAGTCTGAATCCGCACTCTTGCACCGAAGCAGTGCCCTCATGCGAAAAACAGCCACGATCCTTTGCGGGAGTTGCGGCACGGTATTCCGTGCCGCATGACATTTCTAAGTCGGGCGGCCGTCGCATTCGGACGGATTTCGCAATACGCCGGAGCCAATTAGCCTTGACACCAACAGATACAGCTTAACCGGATTTCTACCTTGATTTAAGGCTCCTGCATGTCTGACGCCGTGGCGACGTTCCTGCTGTTCGACAGGAGCTACGTGTCGCATCCCGGACGATTGCATAGATGAAAAGCGCTACCCGCTGTTCATGGCCCGCGCCGTGCTCAGGGAGTTGATAGAGTCACTGCAATCCACCGGGAGTGTCAAGCCATGCTGATTGCCCTGCACAAAAACGCGCGCACCACGCCTGCCGTGCGTGCCGAGATCGCTGCCAGTAACGAGACGGCCAAGGT
>JAFDZY010000339.1 GCA_018266685.1 Bacteroidota bacterium
GAGGCCGCCAAGCGCCCCATGAGCGCGGAAGAAAAAGTGCCGTACATGCTGCCCATCACCGGTGTGGAAACCTTGAGCCCGAGGATGAAGGCCAGTGTGATCGAACTGGGGCAAACCATCAGCACCTGGCCCCAATTGGGCACCGCAGTGGCGTTGGGCGGGGCCTTGGCCGGCGATGCCGTGCGCCGAATTGCCTTGGGCTTGTTCAGCACCAGCGGGCGCTGGTTTGTGGATTTGGAGGAAGAGATCGCGGACCCACCCGGGGCGGAAACACCGGAGATCGTACCACCGCAACCGTTCCGCCTGACACAGGAGGACCTTGCCCGCATCGACCGTGATCTGGGCGCCCCTCCCAGGGACACGCTCAACTTGGACAAATCCACCCTCCAACAACTGGTGGAAGCCGGAGGAATGGCGCCGAGTGACGGCAACCTGCAGCCCTGGCAATTTCTATGGCACGGCGGCCGCCTGCTGCTATTCCATGACAAGGTACGTTCGCACAGCGTGTGGGACCCGGACCACCGGATGGCACATATTGCCTTGGGCGCATGCGTGGAAAGCGTGGTGTTGAAGGCACATGAACTGGGGCTTGAAGTGGAAACCCGCACGCTGGAACATTCAGACGGCCTTGCAACGGCATTCAGCTTCTTTTCAGTCCCAGTGGCAGGGGCTGAACCACATGATGCAGACCAACTGGCAAGCTACATCCCTGCCAGGCACACGGACCGGTCCATTGGCACATCAGGCACTTTGCCGGAACAAACCATTGAACAGATTACCCAAGCAGGTTCCAACGGGGCATGCCCCCCTCCGCTGTGGATCAGGGAGCCGGAATTGCTGCAAAAGCTGGCCGGCCTTCATGGAGCAGCAGAACGGCTTCGCCTCATGCATCCGCAAGGACATGCTGAATACTTCAAGCGCCAGTTGCGCTGGAGCGGCAGGGAAGCCATGGAACACGGCGACGGCATGGAACTGGCCAGTTTCGGACTGCCCCCTATGGCTGAAGCCGCCACGAAGGTGATGGCCGACCCCAAGGCCATGGAGCTAATCCGCACAGTGAACGGGGGACAGGCATTGGCCATGCTGCCGGCCGCATCCATCCATACCTCGGCAGCCGTCGTGTTGTTCACGGCCAAATGCACAAGCCATGCGGACCTGCTCCGGGCAGGAAGGGCGGTTCAGCGATTCTGGCTGGCAGCCACCGGTGCCAATTGGGGCATTCAGCCCATCCCGGCCATCCTTTCCGTGATCAATTCCCAAAAGCAGCATCCTGGATATTTCAGTGCTTCCATGTTGAAGCAAGTGTCAGAGATCGAACAGGATTTCAGAGACCTGTTTGAACTGGAAGGAACGCCTGTTTTCCTGCTTCGTGTACATGCCCAAGGGCGAATGGCCAAACGTTCCGTTCGCCGGCCCTTGAACCAACTGCTCATTGCTCCCGGAATCCCCATTGCCCAATGAAAATCCCACATCCCCCCGTCACACATTCCAATGCACCGGACAAGATCCTGCTGCATGCATTCAAGGCGCCCGATGAGCCGGGCTTATGCGCGGAATTCCTTCAGGAGCACCGGAAGGTGCTCACTGACATCGGCGTGAATGAAATCGTGGCCACGGAGAATCCCTGGGTAAGCGACCCCAACTGTTATGTGATCGTTGCGCTCCATGAGGAACACGGCATGGTGGGCGGAATCCGGCTGCAATTGGCCGCCCCGGGGGTCAACCTGCCGATGACCGACATCATTGAAAAAGCCTTTCCACAGGTGCACCAGGCCATGGATGCGCTACTGCCGTGGGGCAATGGCGAAGTTTGTGGCCTTTGGGCGGCCCACCGGTACTTGGGCAAAGGAGTGCCCACATTGCTGAGCAAAGCTGTCACCACCATTTCCGTGGCCGCCGGGGCCGGCCGCATGGTATGCTTCGTAGCACACTACACGCAGAAGTATCCGGCCAAGAACGGCTTCATTGTCATGGAGGACGTAGGCGACCACGGATTCTTCCCTTCCTACCCCATTCCGAGGATCACCACCATTGCCATGGTGAACCCGGACACCATGCTCCTGGAACATGCGAGCAGCGAACAACGGCTCTCGATCTACAGCCTTCGCCTAAGGCCCGAGCAGACGCGAATAGAGCGTTTTGGGGATACGGAATTGGAGGTGGAATACAAGATGCGGATCAATGCCAATGTGCACGACCTGTATGCGTACGGGCAAATTGCGGCCCAGCGGTTGCAGGCTACGGGTTAGTTGGTGCTTGGAAACACTTTGCCCGCTGCTGGCGTAGAAGTGAAATGTGAAGCGCACGGCTCTCTTGATCACGTTGCTCCTGCTTGTGCCAACGGCGATGCACGCCAAGGGCGGGGAGGCTTCGCCTATCCAGTTCGACAGGCAATTTCCGGCACGCCCGATCGGAAATTACCTGCAAATGCTGGAGGACCCTACCGGTACCTTGTCCATAAATGACGTGGTCCGGAGCCAGGCCTTTGAACCAAGCCGGTCCGCAGTGCCCAATTTGGGGATCTCACCGGCGGTGCACTGGGCCAAGTTCACCGTGGTGAACGCAGACCCGGTACAGGGCATGGTCCTCCTGGTGGACTATCCCGAGATCGAGAAATTGGACATCTACCTGAAAGGGCCACAAGGGATTGAACATTTGTTGATCGGCGGGCAAGGCCGCCTCTTGGACCGCTCCAAGCAGGAATCGCCCAGCATCACCTGCCCCTTGAACATCCCATACGGCGGCTTTGGCACCGTTTACATCCGCGTACAGAGCGACAAGCAACTGCAACTACCGTTGTTTGTGATCTCCCAACGTGAAAGCTTGGATACCAACACAAACAGGGCCTTCTTTATCGGCGGTTACATCGGAATCATGCTGGTCATGATCCTCTATAATTTTTTCATCTATGTATCAATCAGGGATAAAAATTATTTACTTTATGTGATATTCATACTTTTTGTAACGATAACTCAATTATCATTTGTAGGGTTCTCAGGATACTATGTATTCAACAATAACATCTGGATAAAGGAGCATTCTTCATTGATACTAACAGTAGTAACAGCAATTGCAGGGAACATATTCATTGACCATTTCATTCAAGCAAGGCAAAACATCAAGTATTTCGTTCCTGTGATATACACGTTCTATGGCCTCATGGTGTGCGGGGCCATCATGGACATCATCGGCTTCCGGATTCAGGCGTATGGCATGGTCCAGGGTTTATCCATGTTGCTTGCCTTGTATGCCCTTGCCATCGCGATCATCACCACTCGCCGAAACGTCCGCTCCGCACGCTACTTCCTGGTGGCGTGGTGCATCTTTCTCGCTGGCATCGTGGTGTTCGTGGCCAAGGATTGGGGCCTAGTGCCATACAATGACCTGACCAAGTACATGATGACCATCGGTTCCACGGTGGAAGTGGTGCTCCTCTCCTTTGGCTTGGCTGACAAGATCAACGTGCTGCAGCGCGAAAAGGACCGCTCACAAGCGCAGGCACTGAGCATGGCAAAGGCCAATGAAGAAATCATCCGCGACCAGAACGTGGTGCTGGAGCAGAAAGTAACGGAGCGCACGCATGCCCTGCAAGAAAGCAACGACCACCTGAAACGGACGCAAAGCCAATTGGTGAGCGCCGAAAAGATGGCCTCACTGGGGCAGCTCACAGCGGGCATCGCCCATGAGATCAACAATCCGTTGAACTTCATCAGCAGCAACATTCCGCCGCTGAAGCGCGACCTGCACGACCTGAATGAGCTGTTGGAGGCGTACCGCGATGCAACAAAGGACAACCCGAACCTGGACCATGTGCGTGAACTGGAACGGCGCATTGACATGCCGGTCACGGTGAACGAGGTGCGGGAGATCATGCAGTGCATTGAGCAAGGTGCCTCACGCACCAGCGAGATCGTGCGCGGCCTGCGCACCTTCAGCCGCCTGGACGAGGACGACCTGAAGTACGCCGACATCAACGAAGGCCTGCGCAGCACCGTGGTTGTGCTGGGTCCGCAGTTCCGTGACGCCGTAGAGGTGCAATACGTCCTCAACACCCTGCCCGAGGTGGAATGCTACCCCGGCAAGCTCAACCAAGTGTTCATGAACCTGCTGAACAATGCGGCCCATGCGGTGAAAAAGCGGCACGGGCAGCACGGGGGCGCCATCCGCATTGCCACGTGGCAGGATGGCGACCGCGTAAAGATCTCCATTGCGGACAACGGCATTGGCATGGACGAGGGCGTGCAGCGCAGGATGTTTGAGCCCTTCTTCACCACCAAAGGCGTGGGCGAAGGCACTGGCCTGGGGCTCTCCATCGTGCAGGGCATCATCGAAAGGCACCATGGCCAAATGGAGCTGGAAAGCACGGTGGGCATCGGAAGCACATTCACCATCATCCTGCCTGTTTCACAGGCCGGGTACATCGAAAAACGCGCGTGAGGATGGATCAGCAGTTGGACCGGATCAAGGTGCTGTACGTGGATGACGAGGAAGGCAACCTGATGGCCTTCAGGGCGAGTTTTCGCCGCGACTTCGACGTTCAGGTAGCCTTGAGCGCCAAGGAAGCCTTGAACTGGCTGGAAACGAACCCGGTGCACGTGGTGGTCAGCGACCAGCGCATGCCGGGCATGAGCGGCACCGACTTTCTGTCCATTGTACGCACACGCTGGCCCAAAGCCGTACGGTTGCTGCTCACCGGGTTCTCCGACCTGCAGGCGGTGGTGGACGCCATTAACCTCGGCGGCATACATGCCTACATCACCAAGCCGTGGGACCCTACGGACCTCAAGTTGCGCATTGAGCAGGCATACGAAATCCATGCGCTGCGCGATGAAAAGGAGCGGTTGCTCAACCGCTACAGGCAAGTTTTCGATGCCTCCGGCGACCCCATCATCATGCTGGATGCCAATGGCAAGATCCACGAGGCCAACCCGGCGGCCTTGCAATTGGTGAAAATGGACAAGGCCACCCTGTTGCTCACCGGCTTCGACCAGTTCGTGGTGGACCCCCTGGCCGTTGCGCAGCGGATGCGCACGCACCGGAAGGGAACCATCTTCCGCGACGTGGAAGTGACCTTGCGAACACCGGACGGCAGAACGCTCGACTGCTTGGTCACCGCCACATTGATCGGCAGGACTACCGGGGATGTACGCATGTACCAGGCCATGGTCAAGGACATTACTGACCGCAAGCAACAACAGCTTTACCTGGAAAAGCTGAACCGCGACCTTGACAAGCGGGTGAACGTGCGCACCAAGCAACTGCTGGAAGCCTTGGACGACCTGGGGGCCTTCTCCTACTCCGTGGCGCACGACCTGCGCTCGCCGTTGAAGAACATCAAGGTAATGAGCGAGCACTTGGGCAGCATGGCCGCCCTGCGCGGGGATGAGGAAGAGCGCGACCTGAGCCAGCGCATCCACAAAAACGCCTCGCGCCTGATCAACCTGGTGGACAACCTGTTGCGGTTTGCCCGAACGGATTCCCGCACCATGGAAAGCCTGGAGATCGATGCAACAGGTGTGGCCCAGGATTGCATCCGGGACCTTGCCATCCAACCTGAAACCGTGGAATTCCTCCTTCCCAAACCCGGGAAAGCGCTCATCCATGCGGACCCCTCCATGTTGAGGGTGGTGCTGGACAACGTATTTGGGAATGCCGTGAAATTCACCCGTGAAAAGGCCAAGCCCCGCATTGAACTTGGCTATGCCCACAGGGACGGGGCGGACATCCTTTGGGTAAAGGACAACGGCGTGGGCTTTGAAAGCGACAAGAATGAACAGCTCTTCGGGGTCTTCAAGCGGTTGCACCCTTCCGATCGTTTCGAGGGTACCGGCATTGGGCTCGCCTTGGTGAGCCGCATCATGAAAAAGCACGGAGGATGGTGCTGGGCGGAAGGTATCCCGGACCAAGGCGCTACCATCTACCTCCGTTTCCCCGCCAAGGGCGCCGACCAGGAACTGCGTCGCGCCGGATAGGAGGATGCAGGGCATGTAACCTGCCCCGAATGCCTTCCGTTGAAGCAAGAACCCAAAGATGAACGAACGAATGAAAGCCTTTCTTCCCACATTGCTGCTGATCGCCGGAAGCACTGGTGCATGCCATGCACAGAAGCTGGTGGACGAGCGGGACCAAGCAACTGGCTGGTACGTACCGGTGAATTTGAAAGTGACCGCAGAGCGCGGCAAGGCCAAGGAAGTTGAAGTCACCTTGTACAAGGACAACACCTTGGTCAAGAGCTTCCAAACCCGCAAGGGAGAAACCACGGTGAACTTGGACCTCGACAACACCTACAGCCTGATCGTGGAGCAGGATGACTACCGGGCCAAAACGATCGTGGTGGACACCCATGTGCCCGCCCAACAAGTGGAGTATGCGGCATTTCCGTGCTTCGTAAACC
>JAFDZY010000340.1 GCA_018266685.1 Bacteroidota bacterium
CTTTTCTTTGGCGATCAGCCCGCTCTCGGTAAACGTGCTGGACTGGGCGAGCGAAGTGCAGCAGCGGTTGAACGCAGTGGGGGTTGTGGATTCGCTGCAACTGGGAGCAATGGAACTCGCTTCCAATATCCAGGCCAAAGCGGTTATCAAGGGCAGTGTCGATGTTCTCGGGGCAACCCAGGCACTCGTGAGCGGCAAGAAGCATGTTGTGGAGAAGGTTCAGATCCGGTTCATGCGCCCCAAGCGCTTCACGGTGCTGTTGACGAACAACGGCGCGGCCCGTTTTGACCAGGAGCCGAGCGAGGAAATGCTTTTCATCGTCCGCGCGTCGTTGCCACTGTGACTTCTTGGTTGGCGTCGTGCTGAGGATTGCTACGGAACTCAAGAGACAAGCAATCAACCGGATGACGGCTCAGCGGCTACTTACACAAAAGTCTGGCTGCACCAACCTCATGACTAGGAACTACATCGCACGACGTCGGGGTTGCTACCGACAAACGTCCTGGCTCGGCGAAACACAATCGATCCAGGTGCAAGATCAAAGCGAGCAATGATTACAACCAACACAATTTTCTGGACCCAAATCGCTTCCATCGTCGCCTTCGTCTTCGCGGTCTTTGCACTTTACAGGCTGCTCGTGGACCAGAAGGACGCCACGATTCAAAGTCTGAAGGAAAACGTTTCCTATCTGAAAGACCAAATCGCCGACGTCAAACAACAGTCGCCCGATGTGCTGGCAGAGCGCCTCTCTAAGCGCATGAAGTTGCTTGAAGATGAGCTTACGAAGCTGGGCGACGACACGTCTTCGACTGAGGCTGAAGTCAAAGCGAAGGAAGCGGAACTAGCCCATGCTCGCGCGGAAGCCGAGGCCCTCACGCGACAAGTCCTTCATGCCCGTGAACTGCTCCAGGAATATCAATGCCCACACTGTGGCGCACCTTTAGTTGAGCGCGCCTACCACTCAGAAAGCGTTGAATACCAAGGGCGAGAGCTGGACATTGACCATAATTGGTCAACTTTTGAGTGCGGCCTTGAGATCGTTGACGGCCTTGAACGACACCGATGCAGGTCGGGCGGCAGCCCGATGACACGCACGTTGAGTCGAAACCAGTAGAACTCTTCCAGCAGCGATCCCGTGTGTGTAAGCAAGTTATGTCTTCAACAAATCACTCGCAGTTTTTGACCAAATGAACAAATTCTTGTCTTGGCTACTAGCCGGTGGTGAACGCCCTTAACGATCGAATGACTGTTTGCTGAGGCCGCAGCCATTCGGCGTTCCAGATCGAATGTCACTCATCAGCCTGTAGTTGACGTCCAGCGCTTGACCCAGAAAGCTGTCGTTACATGACCTTTTGGGGGAAATGCTTGGACAAGTGGCCTCATAGAATCGGCCTAACAGTTCTCAAGCACGGATGACCCACGGCATCCGCTTACAGCGTTAAACCCCAAGATGACGCGCTCAAACCATATGTCGCAAAGAATTTACTTCGATGAGTCAGGCTTCACTGGAAACAACCTGTTGTCGCCTGTTCAAAACTACTTTGCGTATGCGTCGATCGCAACCGAGGACGCTGAAGCCAAGGACTTTGTTGATGAACTCATCTCTCAGTATGGCATTCAAGGCGGTGAACTTAAGGGTAGCAAGCTAGTTAAGTTCAACAAGGGTCGGAAGGCCATCGACAAAATATTTGATCGATTTGGCTCGCGTATAAAGATTTCTATCTCTGAGAAGAAGTTTGCGCTGGCATGTAAGTTTCATGAGTACATATTCGAACCTTGCTACTCGGCAGCCAACTCTCTTTTCTATGGAATCGGCTTTCATCGTTTCATCGCAAACATCCTGTATGTGGATTTCATTGCGCGCGGGGCCGGTGCCGAGCAAATATTTGAAGAGTTTGAAGCTCTGATCAGAAATAGAGATGAGAGCAAGCTAGAAACCATCTTCTCATCCTCAGCACATCCGGAAAATTCTCCAATACTGGCGCAAGTGCGAGAGTTTGCACAGTTCAGAGCTGACGACATACGAGCGGAGTTGCAGGCACTGGGGGACACCGGGGTTGGCAAATGGGCGCTTGACCTCACCAACTCGGCATTGTTCACTCTCCTTGCGAATTGGGGCACGACCCACCCTTCCATCATCGCTGTCTGCGACCCATCGAAACCACTCCAACAGAACCAGGGGATCTTCAATGCGATGGTTGGTCGCCAAGGTGAGCAGATGTTCAGCGATTTGATGGGTGAGCGCCACCCAATCACGTTTAGCCTAGCCGAGCCTATAGTATTCGCTGATTCCAAGACCACGCACGGTATACAGCTTGCGGACGCTGCAGCTGCCGCGGCGGTGTATGCGTTCGCCGCCCCCCGAGATGAGCAAACAGAGCATTGGCGGTCAATCATCGCGCAGATTGGCCATTACGGCAGCATCATTCCTGACTACGACGAGATACGTCTAAGTGACCGCCGAGTACAGCGGAACGCTTTGGTTTTGCTTGAACTGCACACGAGAGCGAAGCGGGGTCAGAGTCTCATCGAAGGTATGGGGGAGTACATGCAGTTTGTGACACGACGGTTAATCACGCACCCGCTTAATGCTTAACCAGCAGAACACCGGCCGCCGGCCCTTCCGTCGATCTCCTACAATGACCTGCAAAACGGCTCGCCACATCAGAAGCCGAACGACACAAGGAGGAAGAGGTGTCGATTCTTCAAGAGATTCATAAGTGGTCTCAAGACCTTCATCCATGGCAGCAAGACGCGATTCGAAGGCTTTACGCCAATCGAACGTTGAGCGTTCAGGATCTTGAGGACATCTACGCGATAGCCAAGGCTGGCGTCGGCATCGAAGACCCTCAGAAGCGATCAGCTCAAAAACTTCAGGCGGCCCAAGTGGCGGCTCCGGCGGTCCCTCAGCGGCTCGTTCAACTTGCTGCCATAAAGAACCTCCTCAACGTCAATGCGCTCGCTCCTAGGCAGCGCCTTCCGATCTCGCCATCCGGACTCACCGTCATCTTCGGGGAAAACGGCGCCGGCAAATCCGGCTACTCCCGTGCGCTCAAGCAAGCTTGCCGAGCGCGCTCCAAAAGCGAGCCGATTCTTCCGGACGCTCGGTTGCCCAAAGACAAAACGGGCCCGGCGCAAGCTGATTTCGAGGCGCTTATTGATGGGGCCGCTTGCGACTTGAACTGGACGCAGGGGAAAGAGCCTCCGGAGGCCCTCTCAGAGATCGCGATCTTTGACTCCATGTGCGCTCGGGCCTACGTCGACAACGAAGGCGACTTCTCCTACGTGCCCTATGGCCTAGATATCCTCGAGGGACTCGTCAAAGTCTGCGGATATGTCAAGGACCGAGCGAGCCGCGAACATGCTGCTCACGCCGTTCAGGGTGGAGCTTTCGCGCATATCGCCCGTCCGGAAACGGAAGTGGGCAAGCTTCTCCAGGCGTTGAGCGCGAACACCAGTAAAGATCGGGTGAGGCAGCTCGCCCAACTCTCCGAGGCGGAGCTCCAGCGGCTGGCGACGTTGAATCGATCGCTCGCCGAGGCCGACCCTAAGGAGAAAGCCAAGGCTCTGCGCAATCGAGCCTCCCGACTATCCGGTTTGGCGTCCCGCATTCAAACCGCCTCTGACGTTGTTTCCGATGCCAAAACCCGAGAGCTTCAGAAACTGATTGATGCATCAAATGTCGCAAAGCAAGCGGCGGAGCTCACGGCCAAGGGTTTTATTGAGCAACCCGGCCTTCTTCCCGGGACGGGGGGCGATGCATGGAAGCAGCTTTTTGAAGCGGCCAGATCGTTCGCAGCCGAATCTCACCGGGATCATGTTTTCCCGAATCTTGGGGCTGACGCGTTGTGCCCTCTTTGTCAGAATGCCTTGGGCGATGACGGCGCTAGGCGTCTCATCGATTTTGACGCATTCGTGCAACGAGCGGTCGAAAAGACAGCCCGAGAGGCTCGAGCTGCGGCGATTCCGCCATTCGAAGCCATCCGTGGAGCTGATCTCAATTTCCGCATGGAGGACTCGCTCGCGGACGAATCCCCAGAGCTCAACGCCCTTTGCTCAGTGTTCCACCAGTCCTTGAACGCAAGGAAAGCATCCATTCTTCAAGCGGCTGCGTCGAAGATTGAGTGGAATTCGATTCCCGCTTTCACCGAGAATCCCCACCAGCGGCTCTTGGATCGCAAAGGCATTCTGGAACAAGAGGCTGACGCTCTTGAAAAGACGATGGACCAGGCGGCCCGAGCCGCGATGGTCAAAGAGCAGGCGGAGCTCGACGGACGCCAACGTCTGTTCGGAGTTCTCGACGCTGTTCTCGAAGGGATCGACCGCCTTGGGATGCAAAAAAAGCTCAAGAGCTGCATCGATCAAACGGGGACGACCGGCATTTCGAGGAAGTCGACTGATCTGTCAAAAGAGATGGCGACGCAAGAGGTGGCCGATGCGCTCAACCGAGAGCTCAAATCGCTCGACGTCGATGAGCTTCATGTGGTCATGAAGTCGAGCTCCCCGGGAGGAAAGACCCAATACAAGCTGGAACTTCAGCTCCCTGGCGGAGGCTCCCCGTCTGACATTCTCAGCGAGGGCGAGCAGCGAGCGATCTCGATAGCCTCATTCCTCGCGGAGCTGTCGCTGAGCAAAGGCCGTGGAGGCATTGTCTTTGACGATCCTGTGTCCTCTCTCGACCATAAACGTCGCTGGAAAGTGGCCCAACGCCTGGCCCATGAAGCCTTGATCAGGCAGGTGATCGTCTTCACGCACGACGTCGCCTTCATGAGCGTTCTCCAGCGAGTGGCTGAAGATGCGGGATCCCTTCAGCTCATCCAGTGCATACGCCGCTCTCCCGTTGGCTATGGAACCCATACGCCCCGCCTCCCCTTTGACACACTCAAGACAACCAAGCGAATTGGGGAGCTTCGAATTCAAAGTGATTTGGCCGCCCAAGCTCATAAGAATGGGGACGAGGAAGGATCCAATCGGCTGGTCAAAGATGGTTATTTCCACCTTCGCATGGCATGGGAGAGAGCTGTGGAAGAGGTTCTCTTGAATGGCGCGATTTCACGATTTGAAGTGGGCATTTCCACGAAGCCGCTCCAGAGCGTGGTCGTTGAAGATGACGATTACAAAGCCATTGAGGCGGGCATGACGAAATGCTCATACTTCGCGCACGACTCCGCTCAAGCAGCTCAGCTCCCTATCCCCCACCCTGATGAGTTCCGAGCGGATGTCGAGGCTCTTGAGTCCTGGCGCTCTCTTGTCGAAAAGAGGAAGACCGCTGTTCAGACGAGGCGCAAACAATAGTCAGATTCATCGGCTGCCTTCCTTCTTCTCTCCCTTAGCCGAGCTGCTTCAGGCGCTCGACGAAGCGCTGCGTCTGCAGCAGGCCGAAGGGACGGTCTTGCTCAGGCCCGACCATCGCTGCCTGCATGGCGGCGTGGGTCCGGAAGCCCAGGCTGTGGGCCAGCGCCTCGCTCAGGTGCGACGACTTGACGTGGGGGAACTCGTCGCGGAGCGACTTCTTGAGGGCGGCGAGCGGTGCCTCGCACAGGGGTGTAGCGGCCATACGGCACTCCAATCTGCGTGGTCGACGTTTCCCGATTACGCATCGACCCGGATTGAAGTCCGTTCGGTGGCGCCAAGTGCTGTGTCTGATTTAACCCGGGAACAGGTTCGGCTCAGACGCCTTGCGGGCATGGTACAGCACCTATGTCGCTGCGCAGCGGCAAAAACGGTGGGGGATGTCGGAGGCGGGTCACTACAGGTGGCATCTGCCAATCCGAAAGGCCCCGTGAAGCTCACACCCCTCATTGCAGCAGCGCTACTTGGGGCGGTTGTCGCAGCTGCAACCCTCCTTCATACCGCAACCCCTAGCATCTTGGCGGAATCCACCATCTGCTTGCACGAAGCGGAGCCCGTTGTGCTCGCGCTCCGATACCTAGAGGCACAGGTGCAATCCGGTACCACCTACGCCGACTAAGGCCGGGCCGTGAGTGCCATGACTTTTCTGCCACCACCATTGCAGAAGGTCCGTCGGCAGAACAGCACCGCACGTTCCTGGATGGGCTGGGCCCCGTCTTGTGGGACTAGCAGGCGGCGAAGGACTTTTGGAGCGGAAATCTCCAGGAACGTACCCGTCCAGCGATGTCACCTTGACGTTCGCCGCGCACTCACGGGTGGCGCTCGCGGTGGCAGCGAATGTCAGCTTGGTGCCGGTGACGGCGCTGTCACCGACTGACGGCCACTGGCAGCAACCGCCACAGGCCGGCCAGTGAGCGTTGAGACGATGCAAGTCGCTCGATCACGACAGCACGCTGAAAACCACCAAGGGGCGAATGACATATTCACACTCCCACGGTGCGCCGGTGAGTCAACGGTGAAACGCACCGAATTGGTGCTAACTTGCGCGAGGCGCTAGAGTTGAAGCCTAATTTGGATGGCAAATATGTCTAACTTCGGCGCTGCCCACCCGGCGCCGCTGGCCTCGCGCACCTGCGCGCCTTCCTTGCCCAATAGCTGGCGCGCCCGTTCCTCGGCTTCGCCCAGCGCGCCCAGCTGCGCCGACTTGACCCGCTCGGACCCATCCAGAGTCAGGCTGCGCCCGATCAGC
>JAFDZY010000341.1 GCA_018266685.1 Bacteroidota bacterium
GGTTCGTGATCGCGGACGTGGTGGCGGCATTGACGGACTCGAAGGACGTAACGCAGTACATCCACAAGCTGCGCCAACGCGATCCGGAACTGGCAAAAGGGTGGGTACAAATTGTACACCCCCTTATCGTTCCGACCAGTGGCGGCGCGCAAAAAATCAACTGTGCGAACACCGAGGGGTTGTTCCGCATCATCCAATCCATCTCCAGCCCCAAGGCTGAACCTTTCAAGCGCTGGCTGGCGAAGGTGGGCTATGAGCGGGTTCAAGAGATCGAAGACCCCGAACTGGCGAGCAAACGTACGCGGGCATTGTACAAGGCAAAAGGATACAGCGATGACTGGATCGAGAAGCGCATGCGCTCCATCGCCATCCGCGATGAGCTGACCGATGAATGGAAGAAGCGCGGGGTGAAGGAACAGCGCGAATACGCGATCCTCACAGCGGAGATCAGTGATGCCACCTTTGGCATGACGCCCAGCGAATATGCGCGGTTCAAGCAGCTGAAGCGGGAGAATCTACGCGACCACATGACCGATCTTGAGTTGATCTTCTCCATGCTGGGCGAAGCCGCCACCACCGAGATCACCCGCAACCGCGATGCACAAGGTTTTCCGGAGAACAAGCAGGCCGCGCGCACCGGTGGCGCAGTGGCCGGCAAGGCACGCAAGGACCTTGAACGGAAGAGCGGCCGCAAGGTGGTGACGAGCGGGAACTATCTGGCGCTCACGGAGGGCGAGAAGAAGAAACTGCGTGCGGTAGGTGCCTCCGCAAAGAAGCAGGTGAGGAAAAAGTGAGTACGGGCGACACGTAGCTTTGCACCCGTTCCCCGAACCCGATGCCGGAATTCCCCGGTACCGGGTTTCGGGCGTTTCGGGTCTTCCTTACCTTTGGTTCAGCATGGAACAGATCGTTCTCCAACTTAAAGATGCCAAAAAGCGGCGTTTGCTGTTGGACCTCTTGGCCGAACTGGACTTCGTGAGGGTAGCCAGTGTAATCCGTGATGGACGCAAGGTGACCTTCGCCAACGACCTCATGGAGGCGTTGATGGAGGCCAAGGCCGACGAACGCGGCGAAAAGCAGTTGCAACGCGCCCGCGATTTCCTGAAGCATGGCTGAGGTCGTCGTCACGGCGACCTTCAAGCGACGGTATAAGCCTTTGGCGAAGCGGCACCGCTCACTGGAGCAGGATGTGCTTGGTCTGATCAGTTCCCTCGAAGAGCTTTCCATGCAGGGTACGCCGCTGGGCAAGGATTGTTACAAGATTCGGCTGGCCGTTTCTTCCAAGGGCGGCGGCAAGTCCGGAGGCGCAAGGGTCATCACTTATGTAAGGCTCGTGAAAGGAAAGGTCTACCTGCTGACGATCTATGACAAGAGCGACCAGTCCAGCTTGAGCGCCAAGGAGCTGCATGCCCTGGTGGACAGCATCGGGTGACGCACCTCCCCTACCTTTGCACCACCCGAACCCGATGCCGGAATTCCCCGGCACCGGGTTTCGGGTTTTCCGGGTTCCATGCCAGAAACCAACGTCGCTACCTCTCCTGTCCGCCAACTTTCGGACCTCCTTCAACTCTACCGCACCGACCCCCGCGTTGCCCGCATAGCGGATACCCTGCGGGAAAAAGCCGCCCGCGTGCAGGTGGCCGGCACCATCGGATCGTCACAAGCGCTGATCGCCCAAGCCGTGATGCAACAGGCACCCGGCGTACATGTGTTCGTGCTGAACGACCGCGAAGAGGCGGCGTACTTTCTGAATGACCTGGAGGCGTTGGGGGGGAAAGAGAGAGAAGGTGATAGGGTGAAAGAGAAAAAGGGCCAGGAGCTCTACTTCTTTCCTGCACCCTCGCGTACGCCTTATGACCCCGACGGCCACCACGACGGCGAACGTGTGAGCCGCACGGAAGTCCTCGAAGCGCTCATGCAATATGCGGCCTCACCCTCTCACTCTCCCACCCTCGCACCCTCTCTCTGCATTGTCACCTACCCCGAAGCCCTCGTGCCCTTAGTGGTGGCCAAGGAAACGATGGCGAAGAACACACTCACCATCAAGCGCGGCGAGGAACTGCCCATCGACACGCTGGAGGAATGGATGCATGAAACCGGCTTCCGGCGCGTGGATTTCGTGTACGAGCCGGGGCAGTTCAGCATCCGCGGCGGCATCGTGGACGTGTTCAGCTACGGCAGCGACAGGCCCTTCCGCATCGAGCTCTTCGGCGACACCGTGGAGAGCGTGCGCCGCTTCAGCCCGGAGGACCAGCTCACCGTGGAGTTTTTGGCGGAAGCGGTGATCGTGCCTGATATGCAGGAAGATGAGGCCGGCAGCAGTCAACTCTTCTTCGATCAACTCCCCGAAGACGCCGTGATCTGGCTGGGCAACATGCAGGCCCTCGGTGATGCGGCCAAGGCACGCTTGAAGCTGCTCACCGAAGCATACGAACGTTCGCCTGAAAAGGAAAAACACGCCAAACCCGAAACGCTGCTCGCCACGGACAGCGCGCTGATCAAGGGCTTGCTGGGGTTCAGGAAGGTGTTTTTCCGATCAGACGATCAGATGATCAGGCGATCAGATGATGATAGGCACGACCGATCATCCAATCATCTGATCGACCCATCATCTGATCAGCACATCGAATTCGCCCTCCGCCCCCAACCCGCCTTCGCCAAGGAATTCAAGGTGCTCGCGGGCGACCTGCACAACAAGCGCAACGCCGGCTACACCAACCTGATCGCCTGCAACAGCGCCAAGCAGAGCGAACGGCTGCACGCCATCTTCGCCGATATGGAAGGCGGGGATGCCGCCAAGGGCAACAGCAGCTTCACGCCGTTGTTGCTGGACCTGCACGAGGGCTTCATCGATCCCGAGCTGAAGCTGGCGCTCTACACCGACCACCAGATCTTCGAGCGTTACCACCGCTATCGTCTCAAGGAAGGTTTTCGCAAGAACGCGCAGGCACTTACGCTGAAGGAGCTCACGCAACTAAAGCCCGGTGACCTGGTGGTACACATCGACCACGGCATCGGCGTGTTCAGCGGACTGGAGACGATCGAGACCCCGCGTGGCCCCGGCGAGCCGCCCATCCGCCAGGAAGCCATCCGCCTGAAATACCGCGACAACGACATCCTCTATGTGGGCATCCACAGCCTGCACCGCGTGAGCAAGTACAGCGGCGAGGAAGACGGCAAGGCTCCGGCCGTGAGCAAGCTGGGCAGCCCCGCGTGGAAGAACCTGAAGGAGAAGACCAAGAAGAAGATCAAGACCCTGGCCTTCGACCTGATCCAACTCTACGCCAAGCGCAAGAGCAAGCCGGGCTTCGCCTTCCTGCCGGACACCTACCTGCAGGCCGAGCTGGAGGCCAGCTTCATCTACGAGGACACGCCCGACCAGGAAAAGGCCACCGCCGATGTGAAGCGCGACATGGAAAAACCCACGCCGATGGACCGCCTCGTGTGCGGCGACGTCGGTTTCGGAAAAACGGAAGTGGCCATCCGCGCGGCGTTCAAGGCCGCCACCGACGGCAAGCAAGTGGCCGTGCTGGTGCCCACCACCATCCTCGCGCTGCAACA
>JAFDZY010000342.1 GCA_018266685.1 Bacteroidota bacterium
GAAACCTGGACAGCTTCCCCGAGGACTTCATGTTCGAGTTGACCCCGGAGGAATGGGAGAACTTGAGGTCACAAAACGTGACCTCAAGTCATGGGGGCGCACGATACCCGCCCATGGCCTTCTCCCCTGCACTCGCTCGCGTGCCTGCCCGCCGAAGGCACGGTCCCACCGCAAGAACTCGCTCGGATTTTTGCCGAGCGAGGGTGCCTGATAGAACCTCCGGCCCGTCTCTGAACCACGGGTACAAGTAGTGTATCCGACTGGCCGGAGGCCCTAATACCATTTAGACGCTCAAAACCGGCCAAAGCTGCGCCGCGATCTTTTCGGAGGACGATCCGCGCATCGGGTTGCGTAGCGGTGCCTACGGGACCCGATGCGCGGAGAAGTCATCCGGAAAGAGGGCAAGCAGATCGGGTGGTATTGAGTGTCTAAATGGTATAACGTGCCACGCACCCGGCAAAAAGCCGGGCGCGTGCCCGAGTTACGTTGACCACGCAAGGCGTAACGGGAAAAGTGCAGACAAGGCCAGTGTGAGGGAACCGGTTATCTTTGAAACATGGTCACGATCATCAGGAAGAAGACACCGAAGAGCCGGCTACGTGCTGCGGTGAGGCGTGCCAAGGCGGTCCCGCAGAAGGGCTTCGATGCCAAGAAACATCTGGGCAAGTGGAAGCTGGACGAGGATGCGCTAGCCACGCAGCAACGACTTCGGGATGAGTGGGGGTAGTCTGGTGCTCGACACCAGCGTGGCCATCGATATTTTGGGTGGCGATGAGCGTGCAGCGGCCCTGGTGCAAGGAGCGATTGTGTACGTATCCGTGATCACACGTGTGGAATTGTTGAGCGTGGCCAAGCCGCGCACGCACTCTCCCGAAGCGGCAAAGGCGTTCTTGGCCGACTGCAAACTGGTGCAGTTCTCGGACGAGGTCCAGGACCTTACCATCCGTTTGCGGAAAACCTACAAATTGAAGTTGCCTGATGCCGCGATCGCTGCCACGGCTGCTTGGCTCAATGCCCGGTTGATCACGGCAGACGAGGCCTTCACGAAGATAGGAAAGGATGTGTCCGTCCTGATCTACGAACGGTGAAGGCTCCACATACCTGCCTGCGGCAGGCGCGCACCCGTGCCAGTGTGTGCGGGTGATGCTATGCGCCACCGATTGCGCCGCATGCTGCCCCTTCATGCCGGTGGATCATGCGCACCAACATCCTTAAGCCGACCTTAGCGCACATGAGCAAACAAGCCGCAACGTTCAGTGCCCGCCCCGTTGATCCCGCCGGCACATACGCGTTGGCCTTGCGCTTGGTGGTAGGCTGGACCTACTTCAGCGCCTTTTGGCGCCGCACCGCCTTGGCCAACAAGTTGGATTGGGACGCGGAAGGTTACATCGGCGAGAAGTTCAACCACTTTCTGCCGCATGCCTTGGGGATCAAGCCGCTGATCGAATACTTGGTGAGCAACCCGGATGCGCTGTGGTGGAGCATGCTGGCCTTTACGATCATTGAAGGCGTTGTGGGGCTGCTGTTGATGCTGGGCTTGTTCACCCGGGCCATGAGCGTGGCGGTGTTTGGCTTAGCCATGGGCATCTTGCTGGGCTCGGGTTGGATCGGCACCACATGCCTGGATGAATGGCAGATCGGCATCCTGGGCCTGGCGGCGGGCTTCACGCTGTTCCTCTCCGGCGGCGGCATCCATTCGCTGGACCGCTTGCTGGCCATGCGCGGGGCCGCGCTCGCGCGCAAGGCCTGGTTCCCGTGGGTGGCGTCCGGGCACCTGGACATCTTCTCCGGCCGGCTGTTCATCTTGGCTCCCGCAGGTGCCGGGGTCCTGCTGTTCATCACCCTGTTCACCAACCAGGTGTTCCACGGCGGCGTGTGGGGCACGCTGCACAACAAATCGGTGAAGCCGCGCGTGGAGATCACCGATGCGGCGTTGGGCGCGGACGGGCTGCGCTTCACGGTGCAGCGCGTGGAGGGCGTTGACGTGTACGGCTCTTTCCTGATCGGCATTGAGGTACTGGACACTGCCGGCAACAAGGTGCTGGCGTTGACCGGTGAAGACCTTGCCCGTTTCCCGCAGGAACGTATCCTCAATGCGTACGTGGCCAAGGTGAAACCCGGCAAGCACAGCATGATCCTGCCATTGGGAGCCAAGGCGGAACTGTTCGTGCAGGCGGATACGCTTTCAAAACTGCCGGAGGGCAACTACCAATTGCGCCTCACGGATATCAGCGGGGCCGTGTGGGAAGCACCGATCGCCCATTGACCGTGCCGGACCTCGCGTGCGGTAGGCTTGGGATCATTCCAAATAAGCCGGGCAGGGCGCCTTGATTTCAACCCCATTTTTTCGGCATGTACTTTTGCCGTTGACCAAACGGCGACCTATCCACGCCACCCCTGAAGCATGGCACGACAAGGACTCTTCGGCTCCGCCTTAGTAAAGAAGTACTGGATGGCCCTCACGGGCCTTTTCCTCATCACCTTCCTGGTGGTACACGCCGCCATCAACGCGATGATCTTCTTCAATGACGGCGGCATCACCTTCAACAAGTGGGCGCACTTCATGGGCACCAACCTGATCATCCGCACCATGGAGATCGTGCTCTTCATTGGCCTGATCATCCACATTGTGGACGGCATTATGATCACCCGGCAGAACCGCGCCGCACGGCCCCAGAATTACGTCTACGCCCGGCACAACGACAACAGCCGCTGGTACTCGCGCAGCATGGCCATCCTTGGCATCCTCATCCTGCTATTCCTGATCGTCCACTTAGACAACTTCTGGATCAAGACACGCCACATCATCGGTAACCTCGATGCATACGGCGTGGACGCGGCCGGCCAGGAGAACCTCTTCGCCCGCATGCAGGATGTGTTCACCAACCCCCTGCTGGTGGTGATCTATGTGCTGGGCTGCTTCTCCCTGTTCTGGCACCTGCTGCACGGCTTCAAGAGCGCCTTCCAGAGCTTGGGCCTCAACCACCGCAAGTACAACGGGTTCATTTCGGCCTTTGGCGCTGCCTTCTCCATTGTCATTCCCGTGTTGTTTGCCTCTATGCCGGTGGCGATGTATCTGGGGTGGGTGCAGTGAGTGGGTTGTCAGTTGTCAGTTGTCAGTTGTCAGTTGTTAGTTGTTAGTTGTCAGTTCGTAGTTCGTAGTTCGTAGGGTCCGACCACCGTTCATCAACCGCCATTCACCAGCTCTCCGGTCAATCAGCAAATTCCATGAGCACGCTCGATTCCAAAGTCCCAGATGGCCCATTAGACAAGCAGTGGGCGCACCACAAGGAACACCTCCGCTTGGTGAACCCCGCCAACAAACGCCGCATCGACATCATCGTGGTGGGCACGGGCTTAGCCGGCGCTTCCGCCGCAGCTTCCCTGGCGGAGATGGGCTACAACGTAAAATCCTTCTGCTACCAGGACAGCGCCCGCCGCGCACACAGCATCGCCGCGCAGGGCGGCATCAACGCAGCGAAGAACTACCCCAATGACGGCGACTCCATCTACCGCCTCTTCTACGACACGCTGAAGGGCGGCGACTACCGCAGCCGTGAAAGCAACACGTGGCGCCTGGCGGAAGTGAGCGCCAACATCATCGACCAGTGCGTATCACAGGGCGTGCCCTTTGCCCGCGACTACGGCGGACTGTTGGACAACCGCAGCTTCGGCGGGGCCTTGGTGAGCCGCACGTTTTATGCACGCGGCCAAACGGGCCAGCAGTTGTTGCTCGGCGCCTACAGCGCGCTGATGCGCCAGGTGGGCAAGGGCAAGGTGAAGATGTACGACCGGCACGAGATGCTGGACCTGGTGCTGGTGGACGGCAAGGCGCGCGGCATCATTGCGCGCAACTTGGTCACCGGCCAGATCGAACGCCACGGCGCGCATGCCGTGCTGCTGTGCACAGGCGGTTACGGCAACGTGTTCTTCTTGAGCACCAACGCCATGGGCAGCAACGTGACCGCCGCTTGGAAGGCGCATAAGCGCGGGGCTTACATGGCCAATCCGTGCTACACGCAGATTCACCCCACCTGCATCCCCGTGAGCGGCGACCACCAGAGCAAGCTCACCTTGATGAGCGAGAGCCTGCGCAACGACGGCCGCATCTGGGTGCCGAAGAAGAAGGAGGATGCCGTGGCCATTCAACAAGGAAAAAAGAAAGGCAGCGACATCCCCGAGGACGACCGCGACTACTACCTGGAGCGCCGCTACCCCAGCTTCGGCAATCTGGTACCGCGCGATGTGGCCAGCCGTGCCGCCAAGGAGCGTTGCGACGCAGGCTTTGGGGTGAACAAGACCGGTGAGGCCGTTTTTCTGGACTTCGGTTCGGCCTTTGAACGCTACGGAAAGATGGAGGCCAACGTACACCACATCGAAAACCCCAGCAAGGAGAAGATCCTCGAACTGGGCAAGCAGGTGGTGAGTGCCAAGTATGGCAACCTCTTCGACATGTACGAGAACATCGTGGGCGAGAACCCCTACGAGCACCCGATGAAGATCTACCCCGCCGTACACTACACCATGGGCGGCCTGTGGGTGGACTACAACCTGCAGAGCACCATACCCGGCATGTACGTGCTGGGCGAGGCGAACTTCAGCGACCACGGCGCCAACCGCCTCGGGGCCTCCGCACTGATGCAGGGCCTGGCCGATGGCTACTTCGTGATCCCCTACACCATCGCCGACCAGCTGGCTGGGGAGATCCGCACCGGGCCCATCAAGACCGACACGCCCGAGTTCGACGAGGCGGAGAAGCACGTGCGCGGCCGCATTGAGCAACTGCTGAACGCCAAGGGCACCGAGCCTGTGGACCACTTCCACAAGCGCTTAGGCAAGGCGATGTGGGAGTATTGCGGCATGGCGCGCACCGATGCAGGCCTGCAGAAGGGCATTGAGGAGATCCGCAAGATCCGCGAGGATTTCTGGAAGAACGTGCGCGTGCCGGGCCAGGCCGATGAGTTCAACCAGGAACTGGAGAAAGCCGGTCGTGTGGCCGACTTCCTGGAGCTGGGCGAACTGATGTGCAAGGATGCCCTGCACCGCAACGAAAGCTGCGGCGGCCACTTCCGCGAGGAATACCAAACCGAGGAGGGCGAGGCACTGCGCGACGACAACAACTTCGCCTACGTGGGCGCCTGGGAATGGAAAGGCGATCCCGGAGCGGCGGAGTTGCACAAGGAGGCGTTGAAGTTCACGGTGCTCCAATTGTCGCAGAGGAGTTATAAGTAGGGAGAGAGGCAGAGGGTGCGAGGGTGAGAGGGTGAGAGGGTGAGAGGGTGAGAGGGTGAGAGGGTGAGAGGGTGAAAGGGTGAAAGGGTGAGAGGGTGAGACGGTGAAAGGGTGAAAGGGTGAAAGGGTGAAAGGGTAGGTGGAAAACGTGATGGCTCGAAAGAGTGAATAACGATGGGAAAGGATAGCATGGACGAAGGTCAAAAGTGGTATTTGGAGTATTCGGCGATCGGCTCCGACCTGAGCATGGTCAGCGAACCTGATTCGGGGCGCCAGGCCCAAAACTTCAAGGATTTCCGTGTATGGCAGCAAGGACAGGAGTTGGTCAAGTTGGTGTACAAGCTCACACGTAAATTCCCGAAGGAAGAGATGTACAGCCTGACTTCGCAATTGCGCCGGGCTGCTGTTTCGGTGCCTTCCAATATCGCTGAAGGCTGGGGCCGGAACCGGATCGGCTATTTGAGCTTGGGGCTGTGTTATTCCCGCGGGTCCATCCACGAAGTGGAATCACAATTGCTCAATGCCATCGACCTGGAGTATTTGACCAAGGAGGAGACCGCCGTTGCCATGGACTTGATCATGCGCTGCAGCTCCGGTCTGTTGAATTTCATGTCCAAATTAGAAGCCAAGCGATGAGGGTGCAGGTGCGTTCCCCTCGCACCCTCGCACCCTCGCACCCTTCAACCGCATTCCAATGAAACTCACACTCAAGATCTGGCGCCAAGCAGGCCCGAAGGCCAAGGGCCAAATGGTGGATTACCCCGTTGACGGCATCAGCGAGGACATGTCCTTCCTGGAGATGCTCGACGTGCTCAACGACAAGCTGATCCTCGAAGGGCACGAGCCCATCGCTTTCGACCACGACTGCCGCGAAGGCATCTGTGGCGCGTGCAGCCTGTTCATCGACGGCCGCCCGCACGGACCGGGACGCCACATCACCACGTGCCAGTTGCACATGCGACGATTCCAGGATGGCGACGTGATCCACGTGGAACCGTGGCGTGCCAAAGCCTTCCCGGTGATCAAGGACCTGGTGGTGGACCGCAGCGCCTTTGACCGCATCCAGCAGGCCGGAGGTTTCGTGAGCGTGAACACCAACGGCAACCTGGTGGACGCCAACGCGATCCCCGTGCCCAAGGCGGATGCCGACAAAGCTTTCGATGCCGCCACCTGCATCGGCTGCGGCGCTTGCGTGGCCGCCTGCCCCAACAGTTCAGCCATGCTCTTCGTCTCGGCCAAGGTGAGCCAGTTCGCCCTGCTGCCCCAAGGCCGTGCGGAAGCCAAGGAGCGCGCGTTGAACATGGTGGACCAGATGGATGCCGAGAAGTTTGGCAACTGCAGCAACATCGGCGCCTGCGAGATCGAGTGTCCCAAGGACATTTCCTTGGAGAACATCGCGCGGCTGAACCGGGAGTACTTAGGTGCGGCGCTCAGTGAAGAGAAGGGCGCACCAGTGCCCTTCCACAAGCCGAAACAGGCTTGAGGAGGCCACGCTGGTCCTCGCATGCATGCCTTGGGAATGGGCACATAACCCAACGCTGAGCCTATCGGATCACGGCAGGCGGATAATTTGACCTATATTCGGTTTAGTCAATTCAAAATCCCATGCCATGAAAACACAGTTACTCACTCTTCCCGCTTTGGCGATCGCAACCATTGCCCAAGGCCAGACCGTATTGGTCAACGAGAACTTCGACAGCTTTACCGTTGGTGCCTACCTGGCCCAAAGCGCAGGGGCGCCATGGACCACTTGGTCCAACTCACCTGGCGGGAGCGATGACGTGTTGATCAGCAATGAACAGGCTGCCTCGGGCACCAACAGCGCGCTTTGGGTGAGCACCAGCGTAACCGGCGGGCCGGGTGATGTGGTCATTGACCTGGGCAACCAGACCGCAGGGGTATGGGAAATCAGTTTCAACATGTACATCCCATCGAATTTCGGCGGCTATTTCAACATCCTGCATTTGTTCAACGGGCAAAACAGCGAATGGGCAGCGGAGATCAGCTTCCCGGCCAACGGGGACGTCAGCGTGATGCTGCAAGGAACGAGCTCCGTTTATGGGTCCTACCCGCATGATGTGTGGTTCCCGGTGCATGTTACCGTAGACCTGGACCAAATGAACGCAGTGCTGGAAGTGAACAACGCGGTGGTATACAACTGGCCGTTCAATTGGACCGCAGGTGATGCAACCCTCGGGCTGAACCAGTTGGGCGGAATGGACATTTTCGCCTACGCCGGAGGCAACGACGGCGCCAAGTTCTACATTGATGACATGCTTGTCCAAAGCGTGGTTCCATCGGGCATTCACGAAACTTCCCACGGGAATGTCCAGGCATATCCCAATCCGGTGAATGACATCCTGAACATAAGCACCTCTGGCGGGCAGGGGCAATGGACAATGAGGGATGCCGCAGGGCGTAGCGTTCTGGAAGGCACGGTGCCCGGCACTGCGTCCAACTCGGGCATCCCGGTTGGCAGCCTTCCGGCCGGAGCCTACCAATTGGAGCTGCTGCAAAACGGCAGGCGCTCGGTAAGCAAGGTGCTGAAGCAGTAATACCAATTACGCTTTCCGGGGATCGGGCGTTCCCTCCCCGTTATGCAATGTCCAGTGGTGCTACGGCAACGCAGCAGTGCTATCGGGTCATATCCATGCGCCTGGCGGCGCATTCACACACTGTGTTGAACCACCGATCCACACGGATGAACACGGATAGGGAAGGTTGTTTTACTTGGTCGGTGGGTTCGTGATCCGTGTTCATCCGTGTCCATCCGTGGTTTGAATGCTATTGGAGGACGCGCCCGCAGGGCGCATTAGACCCGAAGGCCCTGGGCAACGCAGGGCCGTTCCGTAGTTTCGCCCAATGCCCATACGAAGCAAGCTGCCCCGTGCCGGCACCACCATCTTCAGCGTAATGAGCAAGCTGTCGCAGGAATGCGGCGCCATCAACCTCAGCCAGGGCTTTCCGGATTTCCCCGTGGACAGGAAGCTGATCGCCTTGGTGGATGAGGCCATGCGGAGCGGGCACAACCAATACGCACCCATGCCGGGGCTTCCCGCCATGCGCGAAGCCATTGCAGCCAAGGTGGAGCGCCTGTACGGCCATCGCTACGACACTGAAGCGGAGATCACCGTGACCGCCGGTGCCACCCAGGCCATCTTCACGGTCATTGGCGCGGTGGTGCATTCCGGTGATGAAGTGATCATTGTGGATCCGGCATACGATTGCTATGCCCCGTCCGTGGAACTCTTCGGCGGAAAGCCTGTGCATGTGCGGTTGGGGAGCAACATGAAATTCGATGCACAGGCGGTGAAGGCTGCGATCACGCCGCGCACGCGCATGCTGATGGTCAACACGCCGCACAATCCGGCGGGCACCATCCTGCGCGATGCCGACATGCGCGCGATCGCCGACCTGTTGCGCGGCACGGACATCCTGCTGTTGAGCGATGAGGTATACGAGCACTTGGTATTTGACGGCGAAGCCCACGCCTCATCGATCAACTACGCGGGCCTCCGCGAGCGGGCCTTCGTGGTCTTCAGCTTCGGCAAGGTGTTCCACGCCACCGGCTGGAAGACAGGATACGTGCTTGCCCCGCGGGAACTGATGGCGGAGTTCCGGAAGGCCCACCAATTCAATGTGTTCAGCGTGAACACACCGGCGCAGCACGCCTTGGCCAAGTACCTTGCCGATGCGGCAAATTACGAAGGCGTGCCCGCTTTCTTCCAAGCCAAGCGCGACCGGTTTGCGGCAGGGTTGCGGGGTTCGCGCTTCAAGTTGCTGCCCTGCGAAGGTTCCTACTTCCAAGTAGTGGACTACGCAGCCATCAGCGAAGAAGGGGACCTGGCCTTTGCGCAGCGCCTCGCAAGGGAACACGGCGTGGCAGCCATCCCGCTTTCTCCGTTCTACGAGGAGACGCCCGAACACCAACGTTTGTTGCGGTTCTGTTTCGCCAAGCAGAACAGTACCTTGGACGCTGCGATCGAAAAGCTATGCAAGATCTAAGGGTGACGTTGGTGCAAAGCATGCTCCATTGGGAGGATGCGGAAGCGAACAGGAAGCGGTTCAGTGAACTGCTCGAGGGCCTGTCCGGCAGCACGGACCTTGTGGTGTTGCCGGAGATGTTCACCACGGGCTTCAGCATGCGCAGCGCCGAGTTGGCGGAATCCATGGACGGCCCCACGGTAACCTGGATGCACAAACTGGCCAAGAACCTTGGTGCGGCGCTTTACGGCAGCGTGATCATCGGCGAAGGTGGCAAACATTACAACCGCGGCTTGTTCGTGGAGCCGGAAGGTAAAGTCACCATTTATGACAAGCGGCACCTGTTCCGCTTCGCGGATGAGACCAGCCACTACAGCGCGGGACAGGAACGCGTGGTGGTGCAATGGCGCGGATGGCGCTTATTGCTGCAAGTGTGCTTCGACCTGCGCTTCCCGGTCTTTGCGCGGAACCGGGGCGATTACGATGCCATCCTCTATGTGGCCAACTGGCCAGAGGCGCGTCGGTATGCGTGGAGCCAGTTACTGGTGGCGCGCGCCATTGAAAACCAATGCTACGTGGCGGGGGTGAACCGCACAGGCATGGACGGCAAGGGCATTCACTACACGGGGGATTCCGCCATGGTGGACCCCAAAGGCGCAGTGGAAGCTGTAATTCCCCAAAGCGGTATCAAGACGTTTTTGCTGGACGGCGCGGGGTTGGAGGATTTCCGCCGGAAATTTCCGGTAGCCCTGGAGGCCGATCGTTTTTTGCTGGGTTGATCCGTTTACCGGAGCACCTGCACGTGGCCCATGCGCGTCTGCTCAAAACCCAGCTTTCCGCTGCTGTCCTCGATGAGCCGGAAGACCACCCTGTACGCATAAACTTCGTTGGGCACGGGATTGCCGTCCATGGTGCCGTCCCAGCCCTTGGAGAAATCGGTGGTGTGGAAGATCACGCCGCCCCAACGGTCGAAGACGTACATCTCATAGAAGCCAACGTTGTTGCCCACTGCCAGCCACACATCGTTCCGCCCGTCACCATTGGGCGTAAAGGTGTTCGGGATGAACAAGGTGGGCCTGCAGAACTCGTTCACCATGGCGCTGTCCGCGATGGAGCAACCGAAACTGTTGGTGATCGCCACACTGTGCCAGCCATAGCTGTTGGCATGTATCAAGTGCGTGGTCTGTCCATCGGCCCACAGGAACGTGCTGCCGGGATTGCCCGCATCAATGTCCACGTAATGCGGGTCATCATCCAGGCAGGTGAAGTACTGGTGCATTCCCATCGGTTCGGGGATGGGGTTGAAGATCACGGTGATCTGGTCCGAAGTGGTGCAATAGCCGTTGTCCACGGTGACTGCGTACGTGCCGGAACTGGTGGGGGCAAAAGTGCGGCCGGTGGCTCCCGTGTTCCACGCGTAGGTATTGCCCGGGTTCCCGGCATCCAGCACCAACGGCTGGTTGGCGCAGAGCACCGTGTCAGCTCCAAGGTTTACCACCGGCGGCGGAATGATGTTGACCGTTGCAGCATAATTCGCCTGGCAGCCATTGGTGCCGGTGATGGACACCGCGTATTGGCCGGATTGCGCCACCGAGATGGATTGCGAAGCCGCACCGTTGCTCCATGCATAGGCCGCACCGGCATTGCCCGCGTCCAGTACCACAGTTTGCCCGATGCACGCCGTTTGATCGGAAAGGTTGTCCGTTGGCACCGGGTTGAAGGTCACCGCCACGGTATCCGCATCGGTGCAGTAGCCGTTGGTGGCGCTGAGGATGTACGTGCCGGTTGCGCCAACTTGCAATGTTTGCGTGGTTGCACCGGTATTCCACAGGAAGCTGGTGTTCATGGTGCCGGGGTTCAGCACCACGGTATCACCTGCACAGCGCACCAGGTCCAGGCCAAGGTCCACGGAAATGCGTGGCATCAGCACCACTTGCGCGTCAAAGGTGGCGCTGCAATTTTGCGGGGTGGTCACGGTGGCGGAATAGGTGCCACTGGAAGTGGGATTGATGGCCTGCGTGGTGGCACCCGTGCTCCACTGATAGGTGCAGCCCGCATTGCCCGCATCAAGCGTGATCGGGTCGGATTCGCACACGGTGACATCAAGCAGCACATCCACGGGCATGGGGTTCAGTGCGATGGTCACCGCATCGGAAGCAGAGCATCCTTGTGGCGTGGTGGCCGTGGCGCTGTAGGTGCCGGAGGCACCCACCGTGATCTGGCTTCCGGTGGTGCCCGTGTTCCACAACACGCTGTTGCCCGCATTGCCCGCATCGACCAAGTGTGAAGTTTCGCCGCACAGGGCCAAGTCCGGCCCCAGGTTCACCACGGGCAACGGATTGAACGTGGCATTGAAGGTCATGATGGCCTGGCAAGCCTGGATGTCGGTGATCGTGGCCACGTACTGTCCCGGCTGTGTCACCGTGATGGTTTGGGTGTTGTCGCCGGTGTTCCACTCGTAGGTGGATCCCGGAAAGCCGGCATTGAGCACGATCGGCTGTCCTTGGCATGCGCTCACGTTCAGCGGTGTGATCAAGTTGTCGAACGCCACGGCGATGGCCACTGAATCCGTTACGCTGCACCCGTTCTGGTCCGTGACGGTCACGGTGTACGTGGTGGTGGTGTCCACCATGATGGTGGGCGCAGCGATGTTGGCCGCGTTGAGGTGGCTTGCCGGCACCCATGCAATCTGGAACGGCGCCAAGAGGTTGTCGCCAAAATGCAGTTGCATGCCCAATGCGGAGCAAACCGTGGTATCGTTCGGCATTTGCAGGGTGTACTGCGGGCTTACGTTCACCGTGGTGGAGGAACTCGCCGTGCATCCGGTCTGAGTGTCCGTTACCGTGCATACAAATGCCGTGGTGCCGGTCGGAGTGGCATTGGTCTGCGCAGCGCCCGGATTGGCGATCACGTTTGCAGGTGACCAACTGATGGAATAAGGTGCGGAGGAAGTGATCGCTGCGGAAAGCCCGACCTGTTCACCAAAGCAGAGCGTGGCATCCGAGGCGGCGGTGGTTACTGCGGTAAGCCCGCTCACGCCCACGGTCAGTGTTTCCGTGTCGGTACAACCCAATGAACTGGTTGCCGTGACCGTGTAGGCCGTTGTGGCCGCCGGTGTAGCCACGGGATTCGCGGAACTTGTTGAACTCAATCCTGTGCCCGGTGCCCAAGACCACGAGATGCCCGTTCCCGAAGTTGCTTGCGCATGGAGCTGGGTACCCGCCGCACCGCAACGAGTAGTATCCGCCATGGGCAGAATGCTGAACGAAGGCGCCACGCGCACCAGGACGGAATCCATGTACAGGCACCCGGAGGAGTTGGCCACCTGTGCCTTGTACCACGTGTCCTGTGCGGGCGTGGCGGTCGGCGTGGCGCTGGCGGGGTTGTTCAATCCGGAGGAAGGCGTCCAAGTGAGCTGCGAGGTGGCGTCCTCAAAACGGGTGATGAGCAGGTTGTCCATGCTCCAATTGTCCTGGCCCGCGCCGGAATTGGACAATTGCCGCCAGCGCAGACGGGTGCTCGTGCCTGCCGCGCCCAATGCGGGGATGGCCACATCCGCCTGGGCGAACGCAGGCCATGCGTTCTCCATGAACGTGGAAAGCACGGTCCAGGTGCTGCCGTTGGTGCTGTACTCCAGCACCACGTTTTCGCCGGGTTCGGCATCATCGCATGGCGGTGCTCCGCTGGCGATCTTCAGCGCAAAATGTGCCATGCCGCCCTGGCTAAGGTCCATGGTGGGGGTGGTTGCGCTGCGCACGCCGGCACCGTTGAAGTAGAGCGCCGTGCCGGTGACCGAGCCGCAGGCCGCACTGGCGCTGCCGCCCTGTACGCTTTGCCACCAAGGGGCCCACGAGCCCTCAAACGCATCCGCGAACAATACACGCTCCACTTCCGCATGCAAGGCGGTGCTGTTGCCCGAGCAGATCGTGTCATTGGCCACCGAGGCCCGCACGGCGAAAATGGAGCTGGGGTTCACGGTCACCAGCACGCTGTCCACTGCGGAGCCGCAACCCACCGGGCTGGAGACTTCCAGCTTGTACCACGTATTGGAACTGGGATAGGCCACCGGGTTGGAGATGCCCGGATCGGAGAGCTGCGCGGAAGGGCTCCAGTTCAGGTCGAACCATTGCGCATCCAGCACGGAGGCCACGCCGAGCTGCACGGCGGTGAACTGGCACACCGTGGTGGTGGCCTGGCCGTTCACCAGCAGGTCCAATTGCGGGTCCACGGGCAGGCCTACCTGGAATTCGTAGTGCTTGGGGCAGCCGCTGGGTGAAAGCTCCCCGTCCACGCGGTAGATGTCGTTGTGGTCCGGGGTGAAGGTGTAGCTGTTGCCGGTGGCGAGCACGGTGAGGGGATCGCTGGCCATGGTCCATTGCGCATTGGCAAGCACAATGGGCGCGGCCAAGGTGATGGGCCCGGAAGAACAGATCACGGAATCGGCCTGGGCCGGTACCGCCATGGTGTTGGAAAGCCCGTACATGTAGCTTTCGCCGGAGGCCAGGCCGTAGGCATAGGCCAGGAATCCCGCAGTGGAGGACAGGCTGTGCGTGCCTGCGGTGACCTGCACTTTGGCGCAAGAGAGCCCTGGGCACGC
>JAFDZY010000343.1 GCA_018266685.1 Bacteroidota bacterium
AGGTGTACGACTGCGTGGTGGTGATCACCGACCGCCGCGTGCTGGACCAGCAGTTGCAGGATGCCATCTACCAGATCGAGCATGCGCAAGGCGTGGTGAAGGCCATCGACGACAACAGCCGCCAACTGGCCGAAGCCTTGGTGGACGGCACCGCCATCGTGATCACCACGCTGCAGAAATTCCCTTGGGTGCTGAAGGGCCTGCTGAACATCGCGGCGGGCGGCGACTACGACGAGCTTTCCGGAACCGAACGCCAACTGGCCGCCGAGCAGGCACGCCTGTATGAGACCAAGATCGGCAGCCGCCGCTACGCGGTGATCGTGGATGAGGCACACAGCAGCCAAAGCGGCGAGGCGGCACGGGAGCTGAAAAGCATACTCGGTGCAGGCGGGAAGGAAGAGCCTGACGGGCTGAACAGCGAAGACATCCTGAACCAAGTGATGGCCTCGCGCGGCAGGCAGGAGAACGTGAGCTTCTTCGCCTTCACCGCCACGCCCAAAGCAAAGACGCTGGAGCTCTTCGGCCGCGCGGGGCAAAGCGGAACGCCCGAGCCGTTCCACCTCTACAGCATGCGGCAGGCCATCGAGGAGCGCTTCATCCTCGACGTGCTGCAGCACTACACCACCTACGACATCTACTACCGCTTGGTGAAATCCATTGAGGACGACCCTGCCTTGCCCAAGAAAAAAGCCGCGAAGGCGCTGGGCAAGTTCATGAGGCTGCACCCCCGCAACATTGAGCAGAAGACCGAAGTGATGGTGGAGCACTTCCGCCTGCACGTGCAGAAGCTGTTGGGCGGCAATGCCAAGGCCATGGTAGTGTGCAGCTCGCGCCTGCATGCGGTGCGCTACCTGCTGGCCTTCCGCCGGTACATCCGGGAACACGGCTACACGGACGTGAACCCGTTGGCCGCCTTCAGCGGCAAGGTGACCGACCCCGACACCGGCCTGGAGTACACCGAACCGGGCCTGAACAAGGACGTGGTGACCGGCGACCCCATCAGTGAAGCACGGCTGCCGGAACGCTTTGACAGCCCGGACTACAACCTGCTGTTGGTGGCCAACAAGTACCAGACCGGCTTCGACCAGCCCAAGCTGCACACCATGTACGTGGACAAGCGCCTGGACGGCGTACAGGCCGTGCAAACCCTGAGCCGCCTGAACCGCACCTACCCCGGCAAGGAGCAACCCTTCGTGCTGGACTTCGTGAACCCCGCCGAGGAGATCTACACGGCCTTCAAACCCTACTACGATGCCACAAGCCTCCAAGAGGTCTCCAAGCCGGAGCAACTGGAAGCGCTGAAGCATGAATTGCAGGGCATGCAGGTCTATCACCTGTCCGAGGTGGATGCCTTCGCCGCCATTTTCTACCAGCCCGCTGCGCAGCACAAGAAGGCCGACCATGCCCGCCTGGAAAAGCAGGTGCAACCGGCCATCGACCGATTCCGCGCGCTGGAAAGCGACGATTTGCGCCAAGCGTTCCGGGACAAGCTGCGGGCATATGTGAGTCTCTACTCCTTCATGAGCCAGATCTTGCCATGGGCGGATGCCGATCTGGAGAAACTGTACAGCTACGGCCGCTTTCTGTTGCCGCACCTGCCCTCCCAGCGCGGGATCAAGGTGATCCGCCCCGAGGACGACGTGGCCTTGCGCTATTACCGCTTGGAGCGCAGCGGCACCGGTGCCATCGACCTCAAGACGGGCGACATCGTGCCCATCGGCGGGCCCACGGAAACAGGCACCGGCAAATCCGGAGATCCGGAGGTGCCCTTGTCCTCCATCATCGGCGTGCTGAACGAGCGCTTCTCCACGGAATTCACCGAAGCGGACCAGCTCTTCTTTGAGCAAGTGCAAAGCGAAGCCGCCGAAGATCCGCGCGTGGTGGACACCGCCTTGGCCAACCCGGAGGACAAGTTCCTGTTGGGCATCCGCGAGCTGATGGACCAGCTGATGGTACAGCGCATGGACAAGAACGACCGCATCGTCACCAAATACCTGGACGACAAAGCGTTCAAGGAAATCGCGTTCAACTTGATGGGGAAGGCACTGTACAAACAGATCGTGGAGCAAGGGGGGAAGTAATGCACTCTCCGTCCTGCGCTCGTGAAGGCGTACCGGACAATTACGCATTTATTGGAACCGGGAATGCCCGCGATGCCTCCGTCAACCCTGCCCAGAATGAATACCGCCTGCTGCACTTGCCCCGAGATGAAGACTGGCCGCTTTGCCATGTGAACGCACCGGCCAGCATCATTGGGAAGCACCCACAAGGCTGAGGATGTCCACGCAGATCTCACGGACCAGGAAAGAATCCCGCTGGTTCGGCACATCTCCAGTGGCGGCGCAGGTTATACCAATTTGGCAACTTCAGGTTCATCCACAAGTGCGACAGAGCCGTGTACAACAACTAGGCCGCCTTCAAGAGGCCGGTGATGAAAGCACTGTACGACCCGGGCATGCCTAGGAGCGGCTACCTTCAGTACAGGCTGACAGGGTCTCCACGGTAGCAATGCCGAAGGCGTGCGCCAATAGGGTGTTGCATCCGCTGTTTACCCGCCATGCCCCGCACATACCTGCCCATAGATCGAAAAGCCCCGTGTTCGGCCCCTACCCCAGCCCCATCACATCCTCCACGCCCGGCGGCCGTTCCACGGTGAAGCCTTCACCGAAGGGCACGCCGA
>JAFDZY010000344.1 GCA_018266685.1 Bacteroidota bacterium
ACGAAGTGACCACCACCCTTGCCGAACGCGCCGAAGCATACGCCAGCAAAACGAACCCCAAGCACGACGACTATGTGGATGCAACCAAGTTGCTGCGCCGCATGCGGAAGTTGGGCGGCCAAGACCTGGTGGCGGCGCTGGTGGCCGATTGGCGGGTGCGGCTCAAGCGGCGCAAGGGGCTGATGGCGGAGTTGGACAAGTTGTAGGGGAATAGGATGGCGGGATGGAGCATCCCATGGGTGGAAAGCAAATCGCCAGCCCAATCCTACTTCTTCTTCCCCTTACCTCCTTTCCGTTTCACGATCCCGAACTCCACCAATTCCTCCAGGAACTGTTCGTAGGAGATGCCCAAGGTCATCAGGCCGGTTACGATGTGGAGGCTTGGTACTTCGTCGTAGTGGTGGTCCACCGTAAGGGGGCGTAGGAGCTTTCGCTCCGGTTCGGGATAGTCGAAGCGCTCGTGGGACCCGGACTTGCGACCGTAGCCGACGAGTCCCTTCTTCTTCAAATACTTCAGGTAGTCGCGAAGCGCGATCGGCTTGGGCCGCATGCGTTATGCGGGAATAGCCAGCTTGCTGGTGAAGAATGTCGGCTTGCCCACTTGCGCGTGCAACAGGTTTGCAACGCTCGCTTGGTCCACGCCAACGGGCGGCTGAAAATTGCCTTTGCTCAACACCCAACCGTATTCGATCAATAATTTCTCCAGTGTGCCGCGCTTGGCCGTTTCCTCAAAGAAGATCTCCGCCTCCACCGCGAATGATTTCTTGGCTTCCGCTTGGGTCTTGCCGTAGCCGGTGATCCGCAGGGCCGGAGCAAGTGCCACCCAGAAATCGCCCTCCTTCACGAGCATCACTTCGATGCTCACGTGCAGATCGCCCTTGCCGTGCATGATCCTGTTGCTCATTCGTGCAAAGTTAGGTTTTGCGCGTGCTACAAGCTACATCGCCTTGGGCAACCCGGCTGAAACAGCATCCCGCCTGGGCAGGATGGCGCCTTCTTTCGCAACACCACATAATACCTCAGCCCTCACTTCTTACTGCGTGTTGCGAGCCGTTTGCGAACTTGGTCCGTGGTGAGCACGCGGCCATGCGCAAGGTCGTCCTCGGCTTTCAAGGCGCGCGAGGTGAGCTTGGCCTTCAGCAGGGCATGCTTCGGACCGCCGCTCAGAATGTCGCGCAGTACTTCAAGCAATGATGCGTTCTTCTCCTTGGCGATGAGTTCCGTGAGTTCGGTGCGGACGGGGAGCTTCGCCATGTTCAACCCAACCCGGGTGTGGATATGCTGCGGTTCACTTGAGGAACTCATCCGTGAACTTTCGCGCATTCATGATCCGCGTGTGTCCGAATCGTTCCATCGAAAGCAAGCCCTTGTCACCTGTCACAAGCACATCGGCCCTTCCCTTCTCGGATATCAGCAGCAGGTAATCATCCTTCGGGTCGCGTGAGAGAGGGCGCGGACTTCCTGCTTCCACCTCGATATTCTCACCGAAGCCGGCCATGGCCAAGGCGAGTTCATGGGCACGTTCCACCGGGAACTTGGCCCTGAACTTCTGCCGTGCGGCCACATCCACGAATTCGGCGAGCAGCGGCGGGCTGATCAGGAAGGTGACGCGGCCGTCGCGCAAGAGCGGCAGGAAGCCACCCAGTCGTTTCCCGATGAGAAAACTGATGAGGACGTTTACGTCAACGACGACGCGCAGCGGTGCCGGCTTTCTTTTTCCACGCTGCATAACGCTTGGCCCTTACCGCATCCACTTCCTTGCGGATGGTTTCCTCGTCGATGTCCACGTCCTTCAGCGGCTCCATGAGTTCCTTCAAGCGGTCCACCGCACGTTCGCGCTCAAAGGCTTGCCTAAGCTCTTCCTTGTCCTTGCCGGGCAATTGCTTGGCCAATTCCACCACCTGGTCGGGTGTGAGGTCTATCCGGAAACCGCGATCGAAGGTCATTTGCTCTTTGCCGTAGGCGATGTGGCTTGCATCAAAGATAAGCGAACGTCAATGATGCGGTATGGTGATGGGGTTTCCGACGGGTTCCGCGTGAGCGATTGAGAAAGCCCACAGCCGGTAATCCGGCGAGGACTTGCAGCGGAAAGCGCGACCCGGCTGCTTTTGAGCCGGGGCACGCCCACATCTCGACTCCTCAGTCGCTTTGCGTCTTGCGGAGTGCCGCTTCGCTTATGCCTGATGTGACAGCCCACATGTTCCTTCTGTACTGTCCCCCCACCGCAAATCCCGCTCGCGTGCCCGTACGCCTCGTTCCTCGGCTACGGTCACATCGCCGGGACCTCGAGTTGCTCAGCATCGCCTACATATTGCGGCGGTACTGTCCTCCCACCTCAAACATCGCCTCCGTTAGCTAACCCAGCGAGCAGTTCTAACACGCTTCCATGAGCACGGCGAGCCTGTTCTCGTTCTTGATGGCCGCCTACTGGCTCGTGTAGGGCTTGGACCTAAAATAGGATGGGGAGTTCAAAGTTGCTGCATTCAACCCCGACCTCGCGCATGGCCGATCGCCATACCCACGAGTAGCTCCACGGTGACTGGACAAGTACGTTGCGATCGCAAGGAGCCATCATGAATGGCAGCTCACCTCTTCCTGATCCGATCGATCAATGCATCGATCTTGTCCTTCGGTAGCCGCGAATTGGTCTTCTTCAGATTCTCGAGCAGGTCGATGCAGGCTACGGACGAGATCAAGCGCTTGATCCAGATCTGTTCGATGACCCAGATGGAACCATGCACGTCAAGCTTCCGTGCTTTGCACTCCTTCCAAAGGTTACTATCACCGGACAATATCATTCCCTTGAGCTGTGTCGCCAGGAAAATGACCGAGCGGTCCGTGAACTGGATGGTCACACTGGTTGCCATAACCTCGAAAGTCTTGACTTCCGTGTCTGTAAAACGCGCCACCACCAATTGACCGTTGCCCCGGAACGGAAGTAGTTGCGCTTGCTGGTCCCTGTTCAATTCGTTGTTCACGAAATCGGTCGTGTGCACCTCGAACCCCAACGCGAAGAACGCCGCAAGGGCGTCCACGTTCATCAAATCAATGAACACGTTGGTATCCGTGATGACGAGCTTCATATCGCCGCACTGTGCTTCTTGCGGAAGTCGCCCATCTTCATATTCATCAGGTCAGCGGCCTGATTAAGCGATAGGATGTCCTGTGCTAGACCGGAGAGAACGAGCTGCTCGAATCGGGTCGTCCGCTCCTCCACCTTGTACTCGCCCGGTTCATCCTTGCCATACTCAACGTTGTAGCTAATGAGCATGCGCTTATGGACCGCGTCATTGATGATGCCCAGATCGTGGGCGCGCATAATGATGGCTTTGATAGAAACTCCCCACTGTTGCTTCCACTCGATCAACTCATCCTCCATGAAGCGGGCACGCTTCGGTCCCACGCGATCCATGAACTGCTCTCTGGGCCATAGGAACGCGCCGGCGAAGCGGTGACAGATCCGCTCTTTGACCTTGTGCTCAACATCCTCCGGAATGTTCAATAAGGCATGACCCAACTCGTGCGCGGCCGTGAAACGCTTACGTGCCACATTCTGATCGTCATTCACGACGATGACCATGTGGTCGTCCACATGAGAGTTCAGACCATCGAACTTCACCGAGCCGTGGCATTCCATCACCTTGATGGCCTGCTGCTCGAGCGTTGCATAGACACTTGGGATGGCATCGGTACCCAACTCCCAACGCCTCCGCACAATCTCAGCGAGTTCCTCAGCCCGGTCTGGTTCGGTCACTTCATCCTTAGGGAGCGGGTTCTTGAACTTCTTACCGGCTGCCATGAGGCGCTCCACTTCCAGATAGCGACCCATGATGTCAGTGATCTTGCCGAGGATGGCCTCACGTTCCTTAACGGGAAGGCTCACCCGTTTTCGAAACTCGATGCCTTCCAGTATTACGGGCTCGCTCCGGAAGAAGAAGTTGACCGTCACATCCAACGCGTTGGCCAGCGCGATCAGCTTCTCGCTGTCCGGCATCATGCTGCCCTGCTCGTACTTGTGCAGCGCCTGTTTGGTCACAAGGCCGTTGAGCTTGTCGGCCAGGCCCTGGTAGGAAAGCCCGGACATCTTGCGCGCTAGCTGTAACCGGGAGCCGAAGGGGGTTGGTGCGGGCATGTTGATGAGTGTTGAAAAGTGTGGATGGAGTGGTTGACGGATGTGTTACAAATGTACATATTTGTCAACCTGGTGCTTTAGGGCACGTGTTACCCTGAGCTTGCTCGAGGGTTGGGCGTGCCCCCTCGCAAAAGCCTCGGGGTCGCGTGCTGCGCTGTAGCCGGACTTGTCAGGGCCAGCGGCTGCGGCACTCCGGGGACTCCTTCGTCGCCTCCTCGTTGCTCGCATCCGCAAGGCCCTACCTGCGCCGGGCTGCCGCTTCGCCCGCTCACGCGAAGCACCCGCAAGCCCTGCCCACGAGGAACCTGCTCACTCATACGGCCCCATGAACCTCGGACCGTTCAAGTGCTGCAAGTGCTCAGGCCTGTCGGCGGTCCACACCTCCGTTTCATAGGCAATCTGGTCGGCGTATCTCGCGTGGGCCTTGCGGGTGAGGAATGCGGTGACGTAGACAATGCCCGCTTTGCAACCTTTGAGCAGCTTCTTCAACTCCATCAAGCGCAGTTCGCTGATTGGCCCGGAGCTATGCACCGCCTCGATCACGTAGAGCCACTTCTTCGACTTGCTGTACGCGATGATGTCCGGAAGCTCGTCGTGCGACAGGTCGAAGAAGCCCAACCCCTTCAGTCGGTCACGCTCGATGTGCAGGAGCTTGTTTGACGTGTCGCCGATGTATAGCACTTCCGCGCCATTGCCCCAGAGCGGAAGGAACTGCTCGATGATGGCTTTTTGAAGCTCGTTGTGCTTACCCAGCGATAGCTCCAACTTCCCACCTCCGGGAAGGGTGACCGGGATCCGCTCCATGTCTCGTTTGCGCAGAAGCGAATCGGCAAGGCTTGGACGGCTCTTGTTGAACGCAGTCAAGTTCTTGGCCCAAACCGGTGTGCCGTACGTACGGATGAGCGCAGCGAAGTCCGGCGCAAGCGCGTAGCCGCGCGTGGGGTCATTGGTCGCACGGCCCGGGTTATCGCCACTGTTCACGATCAGGCCAGCAACAACGGCCAACTTCAGGTCCTTGCGGCGCACATCGTCATACGAACCCGACGAGATGTTCTCCTCAAAGTGCTTGTTGACGAACGGGATCACTTCGCGTGTCTTCAAGTGCCGGCCGTCCTTGGCGCTCTTGGCCTCGCTCCACTTCTTTGTGACACCCGCCACGGCCATCATGCAAGCGGCCATGCGCTCGCGGCGGCGGACCGGCTCCGTCGCCGCCGGGATCCCCACAGCAATCAAAATGTCCAGCGCTTCATTGAGCACCCGCTTCACAGCAGGGCTCTTCGTGCTTTCAGGCAGGTAGTCCTTCATCAGAACAAGGTGAGTTCCCGGTTCGCCTTCACTTTGCTACGCTTGATCGCCTTCGCATCACCAGCGGGAAGCGCGTAGCACGCTTTGATCGACTGCGCGAGGTGGTACGCCAACATTGGCGGAACCGCGTTGCCGATCTGGTTGAACTGGTTCGTTTCGTTGCCCATGAACTCGAAGTGGTCCGGAAAGCTTTGCAGACGCGCTGCTTCACGAACGATCACACGGCGGCGGCGTCCATCCGGCAAGCGAACACGGTGCATGTCGCCGGTGGCGCCCGCGAGGTTGCGGCAGGTCAGGGTGCGGGCCGGGCGATCGGGATAGAGGTCGCGCGGGTTGATGCAGTGCGACGCCTTCTCGTACTTCGCCACATACGCGTCCATGGTCGCATTGAGGAACTTGCTCTCGGACGGAATGGTGTGCATCAGGTCGCCGATGGCCTCACCGACCGTGACCTTATGCTTCTGCTTCGCCGGGAAGGTGAACGACGACCGATGGCCGACGACGAAGAGCCGTTCGCGGTTCTGCGGCACACCGTGGTCCACGGCGTTGAGCAGCTTAAAATCGACCAAGTAGCCCAGCTTCTGGAACTCCTCCAAGATCAGCTCGAAGTACCACTTGTTGCTGTAGAGCAGGCCGCGCACGTTCTCGAACATGAAGACCTTCGGCTGGAGCCGCCGCACCGCATCGATGAAGATGGGGAAGCCGTCGCGGGCATCCTCCATGCCGCGCTGATTCCCGCCCACACTAAAGGGCTGGCACGGCGGGCCACCGATCACAATGTCAGCCTGTGGAAAATCGAAACCGACTTCCAACTTTACCGCGTAGCACTCGCTACCCAGGTTGTGGCGGTAACTCGCGGCCGCCGGGCCGTTCATCTCGAAGCCGATGGTCTTGAAGCCAGCGGCCTCGAAGCCCAAGGCCAAGCCACCGCAGCCTGCGAACAGGTCCAGCACCACGGCTACTTCGGTGTGGCGGGGGACAAGCAGTTTGTTGATCTCTTCGAGGTAGGACATTAGGCGTTGCCAACTTCCTTGGCAATCGTGTTGGTGGCAAAGTAAGTCATTGGCGACCGGAAGCCGCGTATGTTCACATCGAGCGGTTCCATGGAAAGAGGCGTGCAACCGCGCCGATGAAGTATCATGAGTATATTGGGAACCGCCTTCTGACGGTGTTCTCGTCAACCCATTTGAAGAGATTCATGATCGAACGAGGGCCGATATATGACGGAACAGCGAACGGTCCTCTTCATTAGCCATGCCTTCCCGGAGGACAACTACTTCGCTGCTTGGCTCTCCTCCAAATTGAACCTTCTCGGTTACGAGACTTGGCTTGATTTAGATGACATAAGCGCTGGCGACTCTTTCTACACAGAGATAGAACCCATCATTCGCCAGAAGGCCATGCGGTTCATCGCGGTCTCGTCGAAGGCCTACGTTAAGAAGGCGCGAATAGTTCAAACTGGAGTCAATCGCGAGCTTGATACGGCGCGCACCGTGAAAGGTGTGGACAAGTTCTTTCTACCGGTGCGCTGTGATGAGGTCTCGTTTGATGACTTTCCAATGCACTACAGTTCTCTGGATGCAATCGATTTTCACGGCAACTGGGGGAACGGCCTACTGGAGTTAGTCGAGCAACTTGAAAAGAAAGGAATCCCCAAGCGCGACGAGCCAATCAATCCGTTGGGCAACTGGTTCAGGTCCATCGCCAGCACCTCAGTCTCATTTGAGCGAACTGAACGGTACAGGTCGAACTGGCTCCCGCTGCAGCTTCCTGCAAAGGTTTACGTACATTCGTTGCACGAGCCTATCAACAAGGCTCAAGTTTGGCAGATACCGTATCCGAAACTGCTCGTCGCGAAGTACCTCATCAGTTTCTTTCCGGCAGATGTTGCTCGACGCTTTGTGGAAGTGATTGCGACCACTGAGGTGCCGACCGAGGACTTCAAAGGCGACGACGCCCTCTTACTAGTTGATGGCGGTGAATTGCGGAACCCTAAGAGCAAGCTGATTGATCTCTTGAACCGATCCTTTGCGCACCGACTTCGACTTGCAGGTTTGATCCATCACAAGGACAGGGACACGTTCTACTTCCGAAGGAATGCCGACCGCGACGAGGTTATAAGCCTAAAGCACTTTGGAAAGCGCAGCCGACAGGTTACCGGCATAAAAACGGTCTCTATAGGCGGGAAGAAGATTCTCGTGAACTGGCACTACAGTTTGACCGCTTCTGCCTCGCTGCACCCATTGCCAATTTTCCGCTTGCACTACAGCCTTGTTTTCACAGACCAGCGCTTCAGGCGGTTTGATGATGCGCTGAGCCAGACCTTGAGAAGGAAGGTGCCGTCGGACTGGTACAACAGACGGTGGCTTGAAACTATGCTAGCGGCTATTCTCAAGCTCGCCACACCCGATGGAGTGAGCATTGAGGTTGACGTTGGTGGCAAGAACAGACTTGTAATCTCCACAATGCCTGTTACGGCAGAATCGCCCATGGGCTATTTTGAGCCAAGTGCCATAAATGCAGATTGAATACATCCCAGAGCCCAAGCTGTTGTTCGGCAACGGGCAGTTTACCGAAGATCCTCGTGATGGCCTGCTATTGTTCGGGCCTTATGAGCGATGGCATACTTCTGCCACCCAGCGAACGCTGCACGCTGTGTCCATCGGAGTCATCGGATCTGCGCGCGACATTGAGAACTACAAGCTCTTCATGCAACGCCTAAAAGAGCCCATCATTTCACAGAAGACGCTCAAGACGGGTAAGAAAGTCAGCAATGAACTACAGCGTCCTTCCTTCCCAGGGATTGAAACGGTCTTTGGGATCCATGTGCCCGCTCAACCGAGCCATGTCATTACGCTCGACTACACACGCATTCAAACCATTCTACGTTTAGAGAAGAACAAGCGTGTTCGCACTTCCCGTCTCATGGAACTCTACGTTTCAGAGCTCGAGAAGGCGGAGAACGAACTTGACACGGATATTGACCTATGGGTCGTCCTAGTGCCCAACTCTGTGTTCAAGACTTGCCGGAGTTCGAAAGGCCAGGACTTTAGCACTGCGCAACTCTCTTTCCTCAGACAGGAGAAGCAAGGTCAGGGCTCCCTATTCTCAATGGATGAGATGCTCGGCGACGCAGTCGCCCAATACGCTGAGAATACCTCTGACTTCCACAACCTCCTGAAGGCAAGTGCGAACCAGAAGGGGATTCGAGCTCCCGTGCAATTGATACTGGAGTCAAAGCTCAGGTTTAGGGATGTCGACACGAACTTGGAGTACAGCGATGATATGAAGGCCCATGTGGCATGGTCTCTTTGCACGACTCTCTACTATAAGCTCGGCAAGAAGCCGTGGAAGTTGAATCGAATACGGTCGGGTGTGTGCTATCTCGGACTTGTCTTCAAGCAATTCCCATCAGCCATCAACAAACATTACGCTTGTAGCGCTGCGCAGTTATTCCTTAGTGATGGCGACGGTGCTGTGTTCCGCGGGAACAATGGTCTTTGGCTAAGCAAGAACGAAAAGGAGTTCCATTTGGACAACGCGGAAGCGTTTCGGCTCATGGACCTTGCGCTTACTGACTACCACGCAAGTAACAGAGGCTCCTATCCAGCCGAGCTCTTCATTCATGGTCGTGCCAACTTCCACGATGAGGAATGGAGCGGTTTCTCGGATGCCGTGAAGAAGCACAAGTGCAACACTGAACTAATTGGGATTGTGATACGTGAGACCTCGCCGCTGAAGTTGTTCAGGGATGTTGAGAGTGAGAAGTGCGACTACGGTATCATGAGAGGGCTTGCTATGATTGTTGATGAACGAGAAGCCTATCTCTTCACCCGTGGATTCGTTCCGCGCCTGCAAACGAGCCTGAGCCTTGAAACCCCAAACCCACTGCACATCCGAGTAGCTCGCGGCAACTGCCCTTTGCGCACGGTGCTTGAAGACGTCATGGCGCTTACGAAGCTGAACTACAATACATGCATCTATGGTGATGGCAAGCCGGTCACTCTGCGTTTCTCAGACAGCATCGGATCAATCCTGACGGCAACGGACAATTGGAAAGAAGAACGACGACAGTTCAAGTACTACATCTGATTATTCTAATTCGCATTAGAACAAGCATTAATTATCCACGGCCATTTCGTGATTGAACTCACCTTATCCGGGTTCTCCTCAAGATAGACCAACCCTTCAACCAACCGGTCCTCCAGCGCGTCCAAGC
>JAFDZY010000345.1 GCA_018266685.1 Bacteroidota bacterium
CGCTGAAGTTCTATCTGCGACCACCAGCAATGAAGAAGCAATTCAAACAGAATGGCTTCCAGCGCGTGGTTTCGTGGTTTTCGCCACAACGGTGGCAGAACTGATGTTCAAGATCAGGCACCAATCCTTCACGCTCTCTGACCGTTTCAGGATAGAAGCAGTTTGCGCATAGCGGTTTGTATTTGTTGCGAACTATGGGCGTCCGGCAACGGATACAGAACCCCACTTTGGCTTTCTGCCAATCCGGTATTTCTGGCTCGGGTGGCTTGTATGCTCTGGGTTCGGATTTGAGCCACTGGTCGGTGCCATCGTCCTCATCCTCCACGTCCGACCACTCTGCATTCAACATCGCCTCAGTGTCGCAGTGCTCGCAGTAGTACCCGACATCGAGCTTTTCATGTTTCAGTTCGCCATACCGAGCGGGTGCGATGTACTGTGTGAACATGTGGAACTCACCGGCAAACGCACCGCAATCCTTGCACGTATTGGCCGGATAGCTTCGCTTCTGCGTCTTGCTGTACTTGCTCTTGATGAGGCACCCATGGTCCCGGGCAATCTTCAATTCCGCATCGGTGAAGTGCTCTGGTCCAGCATAGGTTCCACCCCGTGATTCACCACCTTCTACAACGGCGATTGGCATCACACAACCGCACTTCCAGCATCCGCCTTCGATTATCCAGAGTACTACCTGGCGCTGGAAACGGTGGCATCCGGGGCAACGTGGGTTCACACATTGGTCCACATGGTCGGGCAACAGTACTGAAGCAGTGGCCTTCTCCAAATCAGTATCGCTCTTCAGGTCGAATCGGGCTAGAGCAATGCGTTGCTGACGGTAATAAGTCAGCACCCCCTCCTCTGGCGCATGCGTTACCACAACCTCCAAGGCCCATACAGGGCAACCCACATTTGTGGAAAGCACGATATCAGGTCGACATGGTCCCAGGGAAAGTTCTTCCTCAACACGAGCCGCCTTCTTAAGCAGATTGCCTTCATGTTCTCTGTCGCAAGTCGCGCAGTGCCATTTGATGGGTAGAGCTTCTTGGTTGTCGAGATTTTTCTGGATGCGTTGCGAAAGGAGCCTCTTGAAGCCGAAGTGTAATACGGATTCGGGTTCGCAGTTTGGGCTCTTGACCTTATGCGCATAGTGTGGTCGCTTGGCACCCTTCTTCTGCTCCACGCTGCGGCGCGGGATCATCTCGCCCTTGCACTCCGGGCAGTAGTAACGCACACCCTTTACGGCGTTCATGGCGAGCACAAGCTCTTGCGCCTCATCATATGCCACGGTATAGAGAATGTCGCGCATCGGAATTCTATCTGCGCCAGACCTTTCCAAAGTTCGTACCAAGCCACTGCTGTCCGGTTAACCTGATGGGTCATGGGCTGTTTATCTAGTAACGGCAGCACTTTGCGGTGGAATATGCGTGGTGCCGACTTGTACGGGGGCTACCTGCCCGGAACGACTTGCTTGGTGGTCCAACATGGACCATCCCATGTATTCCGGCAAGGCACTCTTCGCGCAGTTGATGGATTCTCTCCCCTGTAGCACGTTCCGGCGTACCGTGGATTGATATGGAGGGGACCGGTACGTGAAGACATTGGCCGGTACCGAGCAGTACCTGGCGGTGGCCTTCGCCCATCTCACCTATCGGGAAGGCCAAGGGACATCAAGGCGGTCTTGCGTTTCCAAAGGACCTGCGTGAGTTTCTGCCCGCCCTCGACGAGGGTTTGACCGGAGAAACATCGCCCACGGTTGACCGGGAGCTTGATGTCGAACTCTATCTCGGTACTGAACAGGTCACAGAGTCGTCAGTGCGCTACCAATTTCAGACTTGGGGTGGCACCCGTTCACCCGAAAGCCGATTGACCAATGGCATGTTGCCCCTGCGCTCGCACTCGGTCGAGAACGACGTGCTGGTCATGCAACGCCGACTGGACGCCTTGGAGAAGTACCGCTTCTCGTTGGTGAAGCAGGGAACTCCGGAATATGATGAACTGCTCCCATCGATAGGCAATAGACGTTGGGGGTTGGTCTGGCCGGATAAACGCCCAATAGCACAGCAACAGATCACCGAAGCCAAGACCCATTTGATCACTCTCGCACAGAAGCCCTTCCAAGCGGTGTCAGAAGAAGTCAAAAGGATCACCGGCACGCAGGCACGCATTGCACGGAGCACCGCCTTTCGCGCAGGCATCCGGTTCGAGTACGGTACAACCTGTGCCGTCAGTGGGATCGGCTTGCGAACGCCAACCGGGCTTTTCGAGGTCCAAGCAGCCCACGTGGTTCCGTTAAAGTCGGGCGGAAGCGACGACATCCGGAACGGCTTGGCGCTCACGTCCACGCTCCATTGGGCTTTTGACCATGGCCTGTTCGGCATCAAGCCCGGTGAGCGCAAAGTGTACGTGCCACAGCAAGTACTGAAAATCGAATCATGTGCGTTCCTGAACGAATTCGCCGGTAAACCAATTCGTGAATCGCGCTCGGTGGAGTACCGTGTTCACGACGATGCGCTCGCCTGGCACATGGAGGACCTGAAAAAGAGGTGGGAGCACTGAAGGCAAAGCGGCACGAGGTCTTCATCCATCAAGTCAAGCGCAGGTGGATTCCCTACCGATCAGCCTAACAAATTCGTGACCTGCTTCCCACCTTCGCCCCATGGAAATCCCCTTGGACCGTTTTGAGCAGGAGATCGACGAGCGCATCCTGGAGCGCGGGCTGAAGTACTTCGAGCGCGGCGCGGTGGAGGAACCGGAAGAACTGGAACCGGGCCTGTACGAGGCCGTGGTGCAAGGCAGCGAGGATTATACGGTCAGTGTTCGGCTGAAGGGAAACGCCGTTACGGAATATGCCTGCGACTGCCCGTATGACGGCCCCGTGTGCAAGCACGTGGTGGCACTCCTCTTCGAACTGCAACAAAACGTGCTTCACCTGCCCAAGCAAGGAAAGGGGCGAAAGAAAGCCAAGAAGCCCACTGTGGCCGAGCAGGTGGACCGTGCCCTGACAGAACTGCCA